>JBKHES010000005.1:0-48953 GCA_046540695.1 Desulfobacterales bacterium
AAAAATTCCACTAGCCACGCTTGTTCCCCTTCAGGATGTCGGAGGCAAGAGATATGCTTTTTTTGCCGTATTCCTCAATGGTCTTTACCATCTCGGGCAGCTCCTTGCCGCGGTTTCTGAGATTGGCGGCCTTTATCAGTACGGGCAGATTCACGCCTGATATCACTTCGATTCTGCCTTCTTCGAGAAACGAATAGCTCAGGTTAGAAGGCGTACCCCCGAACATGTCGGTGAGTATTATAATGCCGTCATTGTTGTTTACTGAGCTTATCGCTTTTTTTATCCTGCTTGTAAGTTTATTCACATCCACGGACAAGTCAATAGATACTGAGACAACTTCTTTGGGCCTTTCATCAAAGATCATTGTTGCGGTTTCTATAAGAGCCTCTCCCAGCTGTCCGTGGGTGACGATAACTATGCCTACCATAAAAAATCCTCAGAGCTGTCAGGTTTTGATGTCCACATCACGGTGCGTCAGTTTTACGGGGCGGCCCGGTGTATTCAGGTATTCATGCAGTACTTCCGATACGGCAACCGACCGGTGCTGGCCGCCTGTGCACCCCATTGCGATCGTGAGATACGCTTTGCCCTCCTTTTCGTAGAGTGGCAGC
The DNA here is from genome assembly GCA_046540695.1 of Desulfobacterales bacterium. GTDB lineage: Bacteria > Desulfobacterota > Desulfobacteria > Desulfobacterales > Desulfosalsimonadaceae > Desulfosalsimonas. The sequence goes on from JBKHES010000005.1 coordinate 612, forward strand.
AAAAAGTCAATCAAATCATGAAATTTTTCCAGAAACGTCCGGGCAGTGGCGTTTTTTACCACAAAGTCGCGCACTGACTTGTTTCTGCCGTCAAGGGGCTTTAGTTCAGGGATGAAATAAGGATTGGTTATGAAGCGCACATCCATTATCAGGTCTGCATCATGGGGGATTCCATGTTTGTAGCCGAATGATATTATATGAATCCGCATCGGCCTTGCGTGAACCACGTGTTCAACCAGGTTAATGATCACGGACTTGAGATCGTGGATGTTATAGTCTGAGGTATCTATGATACGGTCTGCAAACTCTCTTATACCTGCCATTTGTTCTATTTCGGCGCGGATGCCTTCCTGCAGTGTAAGGTCCTGGGCCAGCGGGTGGTGGCGCCGGGTCTGGCTGTAGCGCCGGAGAACCACGTTTTCTTCTGCTTCAATGAAAAGTATTTCAATGTCATAGCCCTTGCTGCGAAGACCGTGGTAAATTTCCGGAAATGTTTTAATAAACCCCTTCTCGCGCATATCCATTACAAAGGCAAGCCCGGATATCTCAGAGGTAGCCTGCATCGGAAGTTCCATGAACTTGGGCAGCAGCTTGACCGGCATGTTGTCCACGCAGTAGAAGCCCGCATCTTCCAGTGCTGCAAGCGCAACGCTTTTGCCTGACCCAGAAATTCCTGTTATGATGATGATTTTGTGCCCGTGCATCAGAAATCCTCATCCACCTCCCGGATTGTTTCAATCACGTCCTCAGGTGTTTTTGAGCGCATGAGCTGCTGTTTGAAGGACTCTTCCCTGAGCAGTTTTGAAATTCTGGCAAGGATCCGCAGATGAAGACCCGTGGAATTGTCCGGGCTTAGCAGCAGAAAAAATATATGCGCAGGCTTGCCGTCGATTGCCTCGAAATTTACACCCTTGCGGCTCAGTCCGAAGCCCAGTACAAGAGAGTCCAGGCTGCTGATCTTTCCGTGAGGGATTGCGATTCCGTCGCCTATGCCCGTGCTTCCAAGTCTTTCGCGCTCTATGAGCACGCGGACAATTTCGCGGTGATTTAAACCGGTTTGCTCTGCCACGGGTTCGGCAAGTTCGTCGATCACGCCCTTTTTATCTGTGGACTCAAGTTCGGTCAGCGTGTTTTCCCTGCTTATGTAATCGAGTATTTTCATAGCATTGGCGCCTTATTCAAAAGTCCGCATGCAGATGCCGCCCTGGAGCGGAAAAATTTCATTCTCAGGTTTCCGGCTGCCTGCGGCTTTATTGCCGCTTCAGCTCACGGGCTGGATTAATCCGAGATCACCGTCATTGCGCCTGTATAGCACATTGATCTGGTTGGTCCTTGCATTTCTGAAAACCAGGAAGTTATCAGAGATCAGTTCCATCTGCATTGTTGCTTCTTCTATATCCATGGGCTTGTATTCAATGTTCTGGGTTATCACCCTGGGAGCCGGGTTGTCTTCCGCAAGAGGCTCTGAAGGGGCTGGCTCTGCAGCAGCAGCAGCCCTTCCGCTTTTATCTTCCCCTCTGCCGCCCTGACGGCGATCCTTGATTTTTGATTTCTGTTTCTTTAACTGCTTTTCCAGTTTGTCAAGGGCCAGGTCTATGGAAGAGTACATGTCGCTGGATTTTTCCCTGCACACGATGTTTAGCCTGTCTCCCTTGAGCCTGATTTCAGCAATATGCCTGATTTTTTCCACAGTAAGCACCACGTGGGCTTCTGCCGGGTTATCGAGCAGTTTGTCAAAGCGGTCAAGTTTTGTGGATACGTAATTCTTCAGATGATCGGAAGGATCAAGATTCTTGAAGGTTACGGTGGTTTGCATGAATAGCCGCCTCCTTGGTTTATAACTGTTTTCGTTTGCTCGAAGGAAGAATGCCCATCATCTCCCTGTACTTCGCCACAGTCCTCCTGGCAATCCTTATGCCGGAGGATTCTTCAAGCAGCTCCGCTATCTTTTTGTCGCTAAAAGGTTTTTTGGGGTTTTCTCCTGAAATGATGCTGCGCATCTCTTCCTGTACACTGGCAGAAGCAATGGTTTGGCCGTCTGCCCGGTTAATCGAGCTGTTGAAAAAGAATTTCAGTTCGAATATGCCGTGCGGTGTATGAGCGTATTTGTTTGTGGTCACACGGCTGATGGTTGATTCATGCATGTTTATGTCCTCTGCAACGTCGCGCAGGACCATGGGTTTTAAATGAGAGGTTCCGTGGTCGAAAAACTCGCGCTGGAATTTTACTATGCTCTCCATAACGTTGTAGATTGTTTTCCGTCTCTGTTGAATGCTTTTTATAAACCATTCAGCAGAGCGAAGGCGGTCACGTATGTATGCACGAGTGTCCTTGTTAAGCGTCTGTCCGTTTTTTACCGCCTGCCTGTAATAGCTGTTGATATGAAGCTGGGGGATGTCGTCATCGTTTAACATTACCACGTAGTCATCACCCTCCCTGTAAACGTAAACATCAGGGGTGATGTAGATGTGGTCTTCCTCCGGGCCGAATCGGTATCCGGGAACCGGGTCCAGCTGCCTGATAAGGTTTATTGCTGCTGAAACATTCTGCATGTCGGCTTTCAGGCTTTTTGCTATTGCCTGATAACGCCTGTTTTCAAGGTCCTTGAGGTGATACCTGATAATGGCTGTAACAAGATCGTCGTCCACGCCAAGCTGGCGAGCCTGGATCATAAGGCACTCGGCCAGATTTCGTGCACAGATGCCCGGCGGATCAAAGGTCTGCATAACCGAGAGCACTTCTTCAACTTTTGATACTGTTATGCCTGCCATTGAAGCGATCTCTTCTACAGGGGCGTCCAGGTAGCCGTATTTGTTGAGGTTGCCGATTATCAGGCTGCCTGCTGTTTCTTCTTCAGAAGTGGGCCTTGTCATAAGCAGCTGCCAGCGCAGGTGGTCGAAAAGCGTGGTGGAGCTGGCTGTGAAGGCCTCGTAATTCGGGGCTTCCTTTTCTTCGGATTCAAAATGGGCCTTGCCCACTGAACTGTATTCATCCATATACTGCTGCCAGTCCAGGTTGCTGTCAAAGGACTCCTCCACCGTGACTTCCTTTGAATCCGGATTTTCTGGCCTTTCAGGCGCCTCTTCAGATGCCTCCTCGCGTGCTTCAACCGTTTCCGCCTCTTCGAGGATAGGGTTTGATTCCAGCTCCTGGCGAACCATTTCCACCAGTTCCATGCGTGATAACTGCAGAAGCTTGATAGCCATCTGCAGCTGGGGAGTCATCACAAGCTGCTGCTGGAGCTTTAAGTTTTGTTGAAGTTCAATGGCCATTTCAGAGTCTGAACTTTTCTCCAAGATAGATTTCGCGGGCAGCCGGACTTTGAGCAATCTTTTCAGGCCCTCCGGATTCGAGCACCTGCCCGTTGTTTAGTATATACGCATTGTCGCACGCCCCGAGAGTCTCGCGGACGTTGTGGTCCGAGATCAGTATCCCTATGCCTCGTCCGGTAAGGTGAGAGATTATGTTCTGGATATCAATCACCGCCAGGGGATCTATTCCGGCAAACGGCTCGTCAAGAAGTATAAATGCCGGGTCTGTGGCAAGGGCCCGGCTTATTTCAAGCCTTCTGCGTTCCCCGCCTGAAAGAAAACCTGCTTTCTGTGAGGAGAGCCTCTGAATCCCCAGTTCCGAGAGCAGCTCTTCGGCTTTTTCTTTTTGCTGCCCCTTTGAGAGGGGAAGGGTTTCAAGGACCACCATAAGGTTGTCCCGGACGCTTAGTTTTTTGAAAACCGATGCTTCCTGGGGCAGGTATCCAACGCCTTTTCTGGCCCTCTGGTGCATGGGCAGAAGGGTTATGTCCTCGGAATCAAGAAGTACGCTGCCGCCGTCGGGTCTTATCATGCCTACGGTCATGTAGAAAGTTGTGGTTTTGCCTGCTCCGTTGGGGCCCAGAAGCCCTACCACCTCTCCTCCGCGCACGTCAAGGTTAACCCTGTCAACAACTTTTTTGCCGTCATAGATTTTTACCAGCTCTTTGATTTCAAGGGTTCTTGTCATTTTTTATCTGTCCGGGCCGGAGTCCGGCAGTTCGGATTCATCATCTCCTGAATCTTGTGACGGCTTAAAAACAGCTTCCACCCGGTCACTGTCGTCTCCATGGACTTCAATCTCGCCGGTATCCCGGTTCATGGTGACCTCTTTGCCTGTTATCACGCTGTCGCTGCTCTCAATGCGCGCTGGAAGTCCGAAGAGCTTCAGCAGTCCGTCCTGCGAGGTGTAGATGGCCTTTTCAGCTGTTGCAGTGGTGTCCCTGGAATCGATAATTACGTTTCCTCCCGCATCTATTCTCTCTATGGCCTCTTCTGTCATTCCGTCTTCCTGCTGCCCGGGGTTTGCCCCGGACCTGTAAAAAATCTTCAGCCGGTCTGAACGCACAGACGTATCCCCCTGGACTGCATGCACGTTTCCTGTGAATTCTGCGGAATCCCCTCCTGTCTGCATTTTCATACGGTCAGATTTGATACGTATCTCCCCGCCGCCGGGGTCAAACATGGGCCCTGAGGCCTGCTGGGCATGGCAGGGAAAAACAGTCGCGACAGCCAGGCACAAAAATACCGCGATCAGTATCGCCGGGGCTTTTCCTGTTGTTGTGAAGGGCGTGTCAGTTGTCAATTTGATTCATCCGTACCTCTACATGACCATCCAGAATCAATGTTTCGGTGTCAAGCTCAAATTTTCCCGAATCAGCTGTAAATCTTGAACTGTCTCCTGCGACGGAAACCGGTGCGTCTGTATCTATTATATTGGACTCGCTTGTGTAATGCAAGCTTTCGGTGGTCAGTATATATCCTTTATGCCTGCCCAGTACCGAACCGCTGGCAGACATGTCTTTGGTTTCGGTATTAAATTCTCCCTTCTGCGCAGTCAGATGAACACTGCTTCTGTTTTCCGTGAAAAATGTCACATCCACATCTGTCAATTCAGCCCTGTTCCGGTCCGAAAACATCCTTGCCGATTCCGCGCTGAGTATCCAGGAGGTGCGTCCCTGGCTTGTGGCCGTGTGGTTAAACCCCTTTACCGAAAGGTCTGCTTCAGAGCTTTCAGGCTTCTGCGGCTTTTCCACTGAGCCGGTCTGCATCCGGTACCGTACAAAGGCAAGCACCAGGAGGATGGCCAGAACTGTTACAGTAAAGGCAAGTATCCGCCTGAAGCTTTTCATGCTCCTGAATCTGGAAAATCTGATTGAACCCAAGATTTAAGGATATCCTCCCATAGACCCCCGGCCTTGAGGATGCGCTCGCAGACTTCACGAACCGCGCCCCTGCCTCCGGGCCTGGAGGTAACTATTCGGGCGTGCTGCCTTACAGCTTCATGGGCGTCTGCCACCGCAATCCCCACACCGACGCTTTTCATAATCCCGATGTCAATAAGGTCGTCGCCGATAAAAGCCGTCTGCTGCCTGCTGCATCCCGACTGTTCAAGGATTCCTTCAAGCAGGGCCTTTTTGTCCCGAGCGCCGAAGCGGCAGAAATCGATTTTTAACTCCCCGGCCCTGCGTTCCAGTGCCTCGGAATGACGGCCGGTTATAATGCCGGTCATCAGGCCGGCTTCTTTTAGCATGCGGATTCCGAATCCGTCCCTGACATCAAAGGATTTGGATTCCTCCCCGCCGCTGCTGTAAACTATCTGACCTGTGGTAAGAACCCCGTCTGCATCAAACAGCAGAAGCCTTATTTGTTCAAGACCGTTGTCGCTCATGATCCTATCCGCGCCATTGCTTCGTCTATGGCCTTGAGACCGGCTAGTATTTTTTCCGCGTCATCCAGGGCGATGGAATTCGGTCCGTCTGACATTGCCTTATCAGGATCCGGGTGTATTTCCATGAATATGCCGTCCGCTCCGGCTGCCAGGGCCGCCCTTGCAAGGACGGGCGCGAACTCTCGCTGTCCGGCGGAGGCTCCCCCGGCTCCTCCCGGAAGCTGGACACTGTGGGTGGCGTCAAAAATTACCGGGCATCCGGTATCGCGCATAATTGGAATGCTTCTCATGTCAGACACCAGGTTGTTGTAGCCGAAAGACGCGCCGCGTTCAGTAAGTACAACCCGGTCATTGCCGCTATGCCTTGCTTTTTCGGCCGCATTGACCATGTCCCAGGGAGCGAGGAACTGGCCCTTTTTGATGTTAACAGGCTTGCCAGTCCGGGCGGCTGCAGCCACAAGGTCGGTCTGGCGGCACAAAAAAGCGGGTATCTGTATCATATCGAGCACTTCTGCTGCAGCCTCAACTTCTTCTATGCCATGAACGTCAGAAACTATCGGCACTTCTGCCTCCCTGCGGATCCGCGCAAGAACATCCAGGCCTTTTTCAAGCCCCGGGCCCCGGTATGAATTGATCGAGGTCCGGTTGGCCTTGTCGTAGGAGGCCTTGAAAATAAAAGGTATGTCCAGCCTGCGGGTTATTTCCCTGAGGGTAAGGGCTGTGTTCAACGTGGTCTTAAGATCCTCAATCACGCAGGGGCCGGCCACGAGTACAAACTGCCCGCCGCCCAGCGCGATGCGGTCTACGTATACCGGTTTCATGTTAACTTTCCTTTGCCGTATGGTGCCTTGCCGGCCTTTTTACCCTAACAGGTTAAAGTCCGGATTTATTTCAGCGGCCATGGTTTTGCGCCGCAAAATTCATGCCTCCTGTTACCCCGCAGGATTACAAAAGTCAAGATGCGAAAATAAGGCCTTGCCACAAAAACACCGAGCTGATAAAGATACTTTTTGATCAATTTCAGACAGGAAAGAGGTTATGGCATCAAGAAAAAGACAGCAGGGAAAAGGGTTTAAATATTTTCTGGCCGCGGCATTAGGAGCGCTTGTGATCGGTGCGGCTGTATGGCTTGTATTTTCAGGCTTTGAAGGCGGAGAACCTCGTATCGAGCTCAACATGGAAGATGAGTATATCTCCGAAGATCACCGGATTGAAGGTGAAGCATGGGATGAGAAAAGCGGGATCCGAAGAATAAGAATCACCCTGGTGCAGGATGAAAGTGAAGATGTACTCATGGATGAGCAATACGGAAAAGACGAATCCGCAGGCAAACACGATCCGCAAGGCTTCAGCGTAGACATGGATCCCCGGGAACTCGGAGTTTCAGACGGCAAGGTTCTTCTGCGGGTGGAGGCATGGGATTATTCCTGGAGAAACGGGTTTTCCGGCAACAGTGCCATATCCGAAAAGGACCTGGTGGTTGACACAACTTCTCCTCATGTTGAGGTTCTCACCAATCAGCATAATGTAAGCCAGGGCGGCGCCGGCCTGATTGCATACAGGCTGTCAGAAGACTGCCCCAAACACGGCGTCTCAGTGGATGGTCATTTTTTTCCGGGATACAGCGGGTACTTTGATGATCCCGGGATCTGCATTGCGTTTTTCGGTCTTGCCCATGACCAGGAAGCGGATGCGGACATGTACGTTGAGGCAGAGGACAGAGCGGGAAACACCGGCCGCAGCGGATTTCCGGTTCACCTGAGGCAAAGGCGGTTTAAATCCGCTACTCTTGATATAACAGATGGTTTTTTGAAAAAAATTCTGCCCAAATTCCATAATGAGGAAGGCTTCCCGGAGGATGAATCCCCTGTGGACCAGTTTTTGTTTGTAAACCGGGATCTCAGGAAGAAAAACAATGAGACCATACTTTCACCCGGGGAGCAAAGCGACTCTGATATGCACTGGGAGGGAAGTTTCCTGCAGCTGCCGAATTCCGAGCGCATGGCAGGTTTTGCGGACCGCCGGAGCTACATGCACAAGGGAAGTGAAATAGACAAGCAGGTGCACATGGGCACAGACCTTGCCTCTGTAAGGCATGCGCCAGTGCCTGCAGCCAACGGAGGAAGGGTGGCCTTTGCGGGCAGGGCAGGTATTTACGGCAATGTCGTGACAATTGATCACGGATTCGGTGTGTTTTCGGTTTACGCCCATTTAAGCCGGGCTGACGTTTCACAGGGCGATGAGGTCGACAAGGGCGAGATAGTCGGCGTTACAGGCACGACCGGCCTTGCGGGGGGAGATCACCTTCACTACGGCATGTTTGTTAATGATATTTTCGTGGAGCCGATGGAATGGTGGGATGGTTCCTGGATTGAAAACAATGTCACCCAAAAACTCGACAAGGTGAAAGAGATGGCTGAAGAAAAGTAACACCGTTGATATTCCCTATGAATTGAGCTATTTTTTATTCTGTTCATCCTGGTTTCAAAACATCCTGGTTTCAAAAAAACTTTCTTAATGCTGAAAAGAAAACCCAAAAATAAGACCGGACAAAATTCCGGGGAAAACGGGCAAAAGCGCAAAAGCAGGCTCAGGGAAAACATTGAGGCAATTGTTATTGCGGTTTTGCTTGCCCTTTTTATCCGGGCCTTCTTGGTGCAGGCCTTTAAAATACCTTCAGGTTCAATGGAGCCGACGCTTCAGGTAGGTGATCATATTCTTGTAAACAAATTCATCTACGGAGTCAGGCTGCCTGTAACCAATACCACGATCATTCCTGTGAGCGAGCCTGACCGGGGGGATATAATTGTTTTTGAATATCCGGTTGAGCCGGACAAGGACTTTATCAAAAGAGTGGTGGCCGTTCCCGGCGATGTTGTGGAGATAAGAAACAAGAAGGTATACGTCAACGGAGAACGCGCGGATAATTATACCATCAAGCATAACGGAGACGGAATGATTCCGGCATCCGAGAACAAGCGCGACAATTTCGGGCCTGTCACGGTTCCGCAAGGCGGATACTTTGTATTGGGCGACAACCGTGACAACAGCTATGATTCCAGATTCTGGGGGTTTGTTAAGGAATCTGCCTTAAAGGGCGAGGCTTTTATAATTTACTGGTCCTGGGATAAGGAAGATTTCGGGGTCAGGTGGGGCCGGATCGGCAAAACTTTGGAATAACCGGGAATCGTGCCAATGAAGTGGACAAAAAAGGATATCCTGGACATTGAGTCGCTTTCCGTGGAAGAAATCGATTTTATTCTGGAAACCGCTTTCGGCTTAAAGGAGATTTCCAGAAGGCCGATTAAAAAAGTTCCCACTCTGCGAGGCAAAACCGTAGTTTTGTTTTTCCTGGAGCCAAGCACCCGCACCAGGATTTCCTTTGATATTGCCGCAAAGCGTCTTTCCGCGGACAGCGTGGCAATTGCCGCAGCATCGAGCAGCATCGTCAAGGGCGAAACCCTTATGGATACAGCCAGAAACCTCCAGGCAATGAGTCCTGATATAATAGTTATGCGCCATGCGTCCGCAGGCGCCGCCCTGATGCTTGCCCGCAGCCTTGACGTCTCTGTCATAAACGCGGGCGACGGAATGCATGCCCATCCCACCCAGGCCCTGCTCGACATGATGACAGTAAAAGAGGCCAAGGGTACACTTGAGGGACTCAACGTTTCAATAATAGGTGATATTGCACACAGCAGGGTGGCAAGATCCGACATCCTTGGATTTTCCAGGATGGGTGCCGCGGTAACAGTTTCCGGACCAGCAACCATGATACCGCCCGGTATAGATCAGCTCGGTGCGGAGGTTGCAAAAAGCGTTGACGATGCTGTTACAGGAGCTGACGTGATTATCATGCTAAGAATCCAGAAAGAACGCCAGCGAAGGTTCCTTTTTCCCACCGAAAGGGAGTATGCAGCGCAGTACGGGCTTAACGCCGCACGGCTTTCAAAAATTAAACCTGATGCGCTGATCATGCACCCGGGACCAATGAACCGGGGTGTTGAAATCTGCCAGGAGGCTGCAGACGGGCCTTTTTCGGTTATCCTGGAACAGGTCGCCAACGGAGTTGCCCTTAGAATGGCACTTTATTACCTGGTCTCAGGAGGTATGCGGGATGCAGATGCTTATTAAAGGCGGGCGGGTCCTCGATCCCGGTGTTTTTGACGCCGCCGCCGACATACTTATTGAGGACGGCAGGATTGCAGAAGTCCGAACACTCGGCGAAGGCCGGGCAGCAGACATGGAGGCCGGACTGCCTTCTGCAGCGGTAATAGACGCATCCGGCCTGGTGGTGGTCCCCGGGCTGATTGATATGCATGTTCACCTTCGCGAACCCGGCCAGGAGTACAAAGAAACCATAGAAACAGGCACCAGGGCCGCGGCTGCGGGAGGTTTTACCGCAGTATGCTGCATGCCCAACACTTCCCCGGTAAACGATTCCGCATCTGTTACCCGCTACATAATCGAGCAGGCATCACGCTGCTGCGGGGTGAGGGTTTACCCGGTGACTGCTGTAAGCGTTGGCCTCTGCGGCGAGCAGCTCGCTGAATACGGTGAATTAAAGGAGGCCGGCGCGGTTGGGGTTTCTGATGACGGAAAGCCGGTGGCTGATTCCCAGCTCATGCGCCGGGCGCTGGAATACGCCGGGAGCATCGGGCTTGCCGTGATTTCGCACTGCGAGGATCCCGGTCTTTCAGGAGGGGTCATAAACGAGGGAGCAGTATCGACTCTTACCGGGCTTTCCGGTGTCCCCAATGCAGCCGAAAGCGTCATGGTTATGCGCGATATTGCGTTAAGCGAACTCACGGGCACGCCTGTTCATATTGCCCACGTGAGCACGCGGCAGTCCGTGGAGGCGATAAGGGCTGCAAAGGCAAGAGGCGCGCCTGTGACCGCAGAAACCGCCCCACATTATTTCACGCTCACGGATGAAGCCGTGAAATCCTATGACACCCGTGCAAAGATGAATCCTCCGCTTCGTTGCGAACAAGACAGACAGGCAGTTGCAGATGGTCTTGCAGACGGTACAATTGACGCGGTTGCCACGGATCATGCCCCGCACGCTCAGGTTGAAAAAGAAATTGAATTCGACCTTGCGGCAAACGGGATTATAGGACTGGAAACCTCTCTTGGCCTCGGGCTTGCCATTGTGGAAAAAGGGATTGTTTCCCTGCAGCAGCTCGTTGCTGCAATGTCGAAAAACCCTGCTAAAATAATTGGAAAACCCTGCGGAATTGCCCCCGGCCTGCCGGCTGATATCACTATAATCGATCCTTCATACGAATATACCTACAGAGCTGGCAAAGGCAGCTCCAAAAGCCGCAACTCCCCGTTTGACGGCTGGAATCTCAGGGGTCGTGCCGTATATACCATTGCAGGCGGCAAAATCGTTTTCAACCTTTCAAATGACCCGCAACAGTAGTTTTCTATAAAATATGACAGACAGATCGAACCTCCTAATAGTTGACGATGAACTGAGCATGAGAGAATTTCTGGAAATCATGCTCAGCAGGGAAGGATACGGAGTAAAAAGCGCTGAAACAGGCACTCAGGCAAACGCCATGCTTGAGCAGGACTCGTTTGATCTCGTGCTCTGCGATATACGCCTCGGGGACATAAGCGGCCTTGACGTTTTGCGCAAGGCCAAGGCCGTGAACCCTGATACTGTTATGATAATGATTTCCGCCTATGCCACGGCGGAAAACGCAGTTGAGGCAATGAACGAGGGGGCATATGATTATCTGCCCAAACCTTTTGACAACGACGAGCTAAAGCAGACCATATCAAAGGCCCTGGAGCTAAAGACCCTTTCGGATGAGAAAAAACGGCTTGAAGACGAACTGCGTGAAAGTCTTCATTTCGGGCTCCTGGTGGGCAACAGCCCCAGGATGAAGCATATTTACGCGCTCATAGAGCAGGTGGCCCCCACCAGGACAAACGTTATGATCACTGGTGAAAGCGGCACAGGCAAGGAGCTTATCGCCCGGGCCATACATAACAAGAGCAACCGCGCGGGCAGGCCGTTCGTGGTCATAAACTGCGGCAGCATCCCTGAGTCCCTTATGGAAAGCGAGTTTTTCGGATATAAAAAAGGGGCATTCACAGGGGCGGCAGCAGACAAAAAAGGACTTTTTGAAGCCGCCGACACCGGAACCGTTTTTCTCGACGAAGTCGGGGATTTAAGCCAGGCAATGCAGGTCAAGCTGCTGCGGGTGGTCCAGGAGCGCTCATTTAAGCCTGTTGGCGCAAACGAAGATGTTTCTGTTGACATAAGAATAATCTCCGCCACCAACAAGCGACTGGAAGACGAGGTGATAGAGGGGCGTTTCCGCGAGGACCTTTATTACAGGTTAAATGTGGTTGAAATCAAGGTCCCGCCTCTAAGGGAGCGCAAGGGGGACCTGCGCCCGCTGGCCCAGCACTTTCTGGAAAAATACTCCAGGCAGGCCGGAAAAGAGATGACCAAGATTTCTTCATATGCAGTGGATCTGCTTCAGAAATATGATTTTCCCGGAAATATCCGTGAACTTGAAAATCTTATAGAGCGCAGCGTGGCTTTGTCCACAACAAACATCTTGCTGCCTGACAATCTTTCCCTTTCAATTCACAAGCGCCGATGGATAGAAGGAATCGAAAACAGGAGGTTCGATCTCGACGAAGTCGCCAAGGGAGTTTCTCTGGACAGCATCCTTGAGGAAATCGAGCGTGCCTACCTTGAAAAGGCGCTTTACTGCTCAGGCGGCAACAAGAACAAGGCTGCCGAGCTGCTGGGAATAAGTTTCCGCTCGTTTCGCTACAGGTGCAGCAAACTTGAAATAGATAAATCGTGATAACCGCGTATGATCAATATCGAGGGTTTGAGCAAAAGCTACGGCGGAACCGTGCTTTTCGACAACATCAGCTTCCGGGTCAACTCCGGAGAGCGCGTCGGCCTTGTGGGCAGAAACGGCCATGGAAAAACCACTCTTTTCAGGATAATCCTGGGAGAAGAGTCCCCTGATTCTGGCATTGTAAGCTGTCCCAAAAATTACCGTATCGGCCATGTTTCGCAGTCGCTTGAATTTTCTTCCCCCACAGTCCTGGAAGAATGCATGAAAGGGCTTCCGGCCGATTCAGAGGGCCAGCACTGGCAGGCGGAAAAAATTCTTGCCGGGCTGGGGTTTTCAGAACAAGACATGCAAAGGCCGCCTTCCGAATTTTCAGGCGGCTACCAGGTGCGGCTTAATCTTGCAGGGGTTCTGGTGTCAAGACCTGATATGCTTTTGCTCGACGAACCCACCAACTACCTGGACATTACCTCCATACGCTGGATCAGGCGCTTTCTTGTAAACTGGCCGGGAGAGCTGTTTGTTATCACGCATGACAGAAGCTTCATGGACCAGGTGGTCACCCATATCGCGGGCATCCACCGCAGAAAGGTGCGAAAAGTCCCGGGCAGCACGGAAAAGTATTACTCCTGGATCGCACAGGAAGAAGAAGTATACGAAAAAACCCGTCAGAACGATGAGAAGCGCAGAAAGGATATAGAACAGTTCATAAATCGTTTCCGGGCCAAGGCCAGGCTTGCCAATCTCGTGCAGTCAAGGGTAAAGACACTTAACAAGCTCACCCGGAAACAGAGGCTGGAAAAAGCAAAGACCCTGGATTTTTCATTTAACAGCATTCCGTTTTCCGGCAAATACGTGTTGAGCGCGCAAAACCTTTCTTTTTCCTATGACACGCAGCAGGCCGGCAGCGGGCCCTTGATCTCTGATTTTTCAATCTCCATAGGCCCCCGGGAGCGCATCTGCATTGTGGGCAGAAACGGTGCAGGCAAGACCACCCTGCTCAGGATGCTGGCAGGAGATCTCGCCCCTGACTCGGGCAGAATTGAAAACCACCCCAACAGCGTCAGGGGCCTGTTTGAGCAGACAAACATACATACTCTTTCTGATGAGCGCACCGTGGAAGAAGAGGTCCTGTCGGCAAACCCCGACATGGGAAGGCAGGGGGCCCGCAGTATCTGCGGGGCCATGCTTTTTGAGGGAGAGCAGGCCCTGAAAAAGATACGCGTGCTATCAGGCGGTGAAAAATGCAGGGTCATGCTCGGCAGGCTCCTTGCCAGGCCTGTTAATTTCCTGCTGCTGGATGAGCCCACAAACCATTTTGACATGGAGTCTGCCGATGCCCTTCTTTCAGCCATTGATAATTTTGACGGCGCTGTGGTTATGGTTACTCACAATGAAATGTTTCTCCATGCACTTGCCGAACGCCTGGTGGTGTTTCAGGCAGGGGGCATAGATGTGTTCGACGGCACTTACCAGCGGTTTTTAGAAGATGTGGGCTGGCGGGAAGACGAAGATGTTTCGCGGCATTGTCCGGCTTCGGCAGACCGGCAGAACGGCCCGGAAATCAGCAGGAAGGAATTCAGAAGACTGCGATCCGAGATCCTGGCTGAAAAGGGCAGTGTCTTAAAGCCCCTGGAGAAAAAAATCGAAAACACGGAAGACGATATCGTGCAGTGGGAGGCAAGGCTCGGGGAACTCAACCGGAAAATGCAGGAAGCCTCATCAAACGGCGGGGGAGGGAAAATCGCGGAGCTTTCCCGGCAGCTGCACGAATGCCGCGAAAAAATAGATGCAGGCTTTGAACGCCTGGAGGAATTGTCCGCAGAGGCTGATGCCAGGCGCGCCGATTTTGACGAACGCCTGGAAAACCTGGAGGCAAGAAGGCCGTTTTAAATAATTTCCTCCCCCTGTGCTGCCTGAAGCCTATTTGCGCTTCTTTTTTGCCTGGTTTTATATGGAATACTCCAGGGCACCTGTTGCAGGTTTCCAGAGGATCTTGTAAAGGTCGTTTCTCCGGCTCTGCAGATTGCGCACGCTTCCCTGCTGGCGCAGTTCCTTTAAAAGATCGAGGTCCAGGTCCACCATGAGGGTCATTTCAGTGTTCGGGGTTGCTTCTGCAGCTATCGCGTCGTGTGGAAAGGCAAAATCCGAGGGAGTAAACACCGCTGCCTGGGAATACTGTATGTCCATGTTTTCCACTCTGGGCAGGTTGCCCACGCTGCCTGATACGGCAACATAGCACTCGTTTTCAATGGCCCGGGCCTGGGCGCATCTTCTCACGCGCAGGTAGGCGTTTTTGGTGTCTGTCCAGTAGGGCACCAGCAGTATGTTCATCCCCTTGTCCACCAGGTGCCGGGACAGTTCAGGGAATTCTATGTCATAGCAGACCAGTATTCCGATCTTTCCCATGTCAGTGTTAAAAACCCTGAGGTCGCTGCCTCCGCGCAGGCCCCAGTAAAGCGATTCATCCGGAGTTATGTGCAGCTTGTACTGGGCATCCCACGTTCCGTCCCTTCTGCACAGATAAGATACATTGTAGAGATGATCGTCTATGTATTCAGGCACGCTGCCTGCAACTATGTTTATGTTGTAGGCCAGTGCCATCTGGAGAAAGGATTCCCTTAAAGGCTCGGTGTATTCAGCCAGCGAGCGCATGGATTCCGCCGGGTTTTCCTGGTTGAAGTTGCGCAGCAGGGGCGCGTTTAAAAGCTCAGGGAAAAGAACAAGATCCGAGTTGTATCCGGCCACTGCGTCCACGAAAAATTCAGCCTGCTGGATAAAGTCGTCAAATGAGGCGAACGGACGCATCTGCCACTGAACAACCCCGATTCGCGGATATGCTTTTCTGCCTCCGAAGAGTTTGCGCTTTTTTTCGTAATATATGTTGTTCCATTCCATGAGGATCCCGTAGGCCCGGGACTGGCTGTCTTCCGGAATATAGTCCTTGAGTATTTTTTTTATGTGGAAATCATTGGCAAGCTGAAATGAAAGCACCGGGTCGTAGATCTCGTTGTTTTTTACCTTCTGGATATACTGCTGGGGGGTGAGTTCTTCGTGGTGCTTGTTGTAGCCCGGTATACGGCCGCCGAAAATGATGCCCCTGAGGTTGAGTTCTTCGCACAGTTCCTTTCTGGCGTCATACAGCCGCCTTCCCAGTCGCAGGCCCCTGTATTCCGGGTGAACGAATATGTCGATTCCGTAGAGCACGTCTCCGTCGGGGTCATGATTGTTTAATCTGCCGTTTCCCACTACGTCGTCGTAAGAGTGCTTTTCCTCATAAATGTCTGAATGCACTATTATACTCAGTGCTGCTGCTATCACCTTGCCCTTGTCCTCGATGCAGATCTGGCCCTCGGGAAACCGGCTGATAAGGGTATGGAACTCGCTTTTGTCCCATGCGCCCATCTTGTCCGGGTATACCTGGTCCATGATTTCCTTTACGTCCCTGTAGTCCGCGGTCGTGAGGTTCCGCAGCTGCAGTTTGTGCTCTGTCTGGTGATTTGTTGACTCCATTTGCACCTTTCCGCTGGTTTATTTTCAGGTTGAAGCCGCACGATTAAAGCGAGTTGACACACTCGGGCAATGCGGCTATACACTGAGGATACATGCAAAACAGTTAAATGTTAAAGGCTAAATTGTTTTACAGGAAAAATATTTTGCGACGTACTCCACCTTCAGGTCAAGAAATTCTGCAGCTGGTCTGGGGCGCGGCCCTGGCGTTTATGGGGCTTGCGTTTTTCTTCCGGATCCCGGGCATAATGGAGCAGGTAAAACAAATGGACTATCTTTTTTCCGTGCAGGTTTTTCTGCGGTTTTGTTTTTACCTGATGGCGGTCATCCTTGTGTCCGGCGGGTGCAAAAAGATTTACAGCTTCCTGCAGGCCAGGAAGACGGATTAAAAAGCCGGACCAGGCTGCCGGCAAAAACGTAGGATGCAGGTGAAAAAGCATGACTGATTCAGGTTCACTTAACACCGGTCTCAGAACCGGCCAAGGACAACAGGGTGATGAAACCCGGGACACGGTGGATAATTTAAAATCTGAGGTGGCCTACCGTACGCGTTTGCAGGAAATTACCAACGCCATATACGCGGCGGCAAGCCTGGATGAGATTCTTTTTGATCTCAAAGACGAGATCGTTGATCTGGTGGGGGCCGAGCGGATCACAGTGTATTACGTGGACGGAATCAGGCGCGAGCTGGTATCGCGGTTCAAGTCCGGCAGCGAGGTCTCGGAGATCCGGCTGCCGGTGAGCAAGACAAGTATAGCGGGATTCTGCGCCTCCAGCCAGAAAATGCTCAACATCAGCGATGTATATGACAGCCGGGAGCTTTTTGACATAGATACCAATCTGGTCTTTGACAGCACCTGGGATTCGAAAACAGGATTTAAGACAAAACAGGTGCTGGTTGCCCCCATTGTTTTCAAATCCTTCATGCTCGGCGTAATCCAGCTGATAAACCGCAGGGAAGGCGGGCGTTTCACAGAACAGGATGAGGAAAATATTTCCGAGCTTGCCAAGATCATGGGTATTGCTCTTTATAAGCAGAAGAAAATGGCAGCCAGCAGAAAAAACAAGTTCGATTATCTGCTGGAAAACCATATAATGACCCGCAAGGAGCTTGAAAATGCGGTTGCAGAGGCCAGGGAAAAAAAGGTCTCTATTGAGACCTACCTGATCGAAAACCTGAAAATACCCAAGAAGGATGTTTTAGAGGCTCTCGGCAGGTATTATGACATCCCCTGGATCGAGTTCAGAAACGACCTTGCCATTCCCTCCGAACTGCTCAGGGGGCTTAATGTCCCTTTCATGAAGAAAAACTCCTGGGTGCCGATCCGCTCTGAAAACGGAAACGTGCTCATAGCAATTGACAACCCTGATGACATAAAGCGGGTTGACGAAATAAAAACCCTTTTCCCGGGCAGGACCATCAAGCTGGCAATAGCGGTAAAAACAGACATTCTGGAAATTATAAAGCTGTTTACCCAAAACCAGGGGCCCCAGCAGTCAATTGACGATATATTGTCCCGGCTGCAGGACGAAGACGAGGTCATCGAGGAAGAAACAGAATCGGTGGACGAGGAAAGCGGGGCGGTGGTGCAGCTTGTAAACAAGATGATTCTTGACGCCTATTCAAGGGGGGCCTCTGATATCCACCTGGAGCCGTATCCGGGCAGGCAGAACACAAGGGTGAGGGTAAGAGTGGACGGCGCCTGCGCGGTTTACCAGACCATACCTTACAGCTACAAAAACGCGGTCGTTGCCAGGATAAAGATCATGGCGGACCTCGACATTGCCGAAAAGCGAAAGCCGCAGGACGGAAAGATCAGGTTTAAAAAATTCGGCGGCAAGGACATTGAACTCCGTGTTGCAACTGTGCCCACACAGGGGGGTCTCGAAGACGTCGTAATGCGAATACTTGCAGCAGGAGAGCCGCTGCCGCTGGACAGGATGGGATTTTCCAGGTCCAACTACGATGCATTCATAGACTCGGTTACCAAGCCCTACGGAATGATTCTTGTCTGCGGCCCCACCGGATCGGGCAAGACAACCACCCTGCATTCAGCCCTGCGTTATATAAACGACATTGAAAGAAAAATATGGACTGCTGAGGATCCTGTTGAAATCACCCAGAAAGGGTTGCGCCAGGTTCAGGTAAAACCCAGGATCGGATACGATTTTGCAGCCGCTATGCGTGCTTTTTTGCGGGCTGACCCTGATGTCATTATGGTGGGCGAGATGAGGGACCATGAAACCACCCAGATGGGAATCGAGGCCTCGCTCACGGGCCATCTTGTCTTTTCCACCCTGCATACCAACAGCGCGCCCGAGACAGTGACCCGGCTTCTGGACATGGGCATGGATCCTTTTAATTTCTCGGACGCCCTTATATGCATCCTGGCCCAGCGCCTGGTGCGAACCCTGTGCAGTGAATGCAGGCAGCCGTATCACCCGGAACGCAGCGAATACGACGAACTGGTGCGGGAATACGGCGAGGAGCAGTTTGAAAGGCACCTCAACATACCCTATTCAGAGGACCTTACGCTTTATGCGCCAAAGGGCTGCCCCGCATGCAACAACACCGGTTACCGGGGCCGCATGGGAATCCATGAACTACTGCCTGCATCGGATGGAATAAAGCAGCTTATCCAGAGCCGCGCAATGATGTACGAAATAAGGGATCAGGCGGTAAAAGAGGGAATGACCACCCTTAAGCAGGACGGTATATCAAAGGTTTTCGGCGGCCACTGCGACCTGCTGGAGGTAAGGAAGGTCTGCATCAAATAAAAACTCCGCAATCTGAAATTATAAGGCAGGCGAAAAATTTCGCTGAACGGAAATTTTTGTGCGGATTATGCTTGACACCCCTGAACGCTGGTATTATAACTTTAAATAAGTAAGTAACACTTACATACACGCTTAAAGGGCGCTTATCTGCCTGGAAAAACGTCCGGAATTTCACCAGATCCAACATATTAAATGCGAGGTGCCGGCAATGAAAGTGCTTCATATCGATCACATCGGCGTTGCGGTAAACAGCAACCAGGAAAGCAAGGCCTTCTGGTCAGATATCCTGGGTCTGCCGTTTGAAGGCGAGGAAACAGTTGAGCAGCAGAAAGTCAAAACAGCTTTTTTCCCGGTTGATAAAAGCGAGGTGGAGCTTTTGGAATCCACAGACCCTGAGGGTCCTGTTTCAAAATTTATTGAAAAAAAAGGACAGGGGGTCCATCATATCGCCCTGAGGGTTGATGATATCGACTCAGCACTGGCAGAGCTTAAGGAAAAGGGGATAAAGCTGATAGACGAAACTCCGCGTATCGGCGCAGGAGGGGCAAAAATCGCCTTTATCCATCCCAAAGCATCCGGCGGGGTGCTCGTGGAACTTTGCGAACGCTAAGCCTGGAAAATTCGAAATCCGAAGCAATACCTAAAAATCAAATTATCAAATGACAGAAACAATGAAATGATGATCGTTTGGTTTTGGTGATCGTTCCACTCGGATTTCGATATTCGGATTTTGGCTGACCCCCGCGTTTCAGTCAGTCATGAAAGAAGATTTTGTGCCTCAACGAAAATTATAGGACAAGGAAACCCGATATGGCTGAACATCCAGAAAAACCCAGATGGATCGATCTTGCGAAAAAGGAACTCAAGGGCAAACCTGTTGAGTCCCTGGAAAAGAAAAACCCTGAAGGCATAACCACCGGCCCCCTGTACACGGCAGAAGACACCGAGGGGATTGATTTTGTAAACACGCTGCCGGGGTTTGATCCTTTTGTCCGCGGACCAAGGGCAACCATGTACACTGTAAGGCCGTGGACCATACGCCAGTACGCAGGGTTTTCCACTGCCAGGGAGTCAAACGAGTTTTACAAGCGCAACCTGGCAGCCGGTCAGATGGGCCTTTCAGTGGCCTTTGACCTTGCCACCCACAGGGGATTTGACTCCGACCATCCAAGGGTGGTTGGAGACGTCGGGAAAGCCGGGGTTCCGGTGGACACAGTCGAGGACATGAAAGTCCTTTTCAACGAAATCCCGCTCGACAAGATGACTGTTTCCATGACCATGAACGGTGCTGTTCTGCCTGTGCTTGCCTCCTACATAGTGGCTGCGGAAGAGCAGGGCGTGTCCCAGGAAAAGCTTGCCGGAACCATCCAGAACGATATCTTAAAGGAATACCTCACGCGCAATACCTATATCTACCCGCCTGATCCCTCCATGCGGATAGTTGCCGATATTATAGGCTACTGCTCAGAAAACATGCCCAAATTCAACACCGTGAGCATCAGCGGCTATCACATGATGGAGGCCGGCGCGGACTCTGTTCTGCAGACAGCCTTTACTCTGGCAGACGGCCTGGAATACGTGAGGGCCGCACTTGACGCAGGCCTGGACATTGACGCATTTGCCCCGCGCCTGTCGTTTTTCTTCGGCGTGGGGATGAATTTTTTCATGGAAGTCGCAATGCTCAGGGCTGCCCGCTACCTCTGGTCAGATCTCATGAAGCAGTTCAACCCGCAGGATCCCCGCTCAATGATGCTTCGCACGCACGTGCAGACATCCGGCTGGAGCCTGACCCAGCAGGATCCCTACAACAATATAATCCGCACCACTCTCGAAGCCCTGGCCGCGGTCCTGGGAGGGACCCAGTCGCTTCACACGAACGCATTCGACGAGGCGGTCAGCCTGCCCACGGATATTTCCGCGCGGGTGGCAAGAAACACGCAGCTCATAATACAGCAGGAATCACAGGTCACAAACACTGTTGATCCCCTGGGCGGGTCCTATTACGTGGAATGGCTCACAAATCAGATAGTTGAGCAGGCCAGGTCAGTTATTGAGGAAGTCGAGGAAATGGGCGGCATGGCAAAGGCCATTGTGGAGGGAATGCCCAAGATGCGCATTGAAGAAGCCGCAGCCCGCCGCCAGGCACGCATAGACCAGGGAAAAGATGTTATTATAGGCGTAAACAAGTACCAGGTCGAAGAAGAAACCGAAGTGGATGTTCGGGAAATCTCAGAGTCTGTTCGAGAAGAGCAGATCAACTGGTTGAACAGCATAAGAAAGCAGCGCGACGAAGACGAGGTGCGCAGGACCCTTGAAGCTGTTACAAACGCCGCAGAGTCGGGCGGAAATCTTCTGGCCGCATGCATTCCCGCCGTCCGGGTCAGGGCCACTGTTGGCGAGGTCACGGATGCCATGGAAAAGGTGTTCGGCAGGTACGTGGCCACCACCCAGTGCATTTCAGGTGTGTATGCGGGCGAGTACCAGGACCAGGAAATCATTTCGTCGATTCGAAAGAGGGTGGACGAGTTTGCTGAAAAGCACGGCCGCCGGCCAAGGATCCTGCTTACCAAGATGGGCCAGGACGGACATGACCGCGGCGTTAAAGTGGTTGCCACCGCATATGCGGACCTCGGGTTTGACGTGGATCTGAGCCCAATGTTTCAGACCCCGGCAGAGGCGGCAAAAATGGCTATAGAAAACGATGTGCACGTGGTCGGGGTATCGAGCCTTGCAGGCGCGCACAAGATCCTGGTGCCCCAGATGATGGAGGAGCTTAAAAAACATGGCGGAGAGGAAGTCCTGGTGGTTGTGGGCGGCATCGTTCCCCCGGCAGACTATGATTTTCTTTACAAAACCGGAGTGGCAAGGGTTTTCGGACCCGGCAGCATGGTCACGGATTCTGCCAACCAGGTGTTAAACGCCCTGTCAGAGAATGCCTGAAAATGCATCATACTATATAGAAGGGGTTCGTGCCGGCGATCGCAAGGCGGTTTCAAAGACCATCACCCTGATTGAAAGCGCACTGCCCGGGCATCAGCCCCTTACTTACGAGGTTTTAGACGGCCTTCTGCCTTATACCGGAAACTCCGTCCGCCTGGGCATAACGGGAGTGCCCGGCGTTGGCAAAAGCACGTTTATTGAAAGCCTCGGAACCAGGCTAACCGAAAAGGGACACAGGCTGGCTGTGCTGGCAGTTGATCCCAGCAGCGCCAAAAGCGGCGGCAGCATCATGGGGGATAAAACCCGCATGGAAAAGCTGGCTGCAAATGAGCTTGCCTTTATACGGCCTTCACCCTCAGGGGGCACCCTGGGGGGTGTGGCCAGAAAGACCCGGGAGACCATCCTGGTGCTTGAGGCAGCGGGCTACGATGTTGTGATGGTGGAGACCGTGGGCGTTGGCCAGTCAGAATTCGCGGTTGCCTCCATGGTTGATTTTTTCCTTGTGCTTCTCCTGGCAGGTGCCGGAGATGAGCTGCAGGGCATCAAGCGGGGAATCATAGAGCTGGCAGATGCCATCGCGGTAAACAAGGCTGACGGCGAAAACCTCGCCAGGGCTGAGAAGGCAAGAAAGGACTACGAGAACGCGCTGCACCTTACCGCCCCCAGGGCTGATTGCTGGCAGCCGCCCGTGCTTACCTGCAGCGCCCTGGAAATGACCGGTATCGAAGAAATCTGGGAGACCGTCCTTTCGCACCGCAGAAAGATGGAGGCCTCCGGGGAATTTTCCGGCAGGCGGAAAAGACAGGCAAGACAGTGGTTTGATTTTCTGGTGGAGGAAGGTTTAAAAGACTGGTTTTACGGACTTTCCGGAGTGAAAGAACTTTTGCCGGAGCTTATCCGGCACCTGGAACAGGGGGAGACAACAGCCATGGCTGCGGCCAGAAGGCTTTTGCACCTGGTCACGGATGAAAATGAAAGGGAAGAAAAATGAGCGGCGTTTCGGAAAAGATAAACGAGCTTCTTGAAAAAAAGGCCCGCATGCGCGAAATGGGGGGCAAAAAGGCTGTTGAAAAACAAAAGGAAAAAGGAAAGCTCACAGCCAGGGAAAGGCTGGAGCGGCTCTTTGACCAGGGCACCTTCCGTGAGATAGATATTTTTGTCAAGCACAGGAGTGTCAATTTCGGCATGGACAAGGCTGACATACCATCTGACGGCGTTGTCACAGGCCACGGGAGGGTTGACGGCAGGCCGGTGTTTGCATTTGCCCAGGATTTCACTGCCAGGGCAGGGACTCTTGGCGAGATGCATGCCAGCAAGATATGCAAGGTCATGGACCTGGCCATGAAGGCCGGCACCCCGGTTGTGGGGTTCAATGATTCAGGCGGGGCCCGCATACAGGAAGGCGTGGATGCTCTTCGCGGATACGGCGAGATTTTTTACAGAAACTCCATCGCCTCGGGTGTAATTCCGCAGATTTCCGCAATTATGGGACCCACTGCCGGAGGGGCAGTGTATTCGCCTGCCATGACCGACTGGGTTTTCATGGTAAAAAAAACAAGCCACATGTTTATAACCGGCCCCCAGGTTATAAAAAGCGTTACAGGCGAGGACATAACCTTCGAGGACCTGGGGGGAGCCACCACCCACAATGAGAAAAGCGGAGTGGCACATTTTGCATGCGACTCTGATGAAGATGCCATTGACCGCATCCGCCATATGCTGTCATTTTTGCCTGCAAACAACATGGAGGATCCGCCCGTTGTTGATACCGGCGATGATCCTGAAAGGCGCGACGAGCAGTTAGACACCTTGGTGCCGGATGATATCAATCTTTCCTATGACGTCAAGGACGTGATCACGCGGATAGTGGACAACGGCGAGTTCTACGAACCCCACGAACATTATGCGAAAAACATAGTTGTGGGACTTGCACGTTTAAACGGCCGTACCATAGGAATTATAGCCAATCAGCCCAATTATCTTGCAGGCTGTCTGGACATAGACGCCTCTGACAAGGCCACCAGGTTCATAAGGTTCTGCGACGCCTTTAACATCCCGCTGCTCACCCTTGCTGACGTGCCCGGCTACATGCCCGGAAGCGACCAGGAGCACGGCGGGATAATCCGGCACGGTGCAAAGCTTCTTTGGTGCTATTCCGAGGCCACTGTCCCCAAGCTGCTTGTTATCATGCGCAAGGATTACGGAGGGGCCTACATTGCAATGTCTTCAAAGCATCTGGGCGCTGACATGGCCTTTGCTTGGCCCACAGCCGAAATTGCTGTCATGGGCGCTGAAGGGGCAGCCAACATAATTCACCGCAAAACCATAGACGAATCAGAAGACCCCGCGGCTACGAGGAAGGAAAAGATCGAAGAATACAGGCATTTGTTTTCAAACCCGTACGTGGCCGCCAACAGGGGGTATATAGACGATGTGATAGTGCCGAGCGAGACCCGTCCGCGGCTTATCGAGGCACTTGAAATCCTGTGCACCAAGCGGCAGAGCCTGCCGCCAAAGAAGCACGGTAATATTCCCGCATAAGAGGTGATTTCATGATTGAAAAGAAAAAAAAGGCGGCGGTTGCCGCGGTTATGCATTACCTGGCATGCGAGGAAAGTCAGCTTTTACAAGCGGCTGAAGAGACCGATGCCGGGCAGCAGCAGGCCGCTGCTCCCGCACCCGGGGCGCAGCCCTGGGCCCTGAGCGGAAGACAGGCGCAGATGCAGATGCGAACCATGATGCAGATGAAGGCGTTTCATTAGATATAACAACCAAAATCCGAGGAGATGTGGTAATGACCGAACACCATGAACTCAAGCATACTGAAGTCAAATACGGCAAGGACAGACCGGCTGCTTCAAATCCGGTGAAAATCGAGGACCTGACCCTGCGCGACGGCCACCAGTCGCTCTTTGCCACCCGGGGACGAACCGAGGACATGATCCCGGTGGCTGAAATGATGGAACAAATCGGCTTCTGGGCCGTGGAGGTCTGGGGCGGGGCAACTTTTGACACGATGCACAGGTTTTTAAACGAAGATCCCTGGGACAGGATCAGAATACTGAAGCGATACTTTAAGAAAACCCCCTTTTCCATGCTTTTGCGCGGCCAGAACCTTGTGGGCTACCGCAACTATCCCGATGACGTGGCCAGGGTTTTCGTGGAGCGGGCGGCTGAAAACGGCATGGATATTTTCCGCACTTTTGACGCGCTAAACGATTTCAGAAACTTTGAGACAGTGGTGGATGTCATAAAGAAAAGCGGCAAGCATTTCCAGGGCTGCGTCTGCTATTCCCTGACAGAGCCGCGCATGGGCGGCGAGGTTTACAATATCGACTATTTTCTCCAGAAGGCCAAGGAACTCGAGGAAATGGGGGCGGACACGGTGTGCGTAAAAGACATGGCCGGCCTGCTTTCGCCCTACGACGCATTTCCCCTTATCAAGGCCTTAAAGGAAAACATCAGTGTTCCCATTCATCTTCACAGCCATTTTACCTCGGGCATGTCTCCGCTGACCCAGTTAAAGGCCATAGAAGCGGGCGTGGACATAATAGACACCTGCATGACACCCTATGCCTACCGCACCTCCCATCCGGCCATAGAGCCGTTGGTGATGTCGCTTCTGGGGACCAACCGCGACACCGGCTTTGACATCGAAGAGCTGGCGGCAATAAACGAAAAACTGGAAAGCGACATTCTGCCGAAATACAGGCATCTGCTCGACGATTCAAAGGTTTCTGTAATTGACATAAACGTTTTGCTGCACCAGACCCCGGGAGGCATGCTTTCCAACCTGGTCAACCAGCTTCGGGAAATGGACGCGCTGGACCGCATCAACGAGGTCTACCAACAGCTTCCCAAGGTCAGAAAGGACCTGGGCCAGGTTCCCCTGGTGACCCCGACCAGCCAGATAGTGGGAATCCAGACTGTAAACAACGTGCTGTTTGACGATGAAAACGAAAGCTACAAGATGATTACATCCCAGGTAAAGGACCTGTGCTACGGCCTTTACGGGAAAACGCCTGCAGGGGTAAATCCCGAGGTTCAGAAAAAGGCACTCAAGGGATATCCGAGAGGCGAGCAGCCGATTGACTGCCGCCCTGCGGAAATTCTGGAGCCTGAACTTGAAAAGGCAAAGGAAGCAGTAAAAGATATTACAACTGACATTGATGATGTCCTCATCTATGCCCTTTACCCGGTAACGGGCAAGAAATTCCTCAAATACAAGTACGGCCTTGAGACCCCCCCGGAATCTCTGAAGCCCAAGAGCCTGGAGGAAGCCAAAAAGGAAGAGGAACTTGTACGCAGGCTGCGTTCGGGCGAGCTAAAGGATGCCCTGGAAAAAATCGAGAAAAAGACGGAGCCGCCTGAGGACGAAAACGTGCGCAAGTTCAGCGTTTACGTGGACGGCGAGCAGTTCGAGGTTGCTGTTGAAGACACCGGCATGCCTTTTGTTTCCGCAGCCCCTGCAGGGCAGGCTGCTGCTCCGGCCCAGTCAGCCCCGCGCAGGGCCAGCCAGGGCGGTGCATCTGCCAGGCCCGCCCCTTCGGCTCCAAAGACTGAGGGTCCAGCTGCCGGCCAGCAGGCCGCCGAAGCAAAACCATCAAAACCTGCGGCAGACGTGGAAGGTCACCCGATCAAGGCTCCCATGCCGGGCATAGTAATAAGATACGAGAAAAAGGAAGGCGACACGGTTGCAGAAGGCGAGACAGTTGCGGTCCTGGAGGCCATGAAAATGGAAAATTCCCTTACCACGCCTGTTGCCGGTACTGTGAAGTCAATTAATTATTCGGAGGGCGACTCGGTTGCCAAAAACGACGTGCTTTGCGTGATTGCATAAAAAACGGAGCCTATTTATGAAGATACATGAATACCAGGCCAAAAGGCTGTTTTCAGAATACGGGGTACCGATCCCCGAGGGCGGGGTAAGTGAAACCAAGGAGTCCGCAAAGGAGGTAGTCGAATCACTGGGCGGCTTTCCTGTGGCTGTAAAAGCCCAGATCCATGCAGGAGGCAGGGGCAAGGGAGGCGGAGTCAGGATTGCAAAAGACATTGCCGAGGCGATAGGTCACGCGGATGAAATCATAGGAATGAACCTTGTGACCCCCCAGACCGGCCCGGCGGGTCAGGCTGTCAAGCGTGTGCTGATTGAAAAGGGATTAAACATTTCAAAGGAACTTTACCTGAGCCTTACGGCAGACCGGGAAAGTGCAGGCATTCTTATCATGGCCAGCGAGGCCGGGGGTATGGACATTGAAACCGTGGCCGCGCAAACACCCGAAAAGATAGTCAAGGTTCACGTAAACCCGCTTTCAGGCATTTATCCATACCACTGCAGGCAGGCCGCATTCGGACTTAACCTGGACAAGGAGCTGATAAAGCCTTTTTCAAAGATGCTCACCAGTCTCTACAGGCTTTTTATGGACAGGGACTGCTCCCTGGTTGAGATCAATCCCCTTGTAATAACAGAAGACAGGCAGCTCTGCGCGCTTGACGCCAAGATGAGTTTCGATGACAACGCCCTGTACAGGCAGAAGGAAGTCGTTGAAATGCGGGATCTTGACGAGGAAGACCCCCTTGATGTGGAGGCCTCGAAATACAACCTCAATTACATCAACTTAGACGGCACCGTGGGCAACATGGTAAACGGCGCAGGCCTTGCCATGGCTGTCATGGACACCATCAAGCTTGCAGGGGCGGAACCCGCCAACTTCCTGGATGTCGGAGGCGGCGCCACCGCGGAAATGATTGAAAACGGGTTCAGTATCATTTTGTCTGACAAAAAGGTCAAGGCGATCCTGATAAATATCTTCGGCGGCATCCTGAGGTGCGACGTGCTTGCAAAGGGCGTGGTTGAGGCTGCAAAGAACACACAGATCAGTGTTCCGCTTGTGGTGCGCATGGAAGGCACCAACGTGGAAGAAGGCCGCAGAATACTGGCGGAATCCGGCCTGGATCTCCAGACTGCAAAGGATCTCAAGGATGCCGGGCAGAAAGTGGCAGCACTTGTATAAAATTCGAAATTCGAATATCGAAATCCGAAACAATGACAAAAATTTGAATGGTTCAATTACAGAAACAATGAATTAACGACAACCTGTTTTGGTGATTTGGTCATTATAGATTTCGAATTTCGTGCTTCGAATTTGTGCTTTAATGAGCCAGGGATTCTGCAGAATTCCTTATAGGCTCATTTAATAAATAACACAGAAAGTCGGGGTTTGGGTATGAGCATATTCGTGGATGCGGACACGCGGGTGGTGGTTCAGGGAATCACCGGAAAGGAAGGACAGTTCCACGCCAGGCAGTGCATCGAATACGGCACAAAAGTGGTGGCAGGGGTCACCCCGGGCAAGGGCGGCGAAAAAATGGATGACGTGCCGGTTTTTGACTCCGTGGCCGAAGCTGTTTCAAAAGCTGGGGCCAACTGCAGCCTTATTTTCGTGCCCCCGCCTTTTGCTGCTGATGCAATCATGGAGGCGGCTGATGCGGGAGTGGATCTTATAGTCACCATAACAGAGGGTATACCAGTGCTTGACATGATGCGCGTCAAGCATTATCTGAATACGAAGACTTCAAGGCTGATAGGGCCCAACTGTCCCGGCATCATATCGCCCGGCGCAGCCAAGGTGGGCATCATGCCCGGGCCGATCCACAAGCCCGGCGGACCCATAGGAGTTGTTTCGCGTTCAGGAACCCTTACATACGAGGTGGTCTACCAGCTTACCCTGCAGGACATGGGACAGACAACCTGCATAGGCATAGGAGGGGACCCTGTAAACGGAACGGATTTCATCGACTGCATAGGGGCGTTTGAGGCTGATCCCGATACAAAGGGCATAGTGATGGTCGGCGAGATCGGCGGCAGCGCAGAGGAGCAGGCAGCCGAATACATCAGGAAAAATGTTTCCAAGCCGGTGGTGGGATTTATCGCGGGTATCACAGCCCCCCCGGGCCGTCGGATGGGGCATGCCGGGGCCATTATTTCAGGCGGCGCTGGAACGGCCCAGGGCAAGGTGGAGGCCCTTAAGGCCGGCGGAGTGCATGTATGCGAGGATCTGGGCCGGATCGGCGAATTCTGCGCAAAAGTGTTTTAAGTATTTATTCCGGGAGCTTATGTCATGAACTGGTTTGTTGAAAACATATCCACCGCGGTGGGCAAAAAGCTGCTCATGGCGGTCACTGGGCTGGGATTCCTAGGGTTTATATTCGCCCACCTTGCCGGCAACCTGAGCTTTTATTTCGGCAAGGAAGCCTTTCTTAAGTATGTGGAGACCCTTCACAAGATTGAGCCTGTCATAGTGGTGGTTGAGTTCCTGCTGCTTTTGGTTGCAATAATCCACGTGACCATTGGCACGGTTTTGTTCTTCCAGAACTGGCGGGCGCGCAGCACCCGATATGCGGTTAATAAAACCGCAGGCGGCAGAACCATAGGTTCGCGCACAATGCCTTATACCGGTTTTTTGATCCTGCTGTTTGTGATTCTGCACCTTTCACAGTTTCATTTCATAGACAGGGCCCAGATGACGCCGTATGATGCTGCAGTCAACACCTTTAACAGCATATGGTTTTCCCTGATCTACATTGCGGCAGTGATTCTGGTGGGCATACATATACGTCACGGCTTCTGGAGCCTTTTCCAGAGCCTCGGGCTTAATCATGAAAAGTACATGCCGCTTATCCGGACCCTGGGCATAGCATTCGCCGTGGCCGTGGCAGTGGGGTTTGCGTTTGTTCCCATATATATCCGTGCAGTTACATGAAAAAGGGGTGCTAAATGACTCTTGAATCCAGAATACCGACCGGGCCCCTGCATGAAAAATGGGACCGGCATCGCTTTGAATTAAAGCTGGTCAACCCGGCAAACAAAAAGAAGTTCAATATAATAGTTGTGGGCACCGGCCTTGCAGGGGCCGCTGCTGCCGCCACCCTTGGTGAGCTGGGCTATAACGTTAAAAATTTCTGCATACAGGATTCGCCCAGGCGGGCCCACAGTATTGCAGCACAGGGCGGAATAAACGCTGCAAAAAATTATGCAAATGACGGAGACAGCATCTGGCGGCTTTTTTATGATACAGTAAAAGGCGGTGATTTCCGCGCAAGGGAGGCAAATGTCTACAGGCTGGCACAGCTGAGCGTAAACATAATCGACCAGTGCGTGGCCCAGGGCGTTCCCTTTGCACGTGAATACGGGGGCCTGCTTGACAACAGGTCGTTTGGAGGCGCACAGGTTTCCAGGACGTTTTATGCAAAGGGCCAGACAGGCCAGCAGCTTTTGCTCGGCGCCTACAGCTCTCTCATGCGCCAGGTAAACACCGGGAGGGTGGAGATTTACCCCAGAAGGGAAATGCTCGATGTGGTCATTGTTGACGGAAGAGCACGGGGAATAGTAGTTCGCAATCTTGTCACAGGAGAGCTTGAATCCTGGAGCGCAGACGCTGTGGTGCTTGCCACCGGCGGATACGGAAACGCCTATTATCTGTCCACCAATGCCATGTCCTCAAACGTCACGGCCGCTTACAGGTGCTACAAAAAAGGGGCGTATTTTGCAAACCCCTGCTTTACACAGATTCATCCCACCTGTATTCCGGTACACGGAACCTATCAGTCCAAGCTGACCCTGATGAGCGAAAGCCTGCGAAACGACGGCCGCGTCTGGGTGCCCAAAGAGCCCGGGGACAAGCGGGCGCCTGAACAGATCCCAGACTCGGAGCGGGACTACTATCTTGAGAGGAAATATCCGAGTTTCGGCAACCTGGTGCCAAGAGACGTGGCCTCAAGAAACGCCAAGGAACAGTGCGACATGGGCAAGGGAGTGGGCGAGACAGGCCTTGCCGTATATCTGGATTTTGCAGACGCCATAGCCCGCGACGGCCGGGAGGCGATATCCGCCAAATACGGAAACCTGTTTGAGATGTATGAAAAAATAACAGGCGAGGATCCCTACGAGACGCCCATGAAGATCTATCCTGCGGTGCACTACACCATGGGCGGCCTGTGGGTGGATTATAACCTCATGACAACGATTGACGGGTTGTTTTCCCTGGGAGAGTCCAATTTTTCCGATCACGGGGCAAACCGTCTCGGTGCAAGTGCTCTTATGCAGGGCCTTGCAGACGGCTACTTCATAATCCCCTATACAATTGGAGGCTACCTTGCAGGATCGAAACTGCCCGTGGTTGATAACTCGGCTGATGAGTTCAGGGAGGCTGAGGCAAAGATCCGCAGTCAGGTGGACAAGCTGCTGTCGATTCGCGGGAAACGCACGGTAGCGGATTTTCACAGGGCCCTGGGTAAAATTCTGTGGGACTACTGCGGCATTGCAAAAGATGAGCAGGGCCTGTACAAGGCCAAGCAGATGATAGCCGAGTTAAGGGACGAGTTCTGGAAAAACGTTAATGTTCCCGGAGATGCGGCGGATTTGAACCAGGCCCTTGAAAACGCCGGCAGGGTGGCGGATTTTATGGAATTCGGGGAGCTTATGGTCAAAGATGCCATAGATCGCAAGGAATCCTGCGGATGTCATTTCAATACTGCATTTCAGACAGAGGATCACGAAGCCCTGCGGGACGACGAAAATTTCTGCCATGTTTCTGCGTGGCAATACACCGGACCTGAATCAGATCCTGTATTGCACACCGAGCCCCTGACGTTTGAAAACGTGGAACTGACCCAGAGGAGTTACAAGTAAAATGAGCAGCCGAACCATAAATCTTACTCTCAAGGTCTGGCGCCAGAATAAGAATAATCCCGCAGGCGCCCTGGAAACCTACCCGGCAAATGATATTTCAACAGACATGTCGTTTCTGGAAATGCTGGACGTGGTAAACGAGGGGTTGACGGAGCAGGGTATAGAGCCCATAGCCTTTGATCACGACTGCAGGGAAGGAATATGCGGCATGTGCGGGGCTGTGGTAAACGGCCGGGCTCACGGGCACATGCCTGAGACCACACTCTGCCAGCTCCACATGCGCCACTTCAAGGACGGAGACATCATTGTAATAGAACCCTGGCGCGCGCGGGCCTTTCCCGTGGTAAAGGACCTGGTTGTTGACAGAAGCGCGCTGGACAAAATAATTCAGGCGGGCGGCTACATTTCCATCAATGCAGGCGGCCCCCAGGACGGAAATTCAATTCCCGTCCCGCGGGACAACGCGGAAAAGGCGTTTAACGCTGCCGCCTGCATCGGCTGCGGGGCCTGCGTTGCTGCATGTCCCAATGCTTCGGCCATGCTGTTTACAGGCGCAAAGATTTCTCACCTGTGCCTTTTGCCCCAGGGAAAGCCCGAGGCAAAGAAAAGGGCGCTTTCCATGGTCCGTGCCATGGACGAACTGGGATTCGGCAACTGTTCAAACGAGGCCGAATGCGAGGCCGAGTGCCCCAAGGGGATATCCATAACCGAGATCGCCCGGATGAACCGGGAGTTCATAAAAGCAGCATTTTCCTGAGAATGAATTGCAGGGTTTTACACACATCCAGGGCTGCCGGAGTGAATCATGAATACAGTTAAGTGGCTGGGCATACTGTCATTTCTGGCAGGTCTCCTGCTTTCCGGATTCCACGCCATCGGCCTTTTAATGGAAAGACCCGAGGGATTTTACACAAAGGGCCTGATCGAGTATCTTGGAGAAGACAGGTTTGACTGGATAGAATCGCTGCCTTTTGAATCCCTTAGAAGCGGGGCTGATTTAATGGCACAGTCCCCGCTCTATGCGGTCTTAATCGGTGCCGGGCTTCTTTTGCTGGTTATCCATGGCCTGTTTGCAAAAGGTTGAGCAGAGCAGCGGGCAAACAGGGGTTATTTTTTGGACTTGAGAGCCTCCCTGAGTTTTTCCCCCAGCTCTCCGGTGCCGGAATCGGTTGAAGATGTTTGCTTGTGGTTTCGCCATTCCTGGTTTCCTGTCTCGTCAGCCACGGCAAGGCTTATTTTTCTTTCTGCGGGATTCACTGATTCAATTTTTACGGCAATCGGGTCGTCGGCCTTCATCTTTTCAATCCTGGATGCGTCCGGGGAGGAATTTATTTTTGAAACCGGCAGAAGGCCGACCACCCCGGGTTCAAGTGCCACGAAATAGCCGAAGGATTCTTTTTTCTCTATTGTTGCATTAACCTGCTGGCCGGGCTGGTATCGCTGCTCTATGTTGATCCAGGGATCGCCTTCCGCATCCTTCATGCTGAGCGATATTCTGCGGTTTGCAGGATCCACGCTTTTTATCATAACAGAGGCGGTGTCTCCGGGCGAAGCCACGTCCTGTGCCTTTAACACGCGCTTTTTGTAGCTCATCTCGCTTACGTGCACCAGTCCCTCCACGCCCGGGGCTATCTCCACAAACGCACCGAAATCCGCGCACCTGGTGACCTTTCCTTCTGTCTTGTCCCCTGGTTTGAATTTTTCGGTTATGTTTTGCCAGGGATCTCCCAGTGCCTGCTTTATGGACAGCGAAATCCGGGTCTGCTGCTTTTTGTCCTCAGGCTCGCGGATGTCAAGCAGCTTTGCTTTAACAGTGTCATTTACTGATACCGCGTCTTCGGGCTTTTCAACCCTTGACCACGAGATCTCGGAAATATGCACCATCCCTTCAACTCCAGGGACAAGCTCCACAAACGCGCCGTAAGGCATAAGCCTTGTAACACGGCCTTCCAGGACATCTCCGGGTGAGACGGTCTTTAAAAACTGGTCGCGCTGCTCGGCCACCTGACGGTTTAAAAGTTCCCGTCTGGAAACCACGATGTTTCTTCCGTGCTCCTCTATTCTTGAGACGAGAAATTCATATTCCGCCCCCACGTAGGATTCCGGGGTTTCCACGTAAGTGGAATCAATCTGGCTTATGGGGCAGAAAGCCGATTTTCCGGCCACGCTTACCCTGAAGCCTCCCTTGCAGGTTTCGGTGACCTTTCCCTGTACCGGTATTGAAGCGCGATATGCCTCATAAAGCTGATGAATTCCGCTTTCACCTGACATGGAACCCGAAAGCCTTATTTCGCTTTCATCCCTGGAGATAACGTAGAGTGTAACCCTGTCGCCGAGGGAATAGGAAAAGCCGCCTTCCCTGTCGGTAAGTTCCGACTTGTCAACCACGCCGTCTGCCTTGGTGCCGGTATTTACAAACACCGAGTCGTCGCTTATGGCTATGATTTCGCCTGTGACCTGTTCGCCGACGCGGAGGTCGTCTTTTACTTCCTTCATGTAGGATTCAAAAAGCTCCTCGAAGCTTTCATCCTGTTCTTGTGATCCGTTCGGATCCCCGTTTTCGGTGTTTTCTGACATACCTTGCTCCGCAAATTAAAATTATGGGCGGGCTGCGATGCCCGGGCCCGGGGTTTACCCTTTTGCGTTTTTCTGTCACAATACCACAATTAAGTGGTCAGATAAAGAGCCGTGCGCATGACTGCAAATTGCGCGGCAGAGGACTGTATTGAAACTTTTGTTACTTGAATTATCTTTTGGATTCAAGGTGATTTTTATTTTAACTGTGCGGAGGGATTTTCATGCTAACAAGATGGCTGCCCTGGAAGTTTATTGTCAGGCGTGCGGCAAAGCGTTTCGGGATTATAGATCCCATAGGCCTTGCCGCCAAGGTGCGCAGGTTTTCGCAGCCCTCCGAGATACAGGAGCCCATAGAACTGCTGCGGGCGGGCATAATATTTCATGCCCGCGGGCTTATCAACACCAAGGCAATCCAGTACAACCTTGACTGGGTTTGGCCTTTCTGGGTGCAGCGGCAATTTAATCCGTCTGATTATTCGTTCATACCCCGCGGATTTGCCTTCAGCCATGTAAACCTCACCCACAGGAGCTGGACCGCAGCCGGGCACCCGGATTTGCCTGTATATCCGATAATGGACCCTCGGGGGCTGGTCACGCCCCTGTATGACGGGTGGTCGGTTGACTGCTGGATCATAGATCCGCAGGGCCGGAGGCTTATTCCGTCCATGCTCGGCGACAATGCATCACGGCAGAGTATTGAAACTGACTCTGGAGTCCGGATCAAAAACCAGTCCAGGTTGGATGGATTCGCACTCGATACCGAGCTTTCCATGGACCTGGAAAACAATTCCGGATACTCGGTGATTTCATCCAGGGCAAGTTCCGATACAGGTGGATGGCTTGTGGTGGCCCTGAGGCCTTACAACCCTGAGGGCATACAGTTTATCGACTCTATTGATTACCAGGGCCAGCCCAGGCCTTTCTGGCTTGTGAACCGTCACACAAGGGTCTACATGGATAAAAAACCTGACAAGGTTATATTTTCTGATTATTCAGAAGGCGATGTTATTGACAAGTGGGATTCCTTAAACACAGTTACAAGCGTGAAGTGTCATGTTGGCATGGCAACGTCTGCTGCCTTTTTTGAACTGCCTGAAAAGGCAGAGCGTAACATAAGTGTTTCAGTTGACCTGGAACGTGATATAGCAGAATCGGGCGAACGGAAAAAGGCGCGTAAACACCGCACCTGGCGGGAGCTGACATCAGGTACGGCAGAACTTAAAGTGCCTGACGAAAAACTGCAGTTCTTATACGATACTGCAGTGCGAACCCTGCTTTTGCTTTCCGCAGGCGACCCTGTGCCCGGGCCCTATACATACCGCAGATTCTGGTTCAGGGATGCATGCCTGATGTTAAACGCCATGATGGGTGCAAACATGCCGGACCGGAGCAGAAACTGCATCGACCGGTTTCCGGCAAGGCAAAAGTCAAGCGGATATTTCCTTTCCCAGGAAGGAGAGTGGGACTCAAACGGCCAGGTGCTCTGGATCATGAACCGCTACGTGAGCCTTACAGGAGGCAGGCCGTCTGAAGCCTGGCTGAATGCTGCGTTCAAGGCAGCAGAATGGATTGAAAAAAAGCGCACCCGCAAAAGGCCTGCAATCCGGCATGGAGGCCTTCTTCCCGCGGGTTTCAGCGCTGAACACCTTGGTCCCAATGATTATTACTACTGGGATGATTTCTGGGGCCTGGCAGGCATGGCCTCGGCCGCAGGCATGGCCCGGAGATATCATTCCCAGGGCCTTGCTGAAAAGTTCGAACATTATTACAAGGATTTTTCCAAGTGCATATTCGGAAGCATTGCCGCCATACCGGAATGGAAGACTCAAAACGCTGTTCCCGCTTCTCCCTACCGCCGCATGGACGCAGGAGCTGTGGGGTCCCTGGTTGCTGATTATCCACTGCAGCTCACTCCTGCGGCAGACCCGAAAATCATGAAAACAGTCGAATATCTTATGAACAACTGCTTTTACAAGGGAGCTTTTTTCCAGGACATGATCCATTCCGGTATAAACGCGTATTTGACCCTGGATATCGCCCAGACGCTTCTGCGGGCCGGAGACCCGCGCTATCGCGATCTGATCCTGAATGTAGCAGACCTCGCATCCCCTACGGGCCAATGGCCGGAGGCAATACATCCGCATACAAAAGGCGGGTGCATGGGAGACGGCCAGCACGGCTGGGCGGCGGGTGAATGGGTCTTGATGATGCGCAGTCTTTTTGTCAGGGAAGAAGAAAACGCCCTGGTTATAGGCTCAGGAGTGTTTGAAAAGTGGCTTTCAGGCCCGGAGGCGATTGGATTCGGTCCCACGCCAACACCCCACGGAGAGGTCACTGTAAACATTGAGCCTGAAAACGGCGGGGCTGCTGTGGAAATCACCGGCGAGTGGAGAAAGGACTCTCCTGAAATCCGGATCGAAATTCCGGGTTTTGAGCCTGTAGCGGTTGATGCAGGTGAAAATTCCTCCCGGCTGAAAAGGAAGGTGAACAGAAATTGAATATCTGCATGTTTACAAATACTTATCGTCCTCATATTGGCGGGGTGGCCGGTTCTGTGTCCCGGTTTGAAGAGGATCTGAAAAAGCTCGGTCACCGCGTGCTGATTGTTGCCCCGACATACGCAGAAAGCACGGAAAAAGAGCCTGAAGGCTCGGAAGTGCTTAGGGTGCCCGCGATTCAGAACTTCAACGGCAGCGACTTTTCGGTTCGCATTCCCATACCTTTTATTACTGATGAAAAGATAGATGCATTCGCCCCGGATATCATCCACAGCCACCATCCGTTTTTGCTTGGTGATGCTGCGATAAGGGCTGCCTACAGGCGGCAGATGCCGATAGTATACACAAACCACACCCTTTACGAGGAATACACCCATTATGTTTCATCCAGGTCTCCGAAAATGAAGAAATTCGTGGTCAGGATGACCACTGCATACGCCAACATGTGCACCCACGTGGTAGCCCCCAGCAAAAGCATAGGTGAGCTTTTAAAAAAACGCGGGGTGAAAACCCCTGTAACAGAAGTTCCCACGGGCGTTGACTGTGAAGCCTTTGAAAACGCAGACGGCATACGTTTCAGAAAATCTGTCGGGATTCCGGAAAACGCCAGGGTAATAGGTCATCTTGGAAGGCTTGCCCCTGAGAAAAACCTGGTCTATCTAGCACAGGCAGTGGGGCAATTCCTTGAAAAAGATCCGGAGGCGTGGTTTCTTGTTGTGGGCGAAGGCCCTGACAAATCGAGCATTGAAAAAATCCTTGCCGACAAGGGGCTGGAAAAAAGGCTTGTCATGGCCGGTAAAAAGACCGGGCAGTCGTTGATAGACGCCTATTATGCCATGGATCTTTTTGTTTTTTCCTCCAAGACTGAAACCCAGGGCATGGTTCTGGCAGAGGCAATGGCTGCGGCAACACCGGTTATCGCCCTGGATGCAACAGGAGTTCGCGAGGTAGTAAGCGACATGAAAAACGGCCGGCTCTTGAAAGGCGACTCATCGCAGGAGGAATTTGCCGCAGCAATAAAACAATTCTTTGAAGATACCGGGAACATGGAATCCATGAAGAAATCAGCACTTGCAACCGCCCGCGGATTTGACAGGATCAACTGTGCAAGCCGGCTTTCGGAACTTTATGAAGAAATCTGCAAAACCTGGACCAAGGAAAAACGCAGCGCATCCATTGACGATCTGCTCGGCGACTGGGATGAGATTTTAAAAGCAGTGCGCATGGAATGGAATATTCTTTCCCGGAAAATCGATGCGCTGACAAGGACCCTGACGTCGTCGGACTGATTTTTCAATTAACCGGGAGGCTGAAAGTGCCACGGGATAAAAAGCAAAGCGGCTCGCTAATATACGGACCCGTGCCGTCGAGAAGGCTCGGGCTTTCGCTGGGTGTGGATCTTGTTCCCTACAAGACCTGCACGTTTGACTGCATCTACTGCCAGATAGGCAGGACTGCGCAGACCACAACTGAAAGAAGACCGTATGTTGAACCTGAAATGATTCTTTCGGAATTAAAACTCAGACTGGCAGAAGGTGCCGCCCCTGATTTCATAACCCTGGGAGGCTCGGGCGAGCCGTGCTTAAACAGTGAAATAGGACGTATAATAAAACAGATCAGGCAGATTTCTGATATTGAAGTGGCAGTGCTGACAAACGGCTCGCTTTTGTGGTCTCCGCAGGTGCGGGCCGATCTTATGGGAGCAGACGTTGTGCTGCCGTCTCTGGATGCTTATGACGAGGAAACCTTCAGGAAAATAAACCGTCCGGATCCTGATATTACTTTTGAAGCCCTGCTTGGAGGGCTTGCTGAGTTCAGGAAGGTTTACAGGGGCAGGATCTGGCTTGAGATTTTTATAGTAAGGGGCATAAACGATACAGAGGAGGCAATGGCTGCTTTCAGATCTCACGTGGAGGAGATCGCTCCGGACAAAATCCATATAAACACAGCAGTCAGGCCTACTGCCGAAGATTACGCGGGGCAGGTGTCCGGGCAAAGGCTTGAGCGCCTGGCTTCGGCACTGGGTCACGGGGCCGAGGTTGTCGCGGAGTTCAGGGAAAGTTCGGACGCCGTAAAAGAAAAAGAAACTGACAGCCGGATTCTTGATATGGTTTCGAGGCGACCGTGCACCGCATCCGATATAGCCGCCGGACTCGGCATCGAGGAAACTTTCGTTGAACGCAGGATGTCTGAATTTTCTGATTCCGGCATTGTGGAGACCAAAAAGAGCCGCGGCAGGATATATTATTTAAAAAAATTCTAAATCCGGGAGCAAAACATGCTGTAGGGCAGCAGAAATCCAATCAAGCTGCCACCAAGGCGGCGCCGGTGACAATGACAAGCTGGAATTTCCGGTTTCAGGCGTTTTCTTCAAAATACCTGACCTGGTAGGTAAAAACCTCCAGATCACCTTTTACCCATTCATCAGGGGGCAGCCCGGCCTTCATGCACAGCTGGCTGAGAAAGGATTTTTTATCCGGCAGCTGTTCCCATACCTGTGGCAGAAAAGTGGAGGTGCGGGAACCTTTTTTTATAATCAGTCCGTCCACATTGGGCCGGATTTTATCGAGAAGATCCTGTGCGTCACTGTATTCAAGGGGGGCGGGCTCGGTGAGAAGGCTGACCTCGATTTGTATGCGGGAAAATTCTTCCTTTGAAAGGGGAGCAAACCTGGGGTCATTGAATGCAGCGTTTACCGCGTTGTCTTTTACACCTTCGGCAAGAGGTTTTTCAGGCAAGAGGTTTCCTATGCATCCGCGCAGGTTGCCGTTTATTTTCAGGGTCACAAAAGTCCCGAGCCTGGACTGGAAAACAGGGTCCTGCTTGCTGGCCTCAATATCAGGGCTGCTTTCATAGTCCACTCCCAGGCGGTCGGCAATGCTTTTTCTGGCCAGCTCCAAAAGCGCCTCGCCCTTTTCGGAGCTGATTTGTTTTTCTGTCTGGTTTTCCGTCATTTTCTTTTCTCCGTAAATGCTGTAGTTGCGTATACTACCACTGAAAAAATTACATTGACTCAGCAGGGCTGTCAAATAGAATTACAGGGTACTAAAACAGG
Organism: Desulfobacterales bacterium; assembly: GCA_046540695.1. Taxonomy (GTDB): domain Bacteria; phylum Desulfobacterota; class Desulfobacteria; order Desulfobacterales; family Desulfosalsimonadaceae; genus Desulfosalsimonas. The sequence continues at coordinate 40,191 of JBKHES010000005.1, forward strand.
CGAAGGCTTCAGGGTGAAAGGAGGCGGGTACATGATTGTAATTGGGTTAAGCGATGTCCATGGAGATGCCGCAATAATTGAAAAAATGGGCATGGTGGTGAAACAGGCTGATGTTGTTGTACTTGCCGGAGATATTACCCATTTCGGGCATGCGGCACAGGCCCGCCGCGTAGTGGATGCTGTACGCGGATCTGCCGGTTGTGTCCTGGCAGTTCCGGGAAACTGCGACCACGCGGATGTGAATGCCTGGCTTGACAGTGAGGGAATAAACCTTCACCCGAAGGCACGCATGGTGGGAAATCTGGGGTTTGCCGGCCTGGGAGGGTCCTTATATACGCCCTTTAATACCCCGTTTGAATACTCCGAGGTACAGGCGGAAAACTTCCTTTCCCAGGCATCACAAGACCTGCCTGAAAACCTTCCCTTTATTCTTGTAAGCCACCAGCCGCCTGCGGATACATCATGCGACAGGCTCCGGGACGGAAGGCATGTCGGATGCAATGCTCTTCGAAAGTTTATCAATGAGACACAGCCTCTGGTGTGTTTTACCGGGCATATACACGAGTCACCCGGCACGGACACTATAGGTGATACTGTTATTGTCAACCCCGGCAGGCCGGGCACCGGACGATATGCATACGCAGAGATATCCGGCCGGAGCGTATCCGTGGAGGTGCGTTCGCTTTCAGAGTTGCAAAGCAGGAATGCAGTTTAACTCGACGGCCCCGGCAGGTCTATGGTGGCGCATGTATTGCCGGAGCCGCAGGTGTGAGAAGAAACCCCCGGGGACGCGCCCTTGCCGGAACTGCTGGTGCAGGCAACCCTGCTTAGCACCCTTTCAAGCACTTCGCATCCGCAGGAGGTGCACTTCATTTCCTCCTGCTCCGATGAATCTCCGGATTTTACAATGATCTCACGGATGGTTCCGCATTCCGCGCATTTGAATTCATATATGGGCATGTCTCTTTTTTCCTTTCGGGTCAGGTTGCTTTCAGCCTCTCTGCCTGTGATCCCACCATTTACCAGAGCCCGGCGAAGGTGTCAATTTATAAGCACAATCGCCGGCAATTCCCGGTGATTTTTCCAAGCCCTGGGAATCGGCATATATTAAGTTCCTTTTCTGATTTCTTTCGCAGTTTGATAGAAATCGGGATCGGGATCGAAGCAGAAGGCAGATCCTTATTTTCGTTTTGCAGCATATAACGTAGGGTCCGGAATGCCTGCTTCAGCAAAACCCTTTTTGCGGAGTCTGCAGGAATCGCACATTCCGCAGGCCATCCCCCTGTCTGGCGGGTCGTAGCAGCTTGTGGTAAGTGAAAAGTCAACACCCAGGGAGGCTCCCTTGCTTATGATCCCGGATTTCGGAAGATCAATCAGGGGGGTTCGTATGCGGATTTTCTGTTTTCCCTCCACTGCGGCCTTTGTTGCAAGATTTGCCATGTTTTCAAAAGCCCTGATATATTCCTGCCTGCAGTCTGGGTAACCGCTGTAGTCCACTGCATTGACGCCGATGAATATATCTGCTGCACCGAGCACTTCTGCGTGTGCAAGTGCCACTGACAGAAAAATCGTGTTTCTGGCAGGAACATATGTTGCCGGGATTTGAGAGTCTTGGGCGTGCTGACTTTCCTGTTTAGGAACCTCTATATCTGCTGTCAAAGCAGAACCTCCTATGGAGCGAAGATCCAGTGCCACTACTTTATGATCCGCCGCGCCCAGGGCCCTGGATATTTTTTCTGCGGCAGCCAGTTCGTGATGATGACGCTGGCCGTAATCAAGGCTCAGGCAGTGGCATAAAAAGCCTTCGTCCGCTGCTGACGCCAGGGCAGTAGCTGAATCAAGCCCTCCGCTTAAAAGCACCACAGCTTTATGAACAGTCTTTGCTGAGTTGTTCAATCACACCCCCTTTTCCGCGCCCGGCCACAGGATCTTGTGGAGCTGGAGCTGAAGCCTTGCCTCCAGCCTGTCTTCTAATATCCAGCCCGCAACTTCCGCAGGCTCAACCCGGCCTGCGGCAGGTGAAATCAGCGCGGTTGGGGCATGGGCTGTTTTCAGGCTGCGGTTTATTATATCTCTTGCAAACTCATAGTCTCCGCGGTCGCAGACCACGAACTTGACCTGGTCTGACGCGCCCAGGCGGTTTATGTTTTCAAAGTCTGTTGCATGGCTTTGCCCGCTCGCGGGACATTTGATATCCATTACCTTGATACATTTATCTGAAACAAGATCAATGGGAAAGGTTCCGTTTGTCTCCATCATTACTTCCATTTGCTCGCCTATCAGCCGACTGACAAGCTCAGGGGTGTTTTTCTGCAAAAGGGGCTCTCCACCGGTTATTTCCACCAGCGGGAACCTGAATGCCTTAACCTCGGATACTATTTCTTCTATTTCCATGTTCCGGCCTTCTGACCAGGCATAATATGTATCGCAGTATGAGCACCTGAGGTTGCAGCCCGTCAGCCGCACAAAAACGCAGGGTCTGCCGGCATAAAGGGACTCGCCCTGGATGCTGATAAAGATTTCATTAACGCATAAGCCTGAAGAATCCCGGGAGCGGTCCCCGTGAATCATGACGGAACTCCGGCTCTGTATAATACGGCTCTGCCTGCTGCCTGATATTTTCCTGCAGCAGCCGGCACAAAAACCGCCTGACCCTTTTTTATTTCCAGCGAGGAATTTTCTCCGTGAGCTGAAACCTGAGCTTTTCCGTGCATGCAGAAAAGTATTTCCGCGCTGTGCATGTCCGGACCCTGCCATACGCAGCCGCGGTCTATCCTGATTTCGGAGAATATAAACTCTTTTGCTTCTGTGGGGTAGATTTTTTCAAAATCGCCTGTCTGCCTGGGTTTGATTAGGTTCGGGGCTCCGGGTGAGAATTTCACCACGCAAAGAAGCTGCTGGGTGTCAATGCTTTTTTTTGTAAGCCCCCCGCGCACTACATTGTCAGAGTTTGCCATGATTTCCATTCCAACCCCGCTGAGATAGGCATGGAGCACGCCGGGCTCAAGAAACACTGCCTCGCCAGGCTCGATGGTTGTCAGGTTCAGGAAAGCAGGCGCCAGGATCCCGGGATCATCAGGGTAGAAACCGCAAAGGCGTCTGATCCAGGCAGCTTCTGGTGAGTCCATTTTTTCGGCGCGAATAACGGCTTCACCTGTTATTTTTCTGCGGCGGTCTTTGTCCATGGTCATAAGGGAATGAAAAAAATCCCTTATGCCTGTTTTTTCAGGCCGTTTTTCCAGTGCCTTTATTTCAGGCCCGAGAGTCTGCGGGCATATACGGGCCAGCATATCGGTGATTTCAGCCGGTTTTCTGAATCCTATAAGCGCGGAAAACGGCTCAACTGCAAAGATCAGCTCCGGCTTGGCCCGCGGGTCCCGGTAGTTTCTTTCCGGTGCGTCAGCGGGTATGCCGCTTGAATTTTCTTTTTCAAAGCCCAGCCTTGCAAGCTCCCGGTCAGGGTGCGCCTGGATGGAAAGCGGCTGATCCGCGGCAAGAACCTTGAACAGGTAGGGCAGGGTGTTTCCAAAAGCTTCTGCCGGGGCTTTTCCGAGTGCGTCTTCGGGATTTGACCTTATCCACTCGTCCAGCCTTATCCATTGGCCGTTGACAAAAACCCTGGATGGCGCTCCGGGATGCGCACCCATCCAGAGCTCAGCCCAGGGGGTCTGCAGGTCGGGTTCAAGCCCCAGTATTTTCTGGATGGCTGTTTTCGATCCCCATGCGTAGTTCCGTACCTGGTTTTCAAGCATTACCGGGCTTGTTGGGCCTGCGGGCTGCATGAGGCTCAAATCTTAAACTCCCCGTTTTCGTAGATCACGGTTTTTCTGCCGTCTGCAAGCCGGGCTGTGACGCATTTTTTCTCGGTATTGACAATGTCCCAGTGCAGGGCGGAGTCGTTGAATCCGAGCTGCCTTTTTGCCGGTTTTGTCAATTCGGATGCATCCCCGTCATATGTGTCAGAGTAGGAACTTCCAAGGGCAATGTGGCAGTTGCCGTATTTTCCACCGAAATTTTCATCATACAGGGTATTTGCCATGAACCGGCCGATTTTTGAAAATCTTCTGTCTGTTAATGAAAACTCGCCCAACTTGTTTGAGCCCCGGTCCATGCAGACCTGCTTGTTTAGAAAATCAGCGCCGGTTTCAGCTTCGGCTGATACCACTTTTCCCTTTTCGAACTCAAGGCGTATTTTTTTAACCAGGTTGCCGCTTCTGTAGGTGGGCTGGTCTGCAAAATACACTCCCCGGGTGCCCCTCCAGTCAGGGGACAGAAAGATTTCAAAACTGGGGATGTTGTGGCCTGAAATCCCTATCCAGCGCCTTTGCCTGCCGGGCGTGATGCGCAGGTCAACATTTTCTGATTCCACGTGCATGCTTTGAATCTGCAGGCTGTTTAACCATTTTTTTATTCTTTGGGCGTTTCTGTATACAGACTGCCATTGCTCCAGGGGATAACGGCTGTTTAAAAAGCATGCTCTGATAACCTGGTCAGCGTATTCTTCAACTCCCATGCCTGCATGCTCAGCCAGGGCCGGGGTGGGATAAAGGGCAAGGGTCCAGCTGAAATCCCCTGAATCCTCCCTTTTGTCGAGAAGGTCGCGCAGGGGTTTTCTTGCCTTTAATGAGGCGGAAATCGTTGAGGGATCTATGTGGGACAGATGGGTAATGGATTCAGGCGCCAGCAGTACGATGCTTCCGTTGACCTCTTCGTAAAACTCTTTTTCCCCGGGGGCAATGAATCTGAGCTGGCGATTGTTTGCGATTTCAAAAAACCGCTTTTCCATGTTCGGCGTCCGCATTAGCCGCTGCACCGGATTGCGGCCTGCGGTCAGGAGCTTTTCGTACAGGCGTTCCGCCAGGGGCAGGGCAGCCAGGTCGTAGCGGATCATTATTATGTCGCTTTTCTTGCGCCGGCCCTTTCTTGCGGTATTAAGACCCCATAGCAGTACCTCGGCGTACCTGTCGAGATGTTGATCTTTGAGCATATTGAGTTTCGCCTTATGATGTGTTTTGTCAGTGGGTGTTGTCCTTTAAAAACAGCCTGTGGTATTCGGCATCATTTAAATGGTTCTTTAGCAGGCGGTTTATAAGATTGTGAACTTCCTCGAGTTCGTGGTCGCTCATGCGGGCTGTAAGCGTTTTAACAAGCTCGTCGTCAGACAGCATCTGCAGGTAGCAGATAAGGGTTTGTTCGTCGGTTTCGCGTTCCCAGCCGAAACCAAGAAACCCTTCATGGGTCTCCACGAATTTGTGTGAATATTTTTTCATTTGGATTAACCTGATATTTAATGGTATTTAATCGTAAACATGCCGGTGGACAATTCACACCATATTGAAAAATAACAACCGGGTCAACCCGGCATTGCAGCAACCGGAAAATCAATGCACCGTTGTTTTCATTATTTCCGCACCAGCGACGGGTTAAGTATCAGATACGCACTGTGGCGGAGCGCCGGGGATACATCCGCAGGCAGTATCCTGTATCTGCCCGGCCGGGCCGAATTCATGGAAAAAAACCTTGATGTATTCGAGCGCCTCTGCAGCCGCGGGCTTGACGTGTATGCCCTTGACTGGCGCGGCCAGGGGCTATCCGACCGGATTATTGAAAACAGGTACAAGGGTTATGTCCGCGATTACTCTGATTTTCTGTCGGATCTTAACCTTTTTGTGCAAAGCTTTTACCTGCCTGCAGCAGTATCTCCCAGGTTCGTGCTCGGCCATTCCATGGGGGGCAATATCGGCCTGAGGTATCTGCATGACAACCCTGGCGTATTTGACAGGGCTGTTTTGGTATCGCCCATGTTTGATATCAACACTTTTCCGTTTCCGGGGCGGCTTGCAAGGAGGTTGACCCGGGCGGCGGTGCGCAAGGGCCTTGCAGAGAGATATATCCCGGGGGCCGGGGATTTTAACCCCGCTGCAAAGCATTTCCGCTCAAACCCTCTTACCAGTGATTATGAAAGGTTCATGTACGAAATCCGGGAGATTGAAAAAAATCCGTACCTGGCCCTCGGAGGGGTGACTTACCAGTGGCTGGCAGCTTCATTTGATTCCATTGATGTCATCAAAACCCCGGGTTATGCAGAGGCGGTTTCAACGCCTGTCCTGGTTGTATCCGGGGGGCGGGATCCGATTGTGAGCAGAAAAGCCCACAGGCGGATTTGCAGGCGCCTGCCTGACTGCCGGCTTTTGGAACTCCGGGGCGCCAGACACGAAATCCTTAAGGAGGCAGACAGGTTTCAGGGTTTGTTCTGGCGGGAGTTTGACAGTTTTATTGCTCAATGAGATTTTTATTTCTAATCTTTTGAAGGGAAAGGAAAGGAGCAAAATGGGTTTTGAAGCTGATGAAAACCAGGAAGAGTTTGAACAGGCACCCAGATCATATCTTCGCAACAGGGGGGGGAAACCCTGGGGGAACAGGAAGTTTCTGCAGTTTGCCCTTCTGGCCGCAGCGGTTGTGGTTCTGCTTGCATCCGGGACCATGCTGCTTTTGCCGGGCGGAGAAGATTCCTCGGAAGATGTTTCCAACAAAAAGACCCTTGAAATAGGCAACGCCGGAGATCTTCCGGAGGCGCCCGCCGGGGGACAGAACGCCGCTGAATCACCCGGTGGCCGGGGCACTGATCTGTTGGATGATCAGGAGAGTGAAGTTTCAGACCTAAAAGAGCGCATGCAGGAAAACCACGAGCAGGTGATGGGCAGGCTGGTTGAACTTGCAAAAAGAGTGGTTGAAAACAACGAGCAGAGCCGCGAGACCCTTGAGATGATGGAAAATCTGGAAGAAAGGATAGCCGGTCTGGAAAAACAGTACCAGCAGTACCAGCTTGTTGCCGCGGCTCAGTCAGGGGGTGCAGCGCAGGGCAGGGAGGATCCGAAAGAGGAGTCAAAAGAGGAATCGAAAGAGGAGTCAGGGCAGGATAGCAGTGACGAAGGCGACTCACAAACAAAGGATTCTGACAGCGAACAAGCTGAATACAGTTATTATACGGTTAAGGAAAATGACACCCTGTATTCAATCGCAAAAAATCACGGCATGGAACTTGATACCCTGCTGGAGGAAAACGGGTTAAACGAGAATTCCGTAATCAGCCCCGGGGATCGTCTTAAGGTCAGTCCTCAATAAGTTCCGGCCACTTAAGGCAGATAAATAAACTCCGAAATTCAAGTATCGAAATCCGCGCTTCGAACGGGGCTGACCTATACCACCCTGCGCGGATAAAGATTCACCCTCCCCAAGGGCTACATCAGGCGCCATGCATGTTGTTCCGGCAGGCCTGCATAGAAGATCTTGCTTATGGTATCGTTTACATCGTAGGAAACAAACCTGACCTCGAGCTCAAAGCTCTGGTCATCGAAGATTACGTATTTTGCGCAGTTGTTTCCGTCTCTTGGCTGCCCCACGCTGCCGACATTGATAATGTAGCTGCTGTCCGGATCAAGGGACACGGTCTCTTTTTTGAGGGGACGTTTTGAAATATCTTCCTCGCTGCGGCTGATAAGCAGAAGCTCATGGGTATGGCCCACAAAACATATCCGCTCAGCCGCATTATCCAGGGTTTTAAGCAGCCTTTGCTGTGATATCTCGAACAGGTATTCAGTGGCGGAATCCGGCGGGAATCCGTGTACGAACCTGCAGCCGTGTTTTGTAAGATAAAAAGGAAGACCTGCGAGGTAGTCAAGGTCCCGCCCTGAGAGAAACTCCATGGTTTTTTCAAGGGATATCCTAGCGATGGGGTTAAACCAGTCCAGAAATTCAGGTTCTTTTACAGCCAGTTCGTGATTTCCCATGACTGACGGGATCTCATGGGCTTCCAGCATTCGGATGACTTCGACCGGCTCCGGTCCGTAGCCTATGTTGTCGCCCAGGCAATAGACAGCAGATATTCCGGATTGTCCAAGATCTTCTATCACCTGCCTGAACGCGGCCGCGTTTCCGTGTATATCAGAGATAACCCCAATTTTCATTATTCCATATCCCTGCCGGGTTTTTAGACATTTAAAAAAAATAATATTAACAGCCAGCCCGATGCATGTAAATGATAATCTGAGATTACCCCTGCAGCCGGGCCGGTGCTGTTCAATAAAAGATTTTTTCGCAAAGATTATTACGAATTTATCTATAATTATAAGCGATGTAAATTTATAAAAAATTTATTCTTGACTCAATTTGAAAATTTTATAATAAATTTTTACGGGACCATCCAAAATAAGACTTTTCACGAGAGCATCAATTTTTAGCTTTTTATAACATTGTTATTTGAAATTAATCGAGCTTTCTTTACATTAAGGGCGGCGATAAAACCAGAAATTTACTTTTTTAAAGGAGTAAAAAATGACATTTTGCCGTAAAACAGGTTTTATTATTCTCGGTATTTTTCTGGCAGTAGTGGTTTCAGGAGTATTTTTCTCTGCGGCAGCAGAGGATTCAAAAGAGACTATTGATATCAACACTGCTTCAGAAAAGCAGCTAACTGAGCTAAAGGGTATAGGCCCTGTTACAGCCGAACGGATAGTTGATTACCGCGAAGAAAACGGCGGGTTTTCAGATGAAAAGGATCTGAAGAAAGTAGAAGGTATAGGGTCAAAAACATTGGCCGACATACAGGACAAGATCACTGCTGAACCGGAATCGGACTAACAGATCAGTATTTTAGTCCGGATCTGCAAGTCAGCATCAGACAGTTGCGCCGCCCGGAAAGCTTCCGCCCCTTCATATCAGGAGCGGAAGCTTTTTTACGCGCAAAAAAAGATTGATGCTCTC
>JBKHES010000006.1:0-47945 GCA_046540695.1 Desulfobacterales bacterium
ATCAAAATTGATACTATCATAAAAATCATTACCGCTAAACCTTGTGATTTCTCAGATCCCCTGCCAACAGGCAGGGGATCTGAATCCTTATCAAGGCCTGTATTTTTCAGGTAAAACAGCTTCTTTTCCCCATTGTTCAGGTACCAGCTGACCGGGTTTTTCTCCCTGTTTTTCCTTTAATTTTTTCAGGCCCGGACGTGCAAATTCCATATGGCCCTCTTTCTCGGTCCTGCCGTTTACAACAGCCTCGCTGCGAAGCTTATGCCCGGCTGTTCTCTCCATCTGGCGGCCGAGCCACAAAACACGGTCCACGTCATAGCCGTGCTCGATTCCCATCTCGTCTATCTGGACCAGCATGTCCTCAAGGCAGTTTAAGCCCACGTAGCGGGGATCCTTGTAATAATACTCCCCGGTTCCCGGCACCGGGCAGTCATCCAAAAAATTGGCGGGCTGGCCGCCCATGCCGCCCAGGGTTGCCTCGAAATGGTTTATACCCGCCTGCAGCGCGGCCAGAATCGAGGCTGCAGCCACCCTTTTTGTTTCGTGAAAATGGGCTATGTGAAGACTTGTATCAGGAATTTCATCCAGGATCATGGAAAAATACCTGTACACATCCGGAGCGGAAGCGCTTCCGTCATGATCAGCATGTTCTATGTCCGAGGCGCCTATTTCCAGGAAACGCTTGGTGAATTCCACCGCGTCCTTCAATTCTGTTGCGCCCGCGATCGGGCTGCCCCATATGGTGCTAACCGTGCCGCACATCTTTATTCCTGCATCCGTGCATTTTTTTATGCAGCGCTCTGCCTCCTTCCAGTACATGGGAAGCGTAACCCCGGAATTGGCGAAATGATGCTCCTCCTCGGTTGAGACCATCATAAGGGCCCGGTCCGGGCCGATGCCTTTTTGCTTGAGTTCAATTGCACGATCCACTGCAGGCTCCCTTATGGTGACCGCCGTAATGCAGATATCGTCAGGGTTGATTCCACGCTTGCTGCATCTTCTTTTAAACAGATCACTGCGCAGATGTGCCAGCACTTCTTCGGCATCGCTGAACTGGGGCAGCAGATAGGGGTTTCCAAGGTTGGTGACTTCTATGTTTCTGCAGCCTGCAAATATAAGCTCTTCAGCATAGAATTTTTTCGCCCTGGTGGAAATGAATTTTTCAAGGTGCTGGAAACCGTCGCGTACCGTTATATCACCGATTGTTACTTTTTTTGGCATCCTGGGAAAAATTTTCCAGAAATCATATTCAGTCATAAATCCTCCTGTTTGTAATTGCAGTCTTGTTTTTAAATCCGATTTTGATACGCTCGTAAAAAGCTTCTCATATAGCCCGGTGTTTTTGCGTCAAGGAAACCCTGCGGCCGGGATCAGTTTTTTCGCTCCTGACCGCAAGCGCTCAATGTCGCTTCAAAAACCGACCCCGGCCTTGGGCTTCCTTGGAAGTTTAAGATCAAGGCTTGTGCGATTCCGAAGAATGCAGCGTACTTAGCTGTACGTGAAATTCTGAGGAATCGCACGTAACGCAGATATTGGACTTTTTGCGGTGCCATCAATTTAAAACCTGAAATTGCCGAAGCCTGGCTCGCCTATGGGCTGAAGGGTGCTTACTTCAACCGCCATTGCCAGCCAGTCGCGTATCTCGGCAAACTTGAGGGTCCGGTCATTTAACAGCCGCGCGCCGCAGAAAAACGGATGCGCCTCGCCGTCGTATTTTTCAACCATCTTCCTGTAAAACTCGTCGCGTTCCTCGTCGGTCATTGGCTTTCCCTGTGCTTCGCGCTTTTTCTCCTCGATGGAGAGCAAAACACCGCCGGCGCTTTTTCCGCTCATCACCGAAGTCCGGCCCCTCATGGTGTTGAACAGGAAATTGGGCCTGTATGCCCTTCCGCACATACCGTAGTTTGCAGCCCCGTTGTCCTGGCCGATCACAAGCTGAATCCTGGGCACCTGTGCGCATGATACAGCCCTGACCATGTCTGCTCCGTATTTTCCGATCCCGTTGTGCTCTGCTTCAGAGCCGACCATGTATCCGGGGGATGCCTGGATAAAAATTATGGGCAGCTTCTCGTGGCTGCAGCGCACTATCCATTCAGCAGCCTTGCGCGCTGCCTCTTCAAATATCACCCCTATCCGGTTGGCGGCGATTACCCCCACGGGAAAACCCTTTACCCTGAATTTTCCCGCCAGGATATTATCACCCCTGCCAGGGGCGTAATTGGCCTTGTATTCTGCAAAATAGCTTCCGTCTGCAATTGTTTCTATCACCGCCCTGGTGTTTATGGCCTGGCTGCCCAGGGCAGGCAGGATGTCATATAGCCGGTCCTGGGGGTAAAGCGACGGCTCTTCTTCGTATCTGTGCAGGTGGCAGTTTTGTGGAGGCTCAAGGGACAGTATGTCTCTTACCCGCTCGATTGCCTCGTCCTGGTTTCTGCAGAAATGATCAGCTCCGCCGGAAATATGGGTGTGCACGCGCGCGCCTCCCAGGTCTTCTGCTGATATCACCTCTCCTGTGGCCATTTTAACCAGAGGAGGGCCGCCCAGAAAGGAATAGGACATTTTGTCTATCATAACGGATTCACACGCCATGAAAACTATATATGCACCTCCCGCGGTATTGCCGCCTGTGCTCAAAGTCACCTGCCTCAGGCCCATGGCAGACATCCTGGCCATGTTGTAAAACATTGAGCCGAAATGCTGATCATCCGGGAACACGTCGGCCTGCATGGGCAGAAAAGCGCCGCCTGAATCCGCAATATAAACGCAGTTCAGCCCGTTTTTTTCAGCAATTGCCTGGGCCCGCATGTGCTTTTTAAGTGTTATCGGAAAATACGTGCCAGCCTTGACCCGGCTGTCATTGGCAATAATCATCGTCCAGTTGCCCGCGATCCTGCCGAGGCCGGTGACAACACCGGCGCACGGCACGTCTTCGACTCCGGGGTAGTCCATGCCGAATCCCGCAATACGCGAGAGTTCGTAAAACATTGTGTCGTTATCAATTAGCTGATCGATCAGGTCCCTTACTGGTTTTTTGTCCTGCTCCGCCAGCCGGTCAATCGCCTTTTGACCGCCGGGCCACAGGGATTGGTTTACACGTTCATCCAGCTTTGCCTCTTCATTTAACCAGTGCCGCCGGTTTTCGGTCATATTTTCACTCATACGAACCATCTCCCGAAAAATGGGTGATAAAGAAAGTGATAAATTTTAACGCAGACAAATTTAGCCGCTTTTCCCCGGAATGCTCAAATGCCGCTCAAAAATGACTTTTTATGATTATATCATCATTTATTTGCCCTTATAAACCGGCTTGCGTTTTTCACGGAAGGCTGCCAGTCCCTCCAGGCGGTCTTGCGTGGGTATGGTAATCCAGTAAGCGTTGGACTCTATGGCAAGGCCGGTGTGAAGGTCGGTTTCCATTCCCGCGTCAATGGCGTACTTGGCCTGCTCGATTGCAATGGGCCCTGCCTCGCAGATGCTCTCGGCCATTTTCAAAGCTTCGTCCATGAGAAGCTCTGGCTCACAGATCGTGTTTACCAGGCCTATCTCAAGGGCTTCTTTTGCATCAACCCGCCTGCCGGTGAATATAAGCTCCTTTGCCTTGCCCCGGCCCACAAGGCGCGGCAGCCTCTGGGTTCCCCCGCCGCCGGGGATTATTGCCAGACGTGTTTCCGTCAGACCCATGGATGCCTTCATGGAAGCGACCCTGAGATCGCTTGCAAGTGCAATCTCGGTGCCGCCGCCGAGCGCGACCCCGTTTACAGCGGAAATTACAGGCTTGTTCAAGGATTCGATATCTGTGAGAAGATTGCGGATGGTATGGATGAACTCCCTTACCTGAATATCCGTGAGTGTTGCGCGCTCCTTGAGGTCCGCCCCGGCGCTGAAAGCTTTTTCCCCGGAGCCTGTAATCACAACTACCCGAATGTCCGGGTTAAACCTGAGGGACTCAATCTGGGATTTGAGGGAACGGAGCATTTCAAAATTCAAAGCGTTCATCATTTCCGGGCGGTTCATGGTCAGAACCCTAACCTGCCCGCGGTCTTCTGCCAGCAGATTGGTTTGGCTTTCAGACATAGGAATCCTCCTGGGTCATAAGTCAGATAAAAACGGTTTCAGCACCCTATATTTCTGGCTATTACCAGCCGCTGAATCTCGGAGGTGCCTTCGCCGATATCAAGCAGCTTCTGGTCCCTGAAAAATCTTTCCACGTTGTATTCCTTCATAAGCCCGTAGCCCCCGTGGATCTGAACCGCGTTGTTTGCCACCCTGCCCATGAGCTCGGAACAGTAAAGCTTGGCCATGGCCGCTTCCTTCTGGAAAGGCCTTTTTTTGTTGCGAAGCCAGCAGGCCTTGTAAAGCAGGTTTCTTGCGCATTCTATCTCCATTGCAGCGTCTGCGAGCTTAAAGCCAACCGCCTGGAATTTTGATATCGGTTTCCCGAACTGCAGCCTCTTCTTTGCATATTTCAGTGCTGTTTCATATGCGCCCTGGGCGCCGCCCAGGCCCATGGCCCCAATTGAAAGCCGCCCGCCGTCAAGTGTGTCTAACATCTGGTGAAAACCTTCGCCCTGTTTGCCGAGAACGTTTTCCTCGGGTATGCGGACATCGTCGAAAAACAGCTCCGCGGTATTCGATGCCCTCCACATCATTTTTTTATGCATGGGTTTTGCAGTAAATCCGGGTGTGCCGTGCTCCACGATAAAACACGTGTATTCGGGCCTGCCGTCATCGCGCTGACCGGTAACAGCCTGGACAGTGACCCCGAGCGACATCTCGCAGGCAGCGTTGGTGATAAAAATCTTGGACCCGTTTATCACCCACTCGTTTCCGTCCTTTACAGCGGTGGTTTTTGTGCCGCCCGCATCTGAGCCCGCCTCCGGTTCGGTCAGGCCGAAGCCCCACAGGGCCTCGCCTGCACAAAGTTTGGGCAGGTATTTGTTTTTCTGCTCTTCGGTGCCGAAATAATAAAGCGGACCGATTCCCAGGGAATTGCCGGCGGCCACAGTGGCTGCCTGTGATCCGTCCACCCGGGCTATTTCCTCGACTGCAATAATATAGGATATATAGTCAAGGCCCTGGCCTCCGTACTGATCGGATACAAACATACCGAAAAGGCCAATGTCTCCCATCTTGCGTGTCAACTCTGAAGAAAACTCCTCGTTTTCGTCGAGTTCTCCAGCTGCCGGGGCTATGGCTTTTTCTGCAAACTTTCGGATCTCTTTGCGGATCATTTCCTGCTCGGTTGTAAGATCAAAATCCAAGGGATACCTCCTTTGTCAATGACCGTATGACGCCCTGGTCTTTCAAAGGCATAAGGGCCGGAAGGAAAAATACAGTGATCGCCCGTGTAATAAGTGTTTTCTGTAAAAGTAACGTGAACGTTAAGTTTTGTAAAGCCTTTTTCAACCGAGAGATAATAAAAAATTTAGGATATCAATCTTGACACCCCCGAGTTTGTGATTACTTTAACGATAAAGTCAAGATACTGATTTGTATGAATAAATGGCTGAAGCTGAGCAGTGTGCCAAAACAACCGGTCTGTGACAGAAAAAGGAGGTAACTGCCATGTTTACAACAAGAAGATTATTCGATTTCCCTGAATTCGGATCAAGAAGCCCGATTGAGGAAATGGATCGCATGCGGCGGTACCTGGATCAACTCATGGGACAGACTGACGCGGGATTCCGGATGCCCAGGGCAGGGGTCTTTCCCCTTATCAACCTCACTGAAACAAAAGATTCATATATTCTGAGAGCGGAACTTCCCGGAGTGAACGCCGAGGATCTAGACATCCAGGCAACCGGCAGAAACATTACCATCACAGGGGAAAGAAAGATAGAGCCGGACCCCGGCGCCACCTACCACAGAAGGGAGCGCGAGGCAGGAAGTTTTTCAAGAGCCCTGACTTTGCCGGGAGACATTGACCGCGACAGAATCGAGGCTTCTCTGAAAGACGGCGTGCTCACTTTGACCGTTGCCAAGGCTGAAAAGGCAAAGGCCCGGCAGATTGAGATCAAATCATAGGACCCCAGCCCGTACTTTCATGAAAGGAGGGAAGCGATATGGCTAACGAAACTCAGAGCAGGAACATGCAGGTAAAAGGAAGACAGGATGTCTCCGGTGCCTCAGAACAGACAAGACCCGGCCCGGTATTTACCCCGCCGGTTGACATATGCGAGGATGAAAACGCAATAAAGCTGATGGCGGATATGCCCGGGGTAAAATCAGATGATGTAAACATAGATGTAAGAGAAAACACCCTGACCCTTACCGGGGAGATAAAGCCGTTTGAGGGCCCCGAAGAAGCAGACCTGATGATCGAATATGACATAGGCCAGTACTACAGGCAGTTCACCCTGCCGGAACTCGTGGACCAGGAAAAGATCGACGCTCAGTTGAAAAACGGCGTGCTGACCCTTATACTGCCAAAGGCTGAGGCTGCAAAGCCGAAGAAAATCCAGATCAAGAGCGAATAGCACCAAAAAGTTTTTAACTAAAAGGCATTATCATGAAAAAACGGGCGGTCTTGCCCGGACCGCCCGCCTTTTAAGCACCTCTGGAGGGTTTTTATATTAATATCTGATATTATTTATAAATATCTGTATACATCCTCCAGTGTAAGGCCGCAGGCCAGCATCATTGCCTGTGTGTGATACAAAAGCTGCGAGATTTCTTCTGCGGTTTTCTCCCGGCTCTCATACCTGGCAGCCATCCATACTTCTCCTGCTTCTTCGACGAGCTTTTTGCCTATCTCGTGGCGCCCGTTTTCAATCAGCAGAACCGTGCCGGAAGTCTGATCCCTGACAGAGACCTTATCGCTGAGTTCTGCAAACAGCTCTTCAAAACGCTTCATTGCATTTCCTAATAGTTTGCATCAGCATATTCAACCCATCCGCCTGCTTTTACAAGTGATCTGTCGAATTCGGATATTAAAAAGGAAATTTCAGCCTCCATGCCATTTTCTCCGATGACATTGAGGACGCTGTTTTCAATATCCGCGTAAATCCGTGTGCCGGGAGCCGAAAATTCGTCAAAGAGCCTGTCTATATCTTTTTTAGGCAGCTCTATTGCCAGCATGCCGCAATTAAACATGTTTTGCCTGAATATCCTGGCAAAGCTTTCGGCTATGACCACGTGGATTCCGTTTACCTCAAGGGCCCATGGCGCGTGCTCGCGCGAAGATCCGCATCCGAAGTTGGCCCTGGTTACAATGACCTGCCTGTCTTTTATGTCTTCTGCCTGATTGAAGCCATCCAGGTTGAGGTCCTCGAGCAGGCAGGGACGCAGGGCCTCCTTTGAAACCTCGGTAAGATACCTGGCAGGAATAATTTCATCCGTGTTTATGTCCGAGCGGTCCAGAAACAGAACCTTGCCGCCGAAATTGCGCATTTTTTAACTCCGGTTTTTACCCAGCATAAAGGGTTGAATTGGTTATATGGCCGGCAATGGCTGTGGCAGCAGCAGTGGCCGGGCTCATCAGGTGCACCATGCCGCCTTTTCCCATGCGGCCGTAGAAATTACGGTTGGTGGTGGAGGCACAAACCTCGCCTTCTGCAATCACTCCGCAGCTCATGCCCAGGCACGCTCCGCATGTGGGATTGGTGACGCAGAATCCCGCATCCATGAAAATGCTTATTATGCCTTCTTCCACTGCCATTCTGTATGCAGCGGGAGTGGCAGGCGATACAATCCCCCGGACCGAGTCGCTGATGCGGCGGCCTTCAAGCACATTTGCAGCCTGCCGCAGGTCCTCTATCCTGCCGTTGGTGCATGAACCTATGTATACCTGGTCCACGGCAGTGCCTTCCATCCCGGATACATCCATCACGTTGTCCGGCTTGTAGCCGAAAGTAACCTGCGGGGAAAGATCGCTTACATCAATTTCCATGATGCTTTCATATTCTGCGTCAGGATCAGGCAGAAACTTTTGATAATACGCAAGCGCGGCCTCCGGGGCATCGAACTCCTCGTTAATAAAAGGCCAGAGGTAATCCACCGTGGTCACGTCAGGATAGCAGATCCCGCTTGTAGCCCCGGCCTCAACCGCCATATTGCAAAGGGTCATGCGCGATTCCATGCTCATCTCACCCACCGCCGGACCGGCAAACTCAATGACCCTGTCGGTTGCGCCGTTGACGCCAAGCCTGCCTATTATGTGCAGTATCAGGTCCTTGGCAAAAACCCCTTCCGGCAAAGAGCCGGTTATTTCAATTTTCATGGTGCGCGGGTATCGAAAAGTGCATACTCCCTTTAAAATCCCCACCTCAAGGTCGGTGGTGCCCACACCTGCGGCAAACGCGCCAAATGCGCCGTGGGTGCACGTATGCGAGTCGCCCATTATAATCGTGTAACCAGGGCGCACAAATCCGTGTTCCGGAAAAAGGGCATGGCACACCCCGTTTCTTCCTATATCGAAGAAATTCTCTATGCCTTGGCGCCTGGCCCAGTCCCGCACTATTTTTCCCTGGGTTGCAGTCTTGGAATCCTTGGCAGGTGTTACGTGGTCAATAACCGCCTTTATCCTCGCGGGATCAAAAACCCGGTCCTTGCCTCTTGACACCAGGTCGTTTATGGCAACCGGGGTGGTTATTTCATGGCAGAACACGGCATCCAGGCCAAGGACGCAGATATCTCCCGAAGGGTTGTCAACGAGGTGGGAGTCAAATATTTTTTCAGCAACTGTTTTGCCCATATTCATGTATCCATTCGCATGTACATATAAAAAATTGTTCTGTAAAAATCAAACCATCCCGGATTTTGCCTTGCGGCCGCCTAGTGCCTCCAGGTAATCTGAAAGCAGCCATCCCAGAATTGCCAGGCACTCCATGTCGAGAAACCATCGGGCTCTTTTCTCAAAAAGCACGGAGCAGGATGCTGCAAACTCCTCATCCCTGTCATTGAACAAAACCAGCACGGGGATCCTCGGCAGGGCGTATATCTGAATTGCAACGTCATATGACAGGTTTTCCTGCCCGGGTGATATCCCCCCAAGTTCGCTGCAGGCATGTAAAAGCCCCTGCGCGTCCCCTGAAAAATTCTCCGCTATTGCGCGTTCCGTATTTCTTGCAAACGCGCCCGCAAAAGGGGCCGCATCCCTGAAATCCCGGTATGAAACCCAGTCCCGGTCTTTTGGAAGACTTTCCGGGCACAGGATGAAATACTTGAGCAGAGCCACGCATATTGCATGAATCGGCCGGGTACCTTCGGGCGAAAAAACACCGTCTGTCGACACCCGGTAATCGCTGGTAAAAAAGGGCACCACAGCGCAGCCGTCCTCAAGGGTTACGCCGAGCAACTGAGCACGGCTTTTTAAGTCAAGCTCTGCAAACCGGGCAAGGTATTTCTGGTAGGTTTCGTCAAATACCGGATTTTTTGCCATTTATTTCTTCCATCCGCCGATCAGGTGCATGTGCAGATGAAAAATTTCCTGACCTCCGCCTTTTTCCACGTTGAAAAACAGCCTGTAGCCCGTTTCCGCAACCCCCATACTGGCAGCCATTTCTTTGGCCGCAAATATCAGCTCTGATAAAATCGGCCTGTCTTCTTCGGTGAGATCGTTTACGCTGCGGATGTGGCGCTTGGGCACAAACAGAAGGTGCACGGGCGCGGCGGGATTAATGTCTTTGAAAACCACCATTTCCGAAGTTTCCATCAAAAACTCAGTGCCGGTTTCCCCGTTTGCAATTTTGCAGAACAGACAGTCAGCTCCCATTTTTCCTCCATTCAACAATGGTTAATTTAGCCCGGACAGCGAAATTTCATGCCCATAGCCCATTCTCCGCCGGGCGCGGGGCGCTCAACAGAGTCCTCAAGCTGCTTTAAAAAAACCCTGCGGGGCACTTCCCTTGCCCCCATCCACATAAGATGCGCGGTTGCTACCTGGCAGTCTATAAGGTCGAAGCCGTTTTCAGCCATATAACCGCACAGGGCGACCAGGGCAGCCTTGGAAGCATCCGAAACCCTTGTAAACATGGATTCCCCGAAAAACGCCCCTCCGATGCACACCCCGTATAGCCCCCCTGCCAGCTCTCCTTTGCACCATGTCTCGACAGAGTGTGCATAACCGCGGTCATGCAGACCCTTGTAGGCCGCGATCATATCTTCGACCAGCCAGGTTTCCTCGTTGACTTCTTTTCTCACCCTGGCGCATTCGTCTATTACACGATCAAAGGCCAGATCGCTGGTGACAATGAAACCGCTGTTTTTTATCCTTCGCCGCAGCCTCTGCGGCACGTGAACTTCAGAGGGATAAAGCACCAGCCGAGGATCGGGACACCACCAGAGAATCGGATCATAGGGGGAATACCACGGAAAAATCCCCTTTTTGTATGCAAGAAGAAGCCTGTCTTCGCTTAGATCTCCGCCTATGGCAAGAAGGCCGTTTCCTGCGGCAAAATGCGGCGGCGGAAACGAAATTTTGTCAGAAAGCCTGAATATCGGCATTTTTTCAGCTGAAAGTAAATATCAGCCGGTCATCCTTGACCTTGACAAACACTTCGCCGCCCTTGGCAAGTCTGCCGAACAGGATCTCGTCTGTAAGCACGTCCTTTATCTCTGTCTGGATCAGGCGGTCAAGCGGCCTTGCCCCGAAATGGTTGTCATGGCCCTTTCTTGCCAGCCAGCGCCTTGCGTTTTCAGACAGGGTGATCGATACCTTCCTGGCAGCAAGCTGCGGGGCAAGTTCCTCCATGAACTTGTCCACCACCTGCTCCATGATCTCATGGGTCAAAGGCCTGAAATTTATTATGTCATCGAGCCTGTTGCGGAATTCAGGGCTGAAAAAATCCTGTATGGCCTTTTTGCCCTTGCTGCCCGGGTCTTCCTGCTGTCCTGCTCCGCCGAAGCCTATGGTGTTGGATGCCATCTCCCTGGCGCCTGCATTTGAGGTCATTATCAGGATCACGTTGCGGAAATCCGCCACCTTTCCGTTGTTGTCAGTTAAAGCTGCATGATCCATGACCTGAAGCAGGATATTGTACATGTCTATATGGGCTTTTTCGATTTCGTCGAGCAGGAGAACCGCGTACGGATTTTTCCGGATCTGGTCGGTGAGCAGCCCTCCCTGGTCAAAGCCCACGTAGCCCGGCGGTGCGCCGATAAGCCTTGCCACTGCATGCTTTTCCATGTATTCGCTCATGTCAAAACGCAGGAACTTGACCCCCAGGTTCCGTGAAACCTGCTTTGCCACCTCAGTCTTGCCCACGCCCGTAGGCCCTGTGAACAGAAACGATCCTATGGGACGCTCGGGGGCGCCGAGCCCGGCCCGCGAGCGCTTGATCGCGGTAACCAGGGAAGCTATTGCTCGGTCCTGGCCGTATACTTTGCTTTTCAGGCGCTGCTCAAGACTGCCGAGGTTGGTCTTGTCAGTGGATGTAACCCTCTGGGCCGGTACCCTGGATATCTTGGCCACCACTTTTTCGATATCTGTGGGCTGGACGTGTTTTCTGCGCTCTGATCCTCTCAGCCGGAGCATGACGCCGGCCTCGTCAATTACGTCAATGGCCTTGTCAGGCAGATAACGCTCATTTATGTACCTGGATGACAACTCTGCTGCCGCCTTCAGGGCTGAATCAGTATAATCTATCTTGTGATGCCTCTGGTAATATGATTTAAGCCCTTTTAGTATCTTTACTGTATCGTCTATGGAGGGCTCCGGTATTTCTATTTTTTCAAACCTTCGTGAAAACGCCCGGTCCTTTTCAAAATAGTTTTTGAACTCCTCGTAGGTTGTAGATCCTATGCACCGCAGCTCACCCGTTGCAAGCGCGGGCTTTAAGATGTTGGATGCATCCATGGACCCGCTGCTTGTGGCCCCTGCCCCCACGATGGTATGAATTTCGTCTATGAACAATATCGCGTTTTCCCGCTTTTGCAGCTCGGCTATGACTGATTTCAGCCGCTGCTCGAAATCCCCCCTGTACTTGGTGCCCGCCAGAAGGCCCCCGAGATCCAGCATGTATATCCTGGCATTTTCCAGGAGATCAGGCGCCCTGCCCTCTGCTATTCTCTGGGCAAGCCCTTCTGCCATGGCTGTTTTTCCCACTCCGGGTTCGCCCACGAAAACCGGATTGTTCTTTCTTCTGCGGCACAATACCTGCACCGTGCGGTCCATTTCCGCCTCCCGGCCTATGACCGGGTCAAGCTTGCCGCACAAGGCCCTTTCCACAAGATCAACTGAGTAAGTCTCTAATGCGTCTGCTTCCTTTTTCTTGTTCTTTTTGCCCGTTACTATACCGGTATCCGAATTTTCCTTAAAAATTTCCCCTGATGCGCTGTGGGATATCACGTTTAAAACATCGAGCCTTGTGATCCCCTCGGCTGCCAGGAAATATGCCGCATGCGACTTTCTTTCCTCCAGGATCGAGGCCAGTATATCTCCCACGTATACCGACTCTTTTTCAGCAGAGCGGGCATGATTCACGGCCCTCTGGATCACCCGCTGGAAGCGGATGGTCTGCTGGAGTATATATTCGTGTGCCTCGGGCACCTTGTCGAGCTTTTCTTCGAAGAAGCGCTCCAGCTCGTTTTGAATATTTTCAACGCTGCCGCCGCAGCTTTCAATTATCTCAATTCCCACGCTGTCATGGAGAATCGCGTAGAGCATGTGTTCGACGCAGACATACTCGTGCCTGCGCTTTCTGGCCTCCTTGACGGCCTGACTGAGAACAATACTCAATCCTTTGCTGATCATGGCTATACCTTTTCCATAGAACTTTTCAGCGGAAACCCTCTTTCCTTTGCAAGCTGATGAACTGTTTCAATTTTTGTTTCCGCCACTTCATACGTATATACTCCGCATTCCCCCCTGCCGGCACGATGAACCCTGAGCATGATCCGGGTGGCGTCTTCAAAGGCCTTGTGGAATACGTTCATTAACACCTCCACCACAAAATCCATTGTGGTATAGTCGTCGTTATGGAGCAGCACCCTGTACATGGGCGGCTCCTTTAAAGATTTCCGGGTCTCTGAAATTACTTCTTCTTCTGTTCCCGGTTTATACTCCTGCATCTTTCCTCCGCATCACCGAAAACACAATATTTCGGAAAAAATAATTTCGTATGCGTCTCAATTAGTTAATCTTAATATAAACACGGGGCAGGCCCGTGTCAGCCCGTTAACTTTAATTATAAAGCAAACCTGACCAGAAATTCAACCCGTATTACCCGCAGCGGACCGGATGCTACCGGCTGCCGCAGCACTTCTTGTATTTTTTGCCGCTGCCGCACGGACACGGCTCATTGCGGCCCACTTTTTCGGAACTGCGCCTCACGGGCTTGCGCGGCGCCTTGGAACTGTTTCCGTGGGAAAAGGTCATTTCCTGCTCGCTGGGCTGCTTCGGTTCGTCAACTGCCTCAGGAACATTTATCTGCACGCGGAACAGGATCTTGAGCGTTTCCTCCTTGATCCGCTCGACCATTTCCTGAAACATTTCATAGGCTTCTTTCTTATATACCATCAAAGGGTTCTGCTGGGCATAACCCCTCAGCCCTATGCCTTCCTTTAAGTGGTCCATGGACAGGAGGTGATCCTTCCAGAGGCTGTCAACGGTCTGGAGCATGATTATGCGCTCCAGGCGGCGGAACTCTTCTTCAGGAACCACCTGCTCTTTTTCCCTGTACGCAGCCATTGCAGCGTCATATATCTGATCGCTGACGTCCTCCGGCTTGCTGCCTTCCAAGCTATTGGCATCAAAGTCAATATTTAGGTTGAACTGGGAAAACACTGCCTCTGAAAGCCCTTTTAAGTCCCACTGATCGGCAGGTGTTTTTTCATCAGCATACTGCCATGCTATTTCATCGGACTTTTCCCGGACCATCTCCTTGATAACCGGCTTTAAGCTCTCATCGCTAAGGGCCTGCTGGCGCTGCCTGTAGATGACCTCCCTCTGCTGGTTCATCACATCGTCGAAATCCAGAAGCTGCTTTCTGATATCGAAATTGTGGCCCTCAACCTTTGACTGGGCGTTTTCTATGGCCCTTGAAATCATTTTATGCTCAATGGGCTCTCCCTCATCCATGCCCATTCGGTTCATGAATCCCGAGATACGTTCGCCCCCGAAAATCCTCAGCAGATCGTCTTCAAGGGACAGGTAGAAACGTGAAGAACCGGGATCCCCCTGGCGGCCCGCCCTGCCGCGCAGCTGGTTGTCTATGCGCCGGCTCTCATGGCGCTCGGTGCCCAGAATGTGAAGCCCTCCGAGTTCGGCAACCCCTTCTCCGAGCACGATATCTGTTCCGCGGCCCGCCATGTTGGTAGAGATTGTCACAGCCCCTTCCTGGCCGGCATTGGCTATGATTTCGGCTTCAGCCTCGTGGTTCTTGGCGTTTAACACATTATGCTTTATCCCCCGCTTTTTTAAAAGATCGCTCAGATACTCGGATACATCTATGGATACCGTGCCCACCAGAACAGGGCGGCCAATCTTGTTTAATTCTATGATCTCTTCTATGGCAGCGTCATATTTTTCCCTTTTTGTCATGTATATCATGTCGGGGTGATCCTCGCGGATCATCGGCTCGTTTGTGGGAATTATCACCACGTCGAGATCGTAGATTTTTTTGAACTCCGCGGCTTCTGTATCAGCAGTGCCTGTCATGCCTGAGAGCTTGTTATACATCCTGAAAAAATTCTGAAAAGTAATAGTGGCAAGGGTCTGGTTTTCGTTTTCAATCTTGACCCCCTCCTTGGCCTCCAGGGCCTGGTGAAGGCCGTCGCTGTATCTTCGCCCGGGCATCAGCCTGCCGGTGAATTCGTCAACGATAATAACCTGGCCTTCTTTTACTATGTAGTCAACGTCTTTGGTAAACAGTGCATGGGCTTTTAAGGCCTGGTTTAAATGATGCAGCACCTCTATGTTTCTGTGATCGTAAAGGTTCTCCACGCCCAGCAGGGACTCTGCCTTTGCAACCCCTTCCTCGGTCAGGGTCACTGACTTGGCTTTTTCATCCACTGTATAGTGCTGCTCTGGTTTTAACCCGGGAACTATGCTGTTTACCTGATAATACAGATGGGTTGATTTCTCGGCAGGACCGGAAATAATGAGCGGAGTGCGGGCCTCGTCAATAAGTATGCTGTCGACTTCGTCCACTATGGCAAAGTTAAGCTCCCGCTGTACCAGAGATTCCTTGTCAAACTTCATGTTGTCGCGCAGGTAGTCGAAGCCGAACTCGTTGTTTGTTCCGTATGTTATGTCGCATGCATAGGCCGCCTTGCGCTGGGCGTCATCCATGCCGTGCACTATGTTGCCCACGCTCATGCCGAGAAACCTGTAAATCCTGCCCATCCACTCTGCATCGCGGGCGGCAAGGTAATCGTTTACAGTGACAACGTGGGCGCCCCTGCCTGAAATCGCGTTAAGATAGATTGCAAGGGTTGCCACCAGGGTTTTTCCCTCGCCTGTTTTCATTTCCGCTATATTGCCCTGGTGCAGCACGATTCCACCGAGAATCTGCACGTCAAAATGGCGCATGCCGACTGTACGCTTTGACGCTTCACGAACCACCGCAAATGCCTCGGGCAGCAGCTCGTCCAGGGATTCGCCGGCCTGATAACGGGATTTGAATACCGTTGTCTGATCTGCGAGCTGCTCATCTGTCATTTCCGAATATTTCGGCTCCAGCGCGTTTACCTCATCAACGACAGGGTAGAGCTTTTTAAGCACCCTTTCGTTTTTGCTCCCGAATAATCTGGTCAAAAAATTTGTAGCGGCAAGTCCTGCCATATTATGAATGTTTCCCTTTAGTTATTTTTACTTTATTAATCCGCCGGAACGGCTTCGAACAACCAAATAATGCGTATGCTTTTTCGTTTAGTCAAGTCATGGCCGTGCGGTTTTGCCCGGCGCGACCCCGAAGCTAAAAAAGCTGAAAAACCCCCTTGGTACGTTATTGCTCCGGGGGCCCTTCAGCTTTAAAGAATATCAGAATCCTGGAAACAAGGCAACTACATTAATCCGAGCCTGAATTTGAGGGAGTTCAGGGTGTTCTGCATCAGCATGGTTATGGTCATGGGCCCCACGCCGCCGGGAACAGGGGTTATGTGGCCGGCAATCTCCTTGGCTGTGTCAAAATCAACGTCTCCGCGCAGAATTGCCACCTTCTTGCCTGTTTTTTCACTGATCTTCTCACCTACTCGATTGACGCCGACATCTATCACGCAGGCGCCTTTCTTGATCCATTCCGGCTTTACAAGGCCCGGCACGCCTGCCGCCACTATGAGGATGTCAGCGCGCTTGCAGTGGGCCTCAAGGTCCTTGGTTCGGGTATGGACTATGGTGACCGTGGAGTTGGCGCCCTTTCCTTTCTGGCACATCATCATTGCAATTGGCTTGCCCACGATGTTGGATCGGCCCACCACAACCACTTCCGCACCGCTGGTTTCAACGCCTGCACGCACGATCATCTCCTGGATGCCTGCAGGGGTGCACGGCGGGAACTTAACCTCTGATCCGCCGATCATAAGACGGCCGACGTTTACGGGATGAAATCCGTCAACGTCCTTGTCGGGATTGATCGCGTTAAGGATTTTTTTGTCGTCAATGTGATCCGGCAGCGGCAGCTGAACCAGGATGCCGTGAATGGAATCATCCTTGTTGTACTTGTCTATCAGCCCCAGCAGATCCTGCTCGGAGATGTCTTCAGGCTGGTTGTCCTGGACCTCCTTGAAGCCCAGACGCTCGGCTGTCTTGACCTTGAGCGACACATAGGATACCGATGCCGGGTTTTCGCCCACCAGGATGGTTACCAGGCCGGGAACTGCATTGTGCTTCTCCTTGATCTGCTTTACTTCCTTTTCAATTTCTTCAAGGATCTCCTCCCGGATTTCTGTCCCCTTAATGAGTTGTGCAGTCATGGTTCAAACTCCTTTTTTTTGGGTTAACGTAAATACAGCATTGCCTGACCAAAAACGCCGGTTATTTTTTCAGTCATTGCCTATTCAAAACTGCGGTTGTCAACAACCTTCGGCCAGGGCTCGAATGTTTGCGGCTCCACCAGGCGGACATCCACCTCCCAGCCCAGAAACTCGGATATCTGGCTGTGCAGGTGTTCCACGAAACGGCGCTGTTTTTTCATTTCATCAAAAAAATAATTCTCCGTTGCCTCGATATTTACCACGAGCCTGTCCCTGTCCTCAACCCGATCCACGACAAGCTGAAATCTGGGCTGGACCCCCCCGGCCTGCGAAAGGATGCGTCCTATCTGCTCCGGTGCTACACTGGTGCCGCGCACAACCAGCACGTCGTCGCATCTTTTGAATACACGGGAAATCCGGCAGTGGGTTCTGCCGCATTCGCATGGCTCATAATCGAGCCTTGTCAGATCACCGGTTCTGAAACGGATAAGCGGAAATGCCTCTTTGCCTATGGTTGTGATCACTAGCTCGCCTTCTTCGCCGGGTGGAAGAACCTCAAGGGTGTCAGGATCAATGATTTCTGCTATGAAATGATCTTCTGCTATGTGCATGCCCTTTTTGGCAGGGCATTCCCAGGCCACACCCGGTCCGAAGACCTCTGTCAGCCCGTAGGTATCAGTTACCGCGATAAAAAATTCCCCCTCAATCCTGCCGCGCACCTGCTCGCCCCAGGGTTCCGCTCCCAGTATTGCGCATTTGAGCATAAGGCCGTTCGGGTCTATTGCCAGATCCTCCATGGCGCGGCCCAGGCCCAGGGCTGCAGTTGGGGTGGATATCAGAACAGAGGTCTTGAAATCCCGCATTACCTTTACCTGCTCCCTGTGCTTGCCTGCGGACATGGGAATCACGGATGCGCCTATCAGTTCCGCGCCCAGCTGGAATCCGAATGGACCCGATGAGGTGCCGAATGTGAGCGCAATCTGGACAACATCATCCGTGGTTACACCGACTCCGGCCAGATTGCGCGCGGTGAGCTCGGCCCAGCTGGACATGTCGTTTCTGGTAAGCCCGATTACCACGGGTTCTTCAAAGTTAAAGGCAGTGGTGTGAAGGCGGACCACTTCCCTGAGGGGAACTGCAAACATGTCATACGGATAGTTTCTGCTCAGATCCCTGCGGGTTAAAAGCGGCAATTTCTGCAGCGTATCCAGTGAGGTGAGGTCCTCGGGCATGAAATCAATCTCTCTGAACAGCTTGCGGTAGTGGCGCACGTTTTTGTAAACCCGGTTCAGGGTTGACTGAAGCCCTTCCAGCTGGACCTGGGATATGGCCTCCCGGTCCATGCATTCGATTCTTTCGTTCCAGTACGTCATTGGCGTTTCCCCCGTGTCGCCGACGGAGTTATTCCCATATTTCCCGCTGATCGCGGCCGAGATAAGCCCGCTTTACCTCGGGATTTGCCAGAAGCGACCCTGCGTCTTCTTCAAGCTGTATGCGGCCGGTTTCCATCACGTATCCCCTGTGGGAAATTGCAAGAGCGGACCTGGCGTTCTGCTCAATCAAAAGTACCGTAAGTTTCTTTTCCTGCTGAAGATTTGCTATCCTGGCAAATATGTCCCTTGCTATCATGGGGGCAAGCCCCATGGACGGCTCGTCGAGAAGCAGAAGCCTCGGCCCGGACATCAGTGCCATGGCGATTGCAAGCATCTGCTGCTCGCCCCCTGAAAGGGTGCCGGCGTACTGTCCCCGGCGCTGGTGCAGAACCGGAAACATTTCAAACACCTCCCCGATTTCCGCCTTTAAACGCTTTCTGCCGTAATGTTTATATAGGAGGTGCCCGCCCAGTTCAAGATTATCATACACCGACATTGGCCTGAAGATCTGGCGGCCCTCGGGAACGTGCCCGATTCCCAGCTCCACCAGTCGCTCTGCGGACCATCCGGTAATATTGCGGTCTTCAAAATAAACCCCTCCTTCCCTGACCGGGTGAAGCCCGCTGACCGCTCTCAGGGTGGTAGTTTTGCCGGCCCCGTTGGCACCTATAAGAGTGACGATCTCGCCCTGGCCGACGTGCAGGGAAACGTTTTTCAATACCCGCACAAGACCATAATAGCAGTTTACATTTACAAGGCGCAACATAATTTATATTTTCAAATCTTTATGTGTGAAACATAATGTCCGTATCTGAAGCTGACGGGTTTTATTCCCCGAGATACGCGGCGATGACTTCCATGTTCTGCTGTATTTCCCTGGGTGTCCCCTCTGCGAGAAGCTTTCCGAAATTCATCACCGCAACGTTATCCGATATATCCATTACCAGCTCCATGTCGTGTTCAACGAGCATCACGGTAATTCCTTTCTCCTTTATCCGGCCTATCAGCTCGCCCATTGCGATTGTCTCCCTGCTGTTTAAACCGGATGCGGGCTCATCGAGCAAAAGCAGATCCGGCTCTATTGCCAGGGCCCTTGCAATTTCCAGCATCCGCTGGTTGCCCAGAGGCAGGGTACCGGCAGGCTTGTCCGCAGCATGAGCAAGACCCACAAACTCAAGACACCTTACTGCATCTTCTCTTATCTGCTTTTCCTCGCTCCTCAAAAATGACGGCAGAAGACCGGATACTGTTATCCCGGCGCCTGAACGAAGATGCCTGCCCACCATCACGTTTTCAAGCCCTGTCATGTCGGCAAAAACCTGGACATTCTGAAAGGTCCGGCCTATTCCAAGGGCTGCCATCCTGTGAGGATTTTTGGTTTTTAAAAAATAGCCCTTGTAGAGCAGCGATCCCGAGGTGGGGCGGAGATAGCCGGTGATCAGGTTGAAAACCGTGGTCTTGCCCGCCCCGTTCGGCCCTATCACGGACGTTATAGTGTTTCGCTTAACCGCAAAGGAAAGGTCATCCAGTGCAACCACTCCGCCGAAAACCTTTCTCAGAAGCTGCAGTTCAAGTATATGGTTATTTTCCGGCAATTCGGCCGCCTCTTGCGTACTTTTTAACAACAGCAATCCATGATCTTCCTGCAGATGCAATGCCCGCAAAAAGTCCGTCAGGCAGAAACATCATGATCAAAAGCAGAATTCCGCCGTATACCAGTATATCATAGTCAGGACGGTAGGCTATGCCTATGCCCCTTAGCGGGGCTGCAGCCATTGAAAGGATCTCGGGCAGAACAGTGAGCAGAACCGATCCTATCACAGCCCCCCACAGATGCCGCAACCCCCCCACCGCAACCATTGTAACCAGCATGACAGAGTGCATCACGTCAAACGGGCCGGGATCAATATAATTGACGTAACAGGCATACAGGCTCCCTCCTACAGAGGCGTAAACCGCGCTTAAGGCAAAGACCTGGATCTTGTAGACTGAAGTGTTTACCCCGACTGCTTCTGCCGCGTCCTCGCTGCCGTGTATTGCGCGCAGGCCCCTTCCCACCCTGGAATGGATCAGGTTAAAGGCGAAATACAGCCCTAGGATCACGGCGGTCCAGGCAAAATAATAGTATTTGAGATCAGAGTCCAGGGGATAACCGAACAGGCTCAGATCGGGTATGCCTGAAAGGCCGGCGGGCCCCCCTGTCACTCCGGTGGCTGCCACTGCAACTATGTGAACTATCGAGGCAAAGCCCAGAGTGGCCATTGCGAGATAATGACCTTTGAGGCGCAAAGTTGGAATGCCTACCGCCATTGCGATTACCATTGCTGCAAATGCCCCTGCAGCCATTGCGGTCCAGGGCGACCAGCCGAAGGCGGTCGTAAAAATCCCTGAGCTGTAGGCCCCTATGGCGATAAAGGCACCGTGGCCCAAAGATATCTGGCCTGCATAACCCATCAGCAGGCAGAGCCCTGTACAGGCAAGGCAGTTGAAGGCTGCAAACACAAGCACGCCCAGATAGTAGTCGTTTACCATCAGTTGCGGCATCAAAAGTACAAGGCAGATGAGAATGCAGAATCCTATGTAATCCTTCAGCGGCATTTCAGAACTCTTTTAAACGAACTTCTTCGGACTTTCCAAACAGTCCGCCGGGCCTCACAAAAAGTACGGCGAGCATCACGACAAGGGCAATGGCGTCCATGTAGTGCGAAGAAACGTAACCGCCCGCCATTGCCTCTATGGTGCCGAGCAGCAGGCCCGCTGCAACAGCTCCCAGGCTGTTTCCGAGACCGCCGATTACAGCCGCGCCGAATCCCTTCAAACCCAGAAGAGCCCCCCTGGCGTAGTCCATCTGGATCAAAGGGGTGATGATAATGCCCGCTATCGCGCCTATGGCCGCGGACAGGGCAAAGGAGAGCATAACCATCCTGCGGTCGTTGATACCGGCAAGCCTGGCAGCATCGCGATTGATGGCACATGCCCGCATGCATTTTCCGGTCATTGTAAAATTGAAAAAAACCACGTAACAGATCACCACCAGAATCAATATTCCGATGATCCAAAGAGTCTGGGGCATAATCGTGGCACCCATTAAATCCAGGGCAGCGCCTTCCGTGAAATGGCGCATGTAATGGGAGCCCTTGCCCCATACGCACATGGCCCCGCCCTTTAGAAGCATTGAAACCGCTATGGTTATTATAATAAGACGCAGAACGCTGGGCTGTCTTACAGGATTTATGGTGAGGCGCTCCATTAAAATTCCCACCACGGTGACAAACACCACTGAAATGAAAAATGCAAACACCATGGACAACCCGAGAACCATGGTAAGCGACACCATCATAAGGCCGCCCAGGACGACGAACTCGCCCTGGGCGAAATTGATGATGCCGGTGGAGCTGTAGATCATGTTAAAACCCATGGCCACCATGGCATATATGGCCCCGCGCTGGATTCCCATGAACAGGAACTGGAGCCAGTCTGTAATAATCCCCAGTTCCATGCCTATTTGTCCAGCACCACTATCTTGCCGTCTTTAACCGTCATAATTTCAAAATCTTCTTTAGACAGACCGCAGTGATCGTCTTCGGAAAAGTTAAACACGCCGCTTATGCCGACAAATTCCATATCTTCTATTGCATCCCTTATTTTTACGGGATTGCCGCCCACCTCTTCCAGGGCTTTTGCAATGATATGGATCGCATCATAGGCATGCCCGCCGAAAGTTGTCACTGCCTCGCCGTAGGTGCCTTCATAATTTTTCTTGTAGGATTCAAGAGCGTCTTTCTGCGGATGGTCTTCCGGCACAGTTGAGGCGGCCATGATGCGGCCGGATGGAAAAATCGATCCCTCCGCAGCCTGCCCTGCCGCCTCGACATACTTGGTGTTTGCAAACCCGTGGCTCTGATAAAGCTGCATCTGCATGTTCAGCTGTTTCATGTTCTTGGGAACTATTGACTGGGCAGGAACGATGGACCAGTTAATCACTGCCTCTGCGTCAGTTCTGCGGATTCCCATAAGCTGGGCAGTCATGTCGGTATCTCCGGGGCCGTATGTTTCATCCGCCACAATTTCAATTCCGTATTCGCCTGCAAGTTCTTTCAGTTGCGTTCTGCCGGCATCGCCGAAGCCTGTTGTGCCTGTGAGGATCCCGACCTTTTCTATATCGTTTTCATTCATGTGTTCATAGATGCGCCTGGCTGCATCACTGTCATTCTGGCCCATCTTGAAGACAAATCTGCGGTCCTCGGGCGGGTTGGTGATGCTTGCCGCGGCAGCGCATGACAGCATTGGAATTTCCGCTTTTTCCGCCACCGGTACAGCTGCAAGAGAGGTCCCGCTGCGCGAAGGTCCTATAATGGCGGACACATCATTTTTCTTTATCAGCTTCCGTACCGCGTTGACCGCCCTGGTGTTGCTGCCCTGGGTATCTTCAATGTGCAGTTCAATCATGCGGCCGTTTATACCGCCGTTGTCGTTTATCTCTTCTGCTATCATTTCCACGGTGTTTCTTGCAGGCTCTCCAAGCCAGGCCGCGCTGCCGGTTATGGAAAACACGCCGCCTATATGATAGGGTTCCTTTTTTTCCGCATAGCCTGCCGCAGCAAAGCAGAAAACCAACAACACTGCAGTCAATGCCGGTAAAACTCTGTTTTTCACTGTCTGTACCCCCTCTTTTTTTATTAAGCAATCGTATCCCGGACTACATTCCGAGAACCTTGCGCACTTCGAGAACGTTTATATCGTTTTCCAGCATAACGTCTATTGCACGGTCCATATCATCGAAGCGAAAGATCAAAACAGCATGGTCATGGGCCTTTTCAACAAACGCGTACATGTATTCAACGTTTAGGTCCGCACGCTCCATTATGGAAAGAAGGTTGCCGAGGGCTCCGGGAATATCAGGTATTGCAACCGCCACCACCTCGGCTGTACGAACGAGGAATCCGTGTTCTTTTAACACCCGGCCGGCTTTTTCAATATCGGAGACTATCAGCCGCAGGATCCCGAAATCCGAGGTATCAGCCAGGGACATGGCACGAATGTTTACACCTGCCTCTCCCAGGGCGGTGGTGATCCTTGCCAGCCGCCCGGACCGGTTTTCCATGAACACGGAAATCTGGGTAATCTTCATTTGAAAGCTCCGTTTTGATTGCCTGAAAAAAAACTTACACCGGAAAGGGAGAAGCGGTCAGTCCCGCGGTTTCAGACAGGCCCCACATAAGGTTCATATTCTGGACCGCCTGGCCTGCCGCACCCTTTACAAGATTGTCAATTACAGACATGAGAATAAGTCTCTGGTTGTCACGGTCAATTACAAAGCCTATATCACAGTAGTTTGTTCCCCTTACGTCCCTTGTATCAGGCGGCCGGCCGTTTTCCGTGATCCTGATGAATCTTCGGCCCCGGTAATACGCGGTCAGACACTCCCTGACAGCCTCATCACCGGCATCCTTAAGCAAAGAGGCGTAGATGGTGGTTTCCATTCCACGGATCATGGGAACAAGGTGGGGCACGAAGCTTATGTTTACGTCTTTTCCGGCGATACGGCCGAGGATCTGCTCCATTTCGGGTTCATGGCGGTGGGCTGCAACCTTGTAGGCCTTGAAGGACTCGCCTGCCTCGCAGTAAAGCGTTGTCAGGGACGGGCTGCGGCCGGCGCCGCTGACCCCTGACTTGGAATCGGCAATTATGGTTGAGGTATCGATCATTCCGGCTTTTATCAGAGGAATCAGCCCAAGCAGCACGCTGGTGGGGTAGCACCCAGGATTTCCGACAAGGTTTGCTTCAGCAATCTCATCTGCGAACACCTCGGAAAGGCCGTAAACTGACCCGGAAAGCAGTTCCTTTGCAGCGTGTGGCTGGTATGCAGCCTCATACAACACTGGGTCCCGGAACCTGAAATCCGCGGAAAGATCCACCACTTTGCATCCCCTGTCCAGAATGCCGGGAATTATTTCCATCGGCAACTTGTGAGGAAGGGCTGTAAATACAACGTCCGCGCGTTCGCAGACTGATTCTGCCTCAAAGGTTTCGCATTCCCGGGTTATAATGCCTGTCATGGCAGGATAAATCCTGTCGAAAGGCACGCCAGCATACTGGCGCGAAGTAAGAACCGTGAGCACAACCCCGGGATGGCCCGAGAGAATCCGGACCAGCTCCGCCCCGGCATATCCTGTTGCGCCCGCAACAGCTGCTCTAATCATCTATCCTCCTGCAGCAGGGAATCGGATTGTTAAAATTCAAGATTTATAACAGAGCTTTCATGCAAATTCAAGGCGTTTCAGCCCATCCGGGCAAAGTCATCAAAAAGGTTAATTCCCGGATGAAAATCAATCACCCTGCCGCCGCAGCCTGTCACATCACCAGGGTCCAGGAAACTTCCCGATTCCAGGGTGTTTAAAAGCGGCCAGTCAAGCTTTTCCAGCGAAGGCATTTTTTCGCACGGCATCACGCTCAAATGCAGGTGCGGGGGCAGAATCCTGTTTTGCGCGGCAGGGGCGACTGCCGCAAAGGTCCGGCCGGCTGCAAGGGGCTGTCCCGGCCGCACGCTTTCATCAGGGCGTATGTGGGCGTAGAGGATAAAAAATTGTCCCGTCCGGCCGGGCAGATTCTGTTTTGCTATCACGGTGCGCCCGAGAAAATCATCAATGACCGCGGCCACGCTGCTGTCAAAGGCTGCGGGGACCCTGGCGGTTTCATCGAGCCTGAATCTGCAGCCGCCGGCGCCTTCAAAAAAACAAAAATCAAGGCCTTCGTGCAAGCCCGGCCGCAACCCGCCGTCTGCCCACCATTTTTGCCTGCTGGCAAACAGCATGCCCGGAAAAAACAAAAAGCGTTTAAACCCGGCGCGCTTTTCAAGGCCGTTGGCATAAGCCAGGCGGTCGGTAAACCCTGTTTGCGAGGTGTCTTTGGAAAACTCCTTCATGCGCCCTGTCCGAGCTGCCCTGCAAGCCCGAGATATCGCCTGGCTTCTTTGTCTTCGCCCCTTTTTTCATATATCCTGCCTATGCGCAGGTAATAGTCGCCCCTGTTATCCGGGTCTTCCTGTACCAGGGAAAAAAGGAGATCAAGCAGTTTTGACGACGTATCCCCGCTTTCAAGGCTCAAATCCGCAAACCGCCTCTTTATCAGAGGATCCACCGCCCTCTGACAGGATGCGCAGTGGTTCATGATCTGCGCGTACAGGGCCCGGGCCTCTTCAATATCGCCTGCGGCTTCACATGTTTTTGCAAGAGCCCTTAACACTATTTCCCCGGTGCCGTGTTCGTCCATGCACGCCCTGAAGACCTCCCTGGCGCCGTTTAAATCCCCTGACTGAAAGCGGGTCTCTCCGTCGAGCAGCTGAATTGAAGCAGAGCCGCGTATAACCGCAGGAGAGGATTCAATAAGGGCACCGGCTTTCGAAAACTCGCCGGCCTCCCAGTACAATTCACATAACAGCTGATAAGCCCTGGTTTCCTCCGGGTTCTGACTTATAAACGATTCCAGAAGATCCCTGGCCCGCCCGTGCTCTTCTGCGTGCAGGTACGCAGTTGCAAGTTCAAGGGGAATCAGGGTGAAATCATCCCGGTTTTCCTCCATGGCGGCTGAAAGCTCTTCTATTGCAAGGTCAAACTCGCCCCTGTTAAGGGCGGCGTACCCCCTTGTAAAAGTTTCTCCGTAGCTCCGGTAGGCCTCCGCGGTCTCCGCTGGAAGGGCGTTTAACAGCACGGCAAAAAGTTCAGCATCGTCGCGGTCTTCGAAATCGGGGTTATCCGGGCTGTCATGGTTTTCATAATCTGCAGACTCTCCCTGGCTGTGCCCGCTGGCGCTTTCTGCCGCATCCTGATTCTGATTTTTATTTTCGTAAAGCCTGTTGACTGCCTTTGTGATTTTCCTTCTTGTATCCTCGCGGCCTGCAAGACCCAGGGCCAGTTCAAATAACTCCTCAGCCTCCCTGGTGTCGCCTGCTTCTGCCATTGCCTCCGCGTTTTCAACATGAACCAAGGCAAGACAATCGCCTGCCGAATCCAGTTTCTGCCTGATACGGTCCTTGAGATGGGCTTTTTCAGAAAAACGCGTGTCTATCTTATGAAGGGCCCTTTCAAATTCAATGCGCGCATCCCCGAAGGCCTTGCTCCTGAACAACTCGTCTCCTTTTTCCTCGTGGTCCTCAGGTTTTTTCCCCGCAAAAATGCTCAACAAACCCATTAAGTAATACCTCCGGATATTCTGAATTAAAACAACATTTCAACCATCGCCGGCTGCCTGCCGCCCCTGGTGATAAAGGAAATTCCTGGCTGCAGTGACCCCCTGTTCAAATCCTTCCAGGATTTTTTCCTCGCTTCTTGTAAGACGGTTGACCTTGAAATCGCCGGGCGGATATATAACCTTGATATTAGGGTTAGCGTCAAGGTCATCTAAAAGATTATTGTACATTACATAGTGCCTATCAAGGGCCTCTATCAGATAGCTGTATTGCTCGTGCCTGTAAAAGGATTCGTAGAGCATCTTTACCCAGAAAGATTCCCGGTTCTTCCTGTAACCCCTGGGCCTGGTTGCTAACACGAGTATGTCTTTTTCCGAAAACCCCAGCTCCAGGGCCTGTTTATAAGGAATCGGATTGCAGACGCTTCCGTCCAGCAGAAGCTCGTTTTTATACGGAACAAAGCTCCTGTACAAAAAAGGTATTGCAGCCGAGGCCTTAAGCGCCCTCGGGATATGGTCCCTTTTCGTACTCATATACATGGGCTCCGGTAGCGCGTGCTGATAATACCGGGTTGCCACTATTGTGACAGGGCAGGAAGTCCTTCGCAGGCGCCTTATATCAAGATTATCCTGGTGGCCGTCCACGAAGTTGTCAACCATCCAGTCAAGGTTTAGCACGTGTTTTTCAGGCCTGAATATATTGGACATCTTTATAAACCTGCCGGTTAGAAGCTCTGAGAAAAAAGCATCCCGGGCCAGGTGGATCTGGCGGGCCGCGTAGGCCGTGCCTATGAGAGCTCCCGCAGACGTGCCTATAATGTGTCGCCAGGGAACGTATCCCCGCTCCATGAAGGCCTGAAGAACACCAACCAGAAAAATCCCGCGCATGCCGCCGCCTTCCAGCACAAGCACCTTCTTGGGGGGAAAGCCTTTGAGCCGGCTTTTAACTGACCGGTAACGGCAAAGAATCGATGAAATCAGATCCATGCACGATTTTCCTTATTTCATTTACACATTGCTGCCTGCAGTATAACCGTTTTTATTTGTAATACATTTTAGCCTGAAATTTAAAGCTCAAAATTAATTGTTTTATCTCAGGGGTCCGGATATGGTAGAAAGGCATGGAAACGACAGGAGAAAGACCCCATGGCAACAATCAGACAACAGATAATCGAGATCCTGTTGCAGGAAGAGATGGACGCAAGGCAGATTTCGCAGGCTCTCGGCTTAAGCGAAAAGGAAGTATACGACCATCTTCCGCATATATCAAAAAGCCTTTCAAAGCAGGGTAAAAAGCTTAAAACCGTTTCTGCTTCCTGCATTTCCTGCGGGTATTCTTTTAAAAACCGCAACAGGATGACAAAACCAGGAAAATGCCCGGTGTGCAAAAGCGAGCGAATAGAAAACCCGCGCTTTAAAGTTAAGTGATTCACCCGGCTGCCAGGCCTTCCAGAAATTTTCTCAGTTCCGAAAGACCCACGGGTTCCACGAAACTTTTGCCTATCCCGGAAAGAAGTACGAAATGGATGTTTTCATCCAGCCTTTTTTTGTCCCTTGCCAGGGCTTCAAATACAGCGTCCGGGTCAAACCGCGTCCACACCGGAAGCCCCAGGCTTACCAGCAGGGATTTGATGCGACGCTCCTGGCTTTCGGACAGGTAGCCCTTTTGCACAGACAGCCTGGCAGCCGCTGCCATGCCGATGCTCACTGCCTTTCCATGCGAAAATCCCGAGGTTTTTTCCAGTGCATGGCCCACGGTGTGGCCGAAATTCAGCTTTTTTCTCTCCCCTTGCTCGCGTTCATCGCGGTTTACAATATCTGCTTTTATGGCAATCGAGTCATGGACTATTTTTTCCAGCAGATCGGGTTCCAGGGCCAGGGCCTGATCAACGTTTTGTTCTATCAGGTTAAAATATCTGTCATCTGCAATTGCCGCGTGCTTTACAATCTCTGCAAACCCGTTTGCAATTTCAGCCTCAGGCAGTGTTTTTAACACTGAAGGATCGCAGAAAACTAACATGGGCTGGTTAAACACTCCAACCATGTTTTTGTATCCGTTGAAATTAACACCTGTTTTTCCTCCCACGCTTGCATCCACCTGGGCAAGCAGGGTGGTCGGGGCACTTGCGAATCTTACGCCCCGCAGATAGGTTGCAGCCACAAACCCTGTTATGTCGCATACTATGCCCCCGCCCACTCCCAGCAGGAACACTGCCCTGTCAGCCTGCAGCTCAATTAACCGGCGATAGATAAAAGCCGCTGTATCCAGGGTTTTGGCTGCCTCTGTGGTGGCCGTGACAATGTGTTTTGAAGGCGGCATCCTCTCGGAGTAAAGCCGTCTTACGTTTTCGTCCGTGATTATTATCAAGCGGACTCCTGCGGGCAGACGGGCCTGTATGTTTTCCAGGGACTCGCCTGCAAAAATGGTTGAGTTTCCGGTCTGTCCTGATATGTTGATCCGCCTCACGTCATCACCCGGTTTCTGATTTTTCACGGAAAATATCTCGAATGGCCCTTGCCTGGCTGCAAAGCGTTTCAAACTGTTCGGGATAAAGCGACTGGCCCCCGTCGCACAAAGCAGAATCAGGCGTGTTGTGGACTTCCACCATAAGCCCGTGAGCCCCCACCGCTGCAGCGGCCCGGCTAAGCGGCAGGACCTGGTCCCTTAATCCGGCGGCATGGCTTGGATCCATTATTACCGGCAGATGGCTTTCCCTTCGGACCACCGGAATCGCTGAAAAATCCAGCGTGTTTCTGCTGTGGCGGACAAACGTGCGCAGCCCGCGCTCACAAAGAATTATGTCCTGGTTGCCCTCTGACAGGATGTATTCGGCAGCCATGAGCCATTCGTCCACGGTGGCCGACATGCCTCGTTTGAGCAGAATAGGCTTTTCCGCCTCCCCGGCGCGCCTAAGCAGGCTGAAATTCTGCATATTCCTGGTGCCTATCTGCACGATATCAGCGTATTTCTCAACCATGTCAAAATGCTCCAGGTCCAGCACCTCGGTGACAACCGGAAATCCGAAGGTTTCGCGCACATTTGCAAGTATCTTAAGTCCCTGCTCTCCAAGTCCCTGGAAGGCGTACGGTGAAGTGCGCGGCTTAAAAGCGCCTCCCCTGAATATATCCGCCCCTGCTTTTTTTACATGCTCTGCTGTTGTCATTACCTGGGATTCGCTCTCAACAGCGCACGGCCCCCCGATGATAACAAGATTGTCACCGCCTATGGAAACGTTGCCAACCCTGATCACGCTGTCATGGGGATGGACCTCCCTGCTGACAAGCTTGTAGGGCCGTGTTACCGGTATGGCCTCCTTAACTCCCGGCATTCCCTGGAATGTCGCAGGATCAATGGGCCATTTATTGTACAGCACCCCTATGGAAACCCTCTCTCCGCCCGGAATTGGCCGGGCTGAACAATCCTTTTCCTCGATTGCCCGAATCACGGCATCTATCTGTTCCTGGGTTGCGTCCTGGCGCATTACTATCAGCATCGGTTTTTCCTCCATTGGCTATACATTTCAAGTACCCCGGTTTTTCACCTTAACACAAAAAAACCGTGAAGCCCGGGGCCCCACGGTTCTTTTTCCTCTTTTTGCGCCGGATTGCTCAGCAAATCACCGGCCGAAGGGGGCACCGTGCCTTTGCGGCTGCAAAGCGCCACCACCGGAAATATAAACCGGTTACACTGAAACGGTTATGGTTTACAAATTGTTTCACAATACACCTGTTATTTATAAATGCCTCACAATAAAACAATATATTTAAGCTGTTTCCTGATAACTGATAAGCAAGAAGAAAGTTAAGGTCAAGCAAAAATTCTGCAGAATGCCTGCAATATCTTGACAAAAAACGAAAAATTCTTTATGGAGTAAATATCCGGATATGAAGGTTGCACAAAATCGGGCCTTTTTATTCCCGTCACTTGTTTCAACCCATATAATTACAGGGGCATGGAATGAACGCACACTTAATTACAAGGTGGAAAAAGCTCTTTGCACCGGTTTTTGTTTTGATTCTCGCAGCTCTTGTAGCTGCCGGATCAGCAAAAGCGGGGGACGTTGAAGATCATATAATCAGTACTGAAACCGGTTTTTACTATACCGTGCAGAAAGGCGACACCCTGTGGGACCTTTCACAGAGGTTTTCCGATTCTCCATGGCAGTGGCCGGATCTGTGGCAGTACAACCCCGACCTCCCAAACCCGCATCTTATATATCCCGGCCAGCGTATCCGCATCTATAATAAAACCTTTCTTGGAGAAAAAGACAAAGAACCAGAGCCGGAAAAACAGGAAAAAGAGACTGACAAGAAATACTTCGACTTTTCTTCGATCAACTCCGTGGGTTTTATCAGGCAAACGGCTGCAGAACCATCAGGGACGCTGTTTCAGTCCATGGGAGACAAGTGGTTTTTAAGCCAGGGCGACCGCGTATATATCCGCCCCGAACCAGGCAGCAACCTTTCAGAAGGAGACACCTTTTTTCTGCATCGCACCATCAGCCCTGTGCGTGATCCTGAAACAAACGAGCGCATAGGGGTCCAGCACCTGCTTACAGGAATAGCAGAAATCACTGAGACCAAGGAGAATCAGGATCTTGCCATAGGAAACATAAAGGCCTCGTTCAGGGAAATCCTTGAAGGAGACAAGCTGATACCTTTCATGATACGCGATCAGAAACTTGAGCTAAAACCCGGGGTAAACGACCTGGAGGCAAAAATAATTAAGTCTGAAGAAGACTGGAAGGCCATGGGGGAACATATCATTGCCTTTATAGACAAGGGAAGCGACCACGGTGTTGAAGTCGGACAGAAATACCATGCGCTTTACCCTGTAATGGAGGACACAGGGCTGAAGTCCGTGGAATCCAGGGAGCTTGAACGCGAAGAAATGGGTTCGGTGATCGTGGTACACACCGAGGACAAGGCCTCCACGGTTCTTATAACAGAATCCAAACAGGACTTAAGCCAGGGAATGCCGGTACGGGCAATGCGTTAATAAAACCGCCCGTCTCTTTAACTCACTATTGTCAGAATATTTCTGTGCCGCCCCGCCGGGGCGGCCTTTTTTGCTTCAGGTACTAAAGTTTTTTAGGAATCAGCCGATAAATAGACAAGAACACCCAACCAGATTTGAACCTCCAAAACCCAGGGAGATATATGCAGTCATGCCGGTAACAGGCCAGGAAAGGATGCAGCAAATCATTGAAACCGCAAGAGCCCTTCCGCCAATGCCTCAGGTTATTGCGCGGGCCACGCAGGTCCTGTCCAACGAAAATGCAGGCTTCAGGGAAATAGCCCAGGTACTTGAATCAGACCAGGCCATGGCCACCCGTGTCCTAAGGCTTGCCAACTCCGCCTACTACGGCGTAACCGTGCCGGTGAACTCGGTTCAGCAGGCATCAGCACTTCTGGGGTTTAAAACCCTTTTTGAAATGATAGTTGTTGTGAGTTCATCAAAAATGATGGGCAGACAGCTTGCAGGCTACGGCATTGAAGCCAGGGAAACCTGGAAGCATTCCCTGTTTACGGCACTGGCGGCAAGAGCCATAGCAGAAGAAAAATATCAGGACATGGCAGATGACGCTTTCATGTCCGGACTTCTCCACGATGCAGGCATGCTTATCATGGACCCGCACATGGCAAAGGAGAAAAAACGCCTTGAAAGACACCTTGAAAACGGCGAAACAATCGAGCAGGCCGAAGAGGCCATTTTCGGGTTCAATCATGCGCAGGTGGCTTCTGAGTATCTTAAGAAATGGATGCTTCCGGCCAGCCAGACCCATGCCATAGAGTTCCACCACCGCCCGTCTGAATCAGAGGGCGACGTACTGTCAGGTATACTGCACGCGGCAGACACAATGGCCAACGTTCAGGCGTTGGAAAAAAATTTTACACCCGAGCAGGAAACCCTTGCAGAACTGGGCTTTAGCCTTCAGGAGCTGCAGGACCGGGGATCTGCTACAGAAACGGAAGTCGACAGCCTGATTGAATCCATGGAACAAAACACGGAATGAAGCCTCTTTGCTGCTAATCAGATTGTGACTGCTGATCGAGCTCGGAGTTAAAGGCCTCTACCTTTTTTTCATGGGCTTCCGCCTTTTCCTGGTAGGCTTCTATTCGATCGTTAAGTTCGTCTATTTTCCGGGAATATTCTTCTCTTTCTGAATCTGGGGCAGAATCGTCAGGGGCATTGTTTGACAACCTTTCCCTGTCTTTTCTTATCTGCTCATATTCTTCCTGCAGTTCCTCTTTCTGATCAGCCAGTTTTTGCCTCTTTTCTGACAACTGCTCAGTATTTTCTTTTGACTGAGAATTTTCTGGGTCCTGTTTCTGATCATTTTCCCGGTTACGGACTTCGCCTTCCTGGTTTTTTTGAGGATCGCTTCTTTTTACCTCTGACTGGATCTCTACATCTTCTCTGTATTTTTCCGGAATACTTCCATAGTCATCTGTTGTGCGAACTACCCCGCTGGAGTCCTCGTATTGATAAAGCTCGGCATGGCCCTGGCCGGCAAATACAAGCCCCGTAAAAATTAATGATAAAAGCATCAAGCGCATCACTGGACTCCTTTCAATTTTTATGAATCAAGGAGGGCAACTGTTTCGGAAAAAAGCGAATTT
The DNA here is from genome assembly GCA_046540695.1 of Desulfobacterales bacterium. GTDB lineage: Bacteria > Desulfobacterota > Desulfobacteria > Desulfobacterales > Desulfosalsimonadaceae > Desulfosalsimonas. Next base: position 33,036 of record JBKHES010000006.1, read on the forward strand.
AATGTACAATTTACTTTTATGCCATGTAGACTGTCAATGATATTCATCATTGCAGGGTTTAATAAATTTTTTCCGAGGCCGTGTTTTTTAATCAAGTGAAAAAACGCACAGCGTTTTCAAATATCCGGATGCCTGTGACCGGGAACTGGTCCGGGTTGATGCTCCCGCGCATGGAAAGCTGGTTTAAGCGCGGCCAGTCCGGATGGTTGGAGGGGTGATTAAAGGCCTCCGGGTGCGGCATAAGGCCGAAAACACGTCCGGTTGGATCGCAGATGCCGGCAATATCCTGCAAGGAGCCGTTGGGGTTTTCAGGAAAAGCTCCTTTTGCGGGTAAGCCTTCTGCATCGGCGTATTTACACACAACCTGGTTGTGTTTTACCAGGCTGGTTATAACCGGGTCATCCGCCATAAACTTTCCTTCGCCGTGGCGGACCGGAAGCTCGATGTTTTTGAGTCCCCTTGTAAATACGCAGGGCGAGTCAGGATTTATTTTAAGATTAACCCAGTCGTCTCTGAAATTGCCGCAGTCGTTGTGGGTCAAAGCAACTGTGCGGGAGGTGTAATCGTTATCGATTCCCGGAAGCAGCCCCAGGTTTACAAGCGTTTGGAACCCGTTGCATATGCCGAGCACCAGGTTGCCCCTTTCAATGAAGTCCAGGATTCTGCCGCCGGCGTTTTTTTTCATACGAACGGCCTGGATCACTCCTGCACCGTGGTCGTCGCCCCATGAAAAGCCGCCTATGAAGACCATGATCCGGAATTCGTCAAGATTGACGGCTCCGGATATCACGTCGTTTATGTGCACGCAGGAAGCGCGCGCGCCTGCAAGCTCGCACGCATGGGCTGTTTCAACATCGCAGTTCAGGCCGTATCCCGTAAGGACAAGGGCTTTTACGCTGTCTTTTTTGTTTTTTATTGCCATAATTGTGCTTCCTGTTATATCAAACCGCCAAAGGGGGCCTTCCATGAGGATTTAAGCTCTGATGACCGCATGGAGGCTATTTTGCTTCCTGATGCCTGAAGTTCGAACATCCCGTCTTCCCTTGTTTCTCCCACGCACGCAAATGGATGATCTCCAAGCTCTGCCTCGAATTCTGCACGGTTTTCAGGGGCTATTGCTGCTATAAAACGTCCGGGGGTCTCTGAAAAAAGAAGGTGATCCGGCCGCAGTCGCCCATTGACGGGAACAAGATCCAGATCCGCGCTAAGCCCGAGATTGCCGGCCATTGCGCACATTGCCAGATGCACTCCCAGGCCGCCCCTGTATACACCGTGAAGGGAGCAAACAAGCCTGCGGCAGACCGCCGCGTGCACTGCCTTATAAAGGGGCAGCAGTTTTTCAGGCTCGGTTACCGGCACATTTAATCCCGTATATCCGAATCTTTCATAGTATTCAGATGCGCCAAGCTCGTTTCTTGTTTCTCCTATCACGTATACCAGGTCACCCGGGAACTTGAAATCCATTGTAACGCAGCAGTTTATGTCTTCAATCACGCCGGTTGCCGAAAACTGCATCGTCTCCAAGGCAGAGAGCTTGTGGGTCTCGTTATATCTGCCCGGCAGGTGCCCGTCCACGTACATGCTGTCTTTTCCTGACAAAAGCGGGATTCCGTAGGCAAGGCAGGTCTCTGAAAGCGCACTGCAGGATCGAACAAGCTGGGCTGCCTTGAATTTACCGTCAGGGTTTTTTTCAGGATCATACTGGATGTTCGGCCAGCAGAAATTGTCCACTCCGCCAATATGATCAGGATCTCCGCCCACAGCAACCAGGCGGCGGACTGCCTCGTCAATTGTGCACGATGTCATGTGATAGGCGTCTATTGCAGAGTAAAACGGCAGCAGGGCCTGGGAAAATCCAAGTCCCCGCCCGGATGTAAGTACCGGGCGAATAACTGCTGCATCGCTGTTTACATCACGCTCCTTTCCCACCAGGGGCTTGATAACGCTTGTTCCCTGAACTTCGTGATCATACTGGCGTATTATCCATTCCCTGGAGCAGATGTTTGGGCGGGCGAGCATGTCTTTTAAAAGCGCCGGGTAATCCGATGGTTCGCTGATAACCGGCTCGAAGAGCCCGCGGCTGCGCGGCGGGCGCCACTGGGCCTCAAACTCCCACTGAGGAAACCCGCGTGTTAAAAAATCCATGTTAACGTATGCGCATGTCTCGCCGTGGTAGGTAATGTGAAGCTTGCCGGAATCCGTGTATTTTCCTATTACAGTGCTTTCCACCGCGTGCTTTTGTGAAAGCAAAAGAAATTGATCAAGGTCTTCGGGGCGCACAGAAACCGTCATTCTTTCCTGGGATTCGGATACCCAGATTTCCCACTGGTCCAGGCCGGAGTATTTAAGGGGCACCCGGTCGAGCCACACCTCGCATCCGCCTGAAAACCTGGCGGATTCTCCCACGGACGACGAAAGCCCTCCGCCGCCGTTGTCCGTGATAAACTGGATAAGCCCCAGGTCTCTTGCCTCTAGCAGAAAATCATGCATCTTTTTCTGGGTGTAGGGGTCTCCGATCTGAACATGGCCGGCAGGGGTGTGCTCGCTGAAAATCTCTGAAGATGCGGTAACACCGTGGATGCCGTCTTTGCCCACCCTGCCGCCGCACATGACGATCAGCTCGCCGGGCGAGGTGGTTTTTTCTTCAGCAGGAGTTGCTGCAGCCCGGGCAGGCATCAAACCCAGTGCTGTCACAAAAACAAGGCATTTGCCCATGTATCTGTGATTAAAGGTCACCTGGCCGAAAGGTGTGGGTATGCCGCTTTTGTTGCCCCCGTCGCGCACGCCTTCTACCACTCCGTCGAGCAGGCGCCTGGGATGAAGCCTGGGCTTGAGCTCCCCGCTGTAATCGCGTTCTCCCACGCAGAATCCGTAGCTGCCCATTACCAGGCGTGAACCTTTGCCCGTGCCCAGGGGGTCGCGGTAGACCCCGACTATTCCGGTTATGGCACCGCCGTATGCCTCCATGTTGGAGGGGGAATTGTGGGTCTCGCCTGTGATAACGTAATAGTGACTGTCATCAAACCTGCCCACTCCTGCGTTGTCCCACAGAACAGAGACAACCCAGTCTTTTTCTTCCTGTAGCTTCAGGGTCGGGGCTTCTATAAACGTTCTGAAAAGGCTGTCCACTGTTTCGGTTTCACCCGTTTCAAGATCCGTGTAATAAAACATGCCCCTGAACGTATTGTGATTGCAGTGATCGCTTCTGGCCTGGGATATGTATTCGAGTTCCACGTCGGTGGGCTCTTTTAGCCCCATTATACTTCTTTCAGCCAGGACGCCGTTTTCCAGAAAGTATTTGCGGATAACCGGGATGTCATTGGGGTTCAGCGCCAGATTGCGCTCGTCGCTGACCTTCTTTAAAGCCTGATCTGATTCGATTGGAATGGTGGAAACCGTGGGCGTGTGATCCAGCTTCACCTTGGGAATGATTATGCCGATGCCGGTTTCAGGGTCCCACTGGCCTGCCTGAAATATCCTTACCTGCTGGATGATCTCGTTTGCAAGCAGCTCGCCTGCTATGGTTTCCGCATCTGTCCGGGTTAGGCCCGCGGCCTTGATGCAATAGCGCCTCGAGGTATAAACACCTTCATCTTCTGAAAAATCCACGCCCAGTACGTCTTTTATGGCCTCAACAGCGGTGTGCCCCGGGTTGTCCTTGACCCCGGGCAGGTATCCCACCCAGATGCACCAGTCAAAGTCGATATCAAGGGGGAGAAATGAAGAGACCTGTGTTACCGGGTTGGTAAAGATCTCGGTTTGCAGGGATTCGAGCTGATCGGGGGTGAGATCCTTGTCAATGGTGATGATATTTACCGTGCGGACCGACTCTGCGCTGATGTTGAAATAGGAACGGGCCTTTTTTCTCACACCTTCGCCTTCTGCGTCAAAAAGGCCGGGCTTAAGTGCGGTTTCAAGACGGTGAGCCATAATTATTACCCGGGATATTATCTGGTTATAATTCTCATGATGTCATTGTAGAACACCAGAACCATCAGCATCAGCAGCAGAAAGATGCCGATCTGCTGGGCTACCTCCCTTGACCTGAGCGACACCGGACTGCCCTTTGCCGCCTCTATTGCAAAAAACACCAGATGTCCCCCGTCCAGCACAGGCACAGGCAGCAGGTTCAGTATGCCAAGGTTCACACTTACAAGCGCGATAAAGGAAAGCAGACTCACGGCCCCATGCTGTACCTGTTCTCCCGCCATTTCAGCAATCATTATGGGGCCGCCGAGGGTGTCAAGAGACAGGGTACCCTGGATAAGCTTTACCACGGAAACCACAGTGAGCTTTATTATAAGCCATGTGCGCGTCAGGCTTTCGCCCATTGCCTCTACCGGGTTGAGACGAGTGGTTTCGGTCTCTCCGGATGCTGTAATCCCTAGTATGTATCGCTCCTGCTCTTCTCCGAACACGTTTTCCACGGTGTCTTTTTCCGGCGTGATTTTAAAATTCTTCCGGCTTCCGTCGCGCTCTATGGTGAAACTAATCTGCTCGCCCCGGCTCTGGGACACAAACTCGGCCATATCCTGCCAGGTCTCTATTTCACTGCCCTCTATGGCGGCAATAACATCACCGTTTTCAAGGCCCGCTGCCTCTGCAGGCGAATCTTCCCTGACTTCGCCTACAACCGGCTTTAAATCCATAACCCCGATTGCGGCAAACAAGACGAAAAATATCACCACGCACAGTATGAAATTGGAAAAAGGACCGGCTGCAACTATGAGCATCCTCTGGTGGACCGGCTTATTATTGAACGAATAATCAGCATCCTCGGGGTCGACCTCGGAATCCGGCTGCTCGCCCACCATTTTTACGTATCCGCCCAGTGGCAGCGCGGAAAGCCTGTATTCCGTACGCCCCACTGTCTTTGAGGCCAGCTTGGGACCGAAACCCAGAGAAAACTTCTCCACTCCGACCCCGAACGCCTTGGCCACCAGAAAATGACCAAGCTCGTGGAAAAAAATCAACACGCCCAGAACTATAACAAGGCCTATAACCATGCTCATATCTTAAAAACCCGCTTTTTATTTCAATTTATCCGGCCAGCATGGACTCTGCTGTTTTGCGCGCGTCAAGATCGGCTTCTATCACATCGTCGATCCCCGGCTCCATAACCGGCCTGTATTGGTTCATGACACCTTCGATAATTTCCGGGATTCTGTTAAATCCCGTATCACCTTTTAAAAATGCGGCCACTGCCGCCTCGTTTGCGGCATTCATGGCAGCAGGCATTGTCCCGCCGATTTTGCATGCCCGGTATGCAAGCGCCAGGCACGGAAACTTCTTCATATCAGGCGCCCTGAAAGTAAGGCGGGCTATCTTTGCAAAATCCGGAAACGACTGGCCCAGAGGAAGCCGCTCAGGGCAGGAAACTGAATATGCAATAGCCCCTTTCATGTCAGGCACGCCCATCTGGGCCATTACGCTTCCGTCACAAAACGCCACCATTGAATGCACGATGCTCTGGGGATGGATAACCACTTCAATCCTGTCCGCGCTGATCCCGAAAAGATGTGCAGCTTCTATCACCTCCAGGCCCTTGTTCATTAGGGTGGCGGAATCAATTGTAATCTTGTCTCCCATCTGCCAGGTAGGATGTGCAAGTGCGTCCTCAGGAACAACACCGGCAAACTCCTCTTCAGGCAAATCCAGAAAAGGTCCTCCTGACGCGGTCAAAAGTATTGTTTCCACGTCATCATGCCGGTTGCCTGATATGCACTGAAACACTGCGCTGTGTTCACTGTCCACCGGCACAATCCGGACTCCCCGCTCTGCAGCTTCTCGCATGACAAGGTCGCCTGCCATTACCAGGACTTCCTTGTTTGCAAGCGCTATATCCTTGCCCGAAGATATTGCTGCTATTGTGGGCATGAGCCCGGCAGAACCCACCATGGCGGAAACCACCATGTCTGTGTCGCTATAGGCAGCGGCGTTACGGTAACCCTCTTGTCCGAAAACGATCTCTGTTTCAGTGTTTTTTGAAAGCATTTTCCTGAGAGCCTGTGCCTTTTGCTCATCATAGACGGCTGCAATATCAGGGACAAACTTTTCTATCTGCCTGGCAAGAAGTTCGATATTCCCGCCGCCTGTAAGCGCTTTTACGCAATATCGGTCAGCAAAGCGCTCCAGGACCTCAAGGGTGCTTCTTCCAATGGATCCCGTGGATCCGAGTATGCCTATGCTGCGCTTTTTCATTTCAGATTTTATTTCTGATTGAGTTATTTGACGGAATCGTAAAAAGTAAGTTTTTAGATGGCGCCGTAAAAAATTTAAGATCAAGGCTTGCGCGATTCCGAAGAATGCAGCGTACTTAGCCGTACGTGAAATTCTGAGGAATCGCGCGTAACGCAGATATTTGACTTTTTACGGTGCCATCAGTTATTTGAACAACTGCATTTTAAAAAATAAACAGGTTAAACCCGTACGCCACGGGTGAGGCAAACAGCAGGGCGTCGATGCGGTCCAGCATTCCCCCGTGCCCGGGCAGGATTCCGCCCGAGTCCTTGATTTTGGCCCTGCGCTTGAGCTCGGATTCAAAAAGGTCGCCTATCTGGCCGGCGATCCCGACTGATACTGCAAAAAATGCGGTATGCAGGGTGGAAAGCCCGGGCAGAAAAAGGCTTTTAAATACAATTGCCACCACTATATTGGCTGCAAGACCGCCGAACGCCCCTTCAACCGATTTTCCGGGGCTTATGGAGGGAGCAAGCTTGTGCCTGCCCAGGTAGGTGCCAATATAAAATGCACCCACATCCCCGAGAAATACCACGAAAACCGCAAAGAATATCCATGTCACGCCGTCGGGCCCGCACCGCAGAAGCACCAGGCATGAAAGAGGCAGAAAAATGTATACAAGCCCCTGTACCTGCTGTGCCACTGTATCCATTACCTGCGGGCCATATCTGTATGCAGGCATTGAAAAAAGAGCGCCGATAAAAAGCCCCAAAAACATTAACAAAAGCATGGCCTCAAAGGATGCAAAAAGCGCGGCTGCTATCATTGCCAGTCCTGCTGCAGTCCCGGCAAGCGGCACGGGCTTGAGGATCCTGGTCTTATCACCGCCGGAGATAATATGGAAGTATTCCCAGATTGCAAGCACTGCTATCAGCGCGATAAGGAAGGCAAACACTGCCGGAGAGCCCTTGTATATAAGGGCTGCAAGTACGGGAACCGCAACAAAGGCTGTAATCCATCTTTTCAGGTGCATGGCACATTCCCGTCTGTAGGTTCATGATCCTGTTCGACGGCTCTTAAAGCCCGAACGGCCAGTTTCCGTAGTCAGGATGAAACCCGGCCGAAGCGGCGTTCCCGCTCCTGGAACGCCTTGAGAATACGGATATATTCATCGCGGGTGAAGTCCGGCCACAAGGTGGGGGTTACAAAGATTTCAGCGTAGGCAATCTGCCAGAGCAGAAAATTGCTGACCCTGTATTCACCGCTGGTGCGAACGAGCAATTCCGGATCGGGCATGTCTGAGGTATACATATACCCGCAAAGGCTCTGTTCCGTGACGTCTTCCGGATCGATCCTGCCCTGCCTGACATCCATGGCAAGGGTTCGTGCAGCTTTTGCGATCTCCGCCCGCCCCCCGTAGCTCAGTGCAAGGGTCAGGCACATTCCGTCATTTCCGGACGTGGCCTCAACCGTCCGGTTCAGGGCATTCCTTACATCTTCGGGCAGACGCTCGGTTTCGCCTATCAGGTTTAGCCTGATTCCCTTTTCGACCATCTCGCCGGTCTCTGAGGACAGAAAACGCTTCAGAAGCGTCATCAAGGCCGAGATCTCGGATTCAGGGCGCTGCCAGTTTTCAGTGGAAAACGCGTACAGTGTGAGATATCCGATGCCAAGCTCCCTGCTTGTACGCACCACCATTCGAACTGCCTCCGCGCCGCGCTCATGCCCCTTGACCCGGTTTAACATCCGCTTTTTAGCCCATCTTCCGTTTCCGTCCATTATAACGGCGACATGAGACGGGAGCCTGGAAGGGTCCAGGCCTGCGTTTTCAGCAGCCTCAGACTTCAAGGATCTCCTTTTCCTTGGTCTTGTAGAGCTCGTCTATCTGTTTGACGTGTTCGTCTGTTAGTTTCTGGATTTCGTCAAAAGCCTTGCTGACATCGTCTTCAGAGGCGTCTCCGTCCTTTTTGAGGGATTTCAGGGAATCGTTTGCGTCCCTGCGGATATTGCGCACTGCAATCCTGTATTCCTCGCAGACCTTGTTTACCTGCTTGACGATATCCTTTCTTCGATCCTCCGTCAGAGGCGGAATATTAATGCGTATAATCTTTCCGTCGCTCGAAGGCGTCAACCCCAGGTTGGACTTCATTATGGCCTTTTCAATCTCCTTGACAGCGGAAGGATCCCAGGGTTGAATCGTTATAAGGCGGCTTTCAGGAACAGAAAGCGATGCAATCTGGTTTAGCGGTGTGGGCGTGCCGTAATAATCCACCCGTACATCGTCCAAAAGATTCAACGACGCACGCCCGGTACGTATCTTCTGCAGCTCTTTTTTCAGCGCGTCGACCGTCTTGTCCATCTTTTCACCGGCTTCACTGATAATCGAATCAATCATGGCCGCTCACCTGTGTAAGGGTTCAAGGTTAAAGGTTCAAGGTCTAAAGGGGAACAGACCCAGGATCTGTCCCCCCTGCCGGCTGCCGGCATTCAACCTTTTCCGGTATTTCAGGTTATTTCGTAAATCCGAGTACCTATGCTCTCGCCGCAGACCACCTTGCAGGTATTTCCCTGTTTTTTGAGATTAAATACCACAAGAATCAGCCGGTTGTCCATGGCCAGGGATATGGCTGTGGAGTCCATAACATGCAGGCGTTTTTCCAGAACAGACATGTAGTCGATGCTGTCGATAAACATTGCCGAGTCGTTGTTCACAGGATCCATGTCATAAACCCCGTCCACCTTGGTGCCTTTGAGCAGCACTTCTGCGTGGATTTCTGCTGCCCTGAGCACAGCGGCGGTATCAGTGGTGAAATACGGATTGCCCGTGCCTGCTGCAAATATCACCACCCTTCCCTTTTCCAGATGCCGGATGGCCCTTCTTCTTATGTAGGGTTCGGCCATCTGATGCATGGAAATCGCGGAAAGCACCCGCGTCGGTATATCAAGCTTTTCCAGGGCGTCCTGGAGAGCCAGGCTGTTCATGACCGTGGCCAGCATGCCAAGGTAATCCGCTGATGCCCTGTCCATGCCCTTTGAGCTTCCTGCAACCCCGCGGAATATATTGCCTCCCCCAACCACCAGGGCGGTCTGCACACCCAGACTGACGATGGATTCCACTTCCCCGGCAACATAATGCAAGGTCTCGGGGCTGATTCCGTACTGCTCATCGCCCAGGAGTGCTTCGCCGCTCAGCTTCAGAAGCACGCGGCTGAATATCGGCTGATTCAAGATTTTAACTCTCTCCGATCTGGAAACGGGCAAACCTGTTAATGGTTATTTTCTCGCCTGTTTTTGCGATCATCTCGTTTATGACATCCGAGATGGTAAGATCCGTATTCCTGATGTAGAGCTGGTTCATCAGGCAGGACTCTTTATAAAACTTGCTCATCTTGCCTTCCACGATTTTTTCAGCCACGTCTTCGGGCTTTCCCATTTCAAGGGCCTGCTGACGGTAAATTTCTTTTTCCCGTTCAACCGCCTCGGCAGGAATATCTTCAGGAAGCACGCCCAGCGGGGCTGAGGCGGCTATGTGCATTGCAATGTTTTTGGCGAATTCCTTGAACTCATCGGTTTTGGCAACAAAGTCAGTCTCGCAGTTCACTTCCACGAGCACCCCGATTTTACCGCCCATGTGGATATAGGACTGGATTACCCCGTCCGCGGCGGTTTTACCTGCCCTTTTCTTGGCTGTGGCAAGGCCTTTTTTACGAAGGTAATCCGCCGCCTTCTCAGTATCTCCCTCGCATTCGGTAAGGGCCTCCTTGCAGTCCATGATGCCGGCCCCGGAGCGGTCCCTGAGCTGTTTGACCATATCTGCAGTTATCGTAGACATTTTTATTCTCCTGTGTTTGCAGCTTCTTCTGATTCTGATTTCACTGATTTTTCTGCCTGGCCGGATGATGTTTCCGACTGGGTGCCTGAAGCGGCCTTGCGGATAACCTCCACTACCGGACCCTGCTCGTCCTCGGAAACCGGTCGCCGCTCGACCGTTTTTTCAGACTGATCCGCTGCTTCCTCGGCCTGCTTGTCCTTTTCCGCCTGGAGTTTTTCCTCCCTGCGCTGTGTCCCTTCGATTACAGCATCGGCAATCTTGGAAGTAATAAGCCTGATTGAGCGAATGGCATCATCATTTCCCGGGATAACGTAGTCGATCTTGTCGGGATCGCAGTTTGTGTCCACCACTGCCACTACTGGAATTCCGAGCCTGAGCCCCTCGCGCACAGCAATCGCCTCTTTCTTGGGGTCAACCACAAAAATAGCGCCGGGCAGAGATTTCATGGCGCGGATACCGCCCAGGTTGTTGTCCAGCTTGGCCCTTTCCTTTAACATGTAGACCCTTTCCTTCTTGGGATACATGTTTATTGAGCCGTCGTTTTCAATGGCATTGAGGTAGTTGAGCCGCTCAATGCTCTTTTTCACAGTGGCAAAATTAGTGAGCATGCCGCCGATCCAGCGGTTGTGGACATAAAACATCTCGCACCGATTGGCCTCCTCGTAGATGGACTCCCTGGCCTGCTTCTTGGTGCCCACAAAAAGCACGCTCTGCCCGTTTGCCACCGTGTCTGCCACAAAGTCATATGCAACCTTGAACATTCTTACCGTCTGCTGCAGATCAACGATGTAGATCCCGTTTCTTGCCCCGAAGATATATTTTTTCATCTTGGGGTTCCAGCGCCTGGTCTGGTGGCCGAAATGTACCCCTGCCTCCAGCAGTTCCTTCATTGTAACGTAAGCCATTTAAACACTCCTTTTACTTCGGTTTGAAATCCGCCGCCCATGTCATCCCGGCAGCCGACTTTTAAAAAAAGCACCGGAGCCGCCGGTCCAGGGACGTGTGTCATTAATAAATAAACTTGGTATCTCTACCAGAAGATATACATACCTGCAATATTTTTGTTATTATATTTTCAAAAGCACTGCCACCCTGTCATGTCCGCCGTAATCCCTTACAAACTCCGGCTCCCTGTAAGCCCCGGATTCACGGCAGAGTTCTTCTACCGCATCCTTCTGGTCATATCCTGTTTCCATGAGCAAAAAGCCTTCAGGCTTAAGGTAAGCGGGCGCCAGCGAAGCAATTGTGCGGACGGCCTCAAGCCCGTCGCTGTTTCCGTCAAGGGCCATGAGTGGTTCATATTCGCTGACCTCGGGCTCAAGGTCCGCAAGGTCTCCGCTGGGAACATAAGGAGGATTGGAGACTATAATGTCAAAACCTGGCCCCGAGGGATCAACCGAATCCAGCCAGCAGCCTGCAAAAAATCTTATATTTTCTGCAACCCCGTTTTGCGCAGCGTTTTTTTCAGCAAGCTTCAGGGCCGGATATGACCGGTCAACTGCAAAATACAGGTTGCCGGGGCGCTCCACTGCCAGGCTAACAACTACAGCTCCCGAGCCCGTGCCCAGATCAATAACGCGACTGACATCCTTTTTTCCCGCCGGCATCCTGGAAAGTGCGGCTTCAACAAGATGCTCGGTTTCCGGACGCGGAATAAGAACATCCCGGTTTACTTCAAACGGCAGGCCCCAGAATTCACGGCTGCCAAGAATGTAAGCCACGGGTTCACGACGCGCCCTGCGCCTGATCAGCTCCCTGTAAGAGGCAAGCTCATCTGCGGACAGGGGCTGGTCGTGTCTGATATATAAATCTATGCGCCCGACGCCCAAGACTTCTGCCAGCAGAAGTTCCGCAGTGAGACGGGGCGAATCGATATGGCGGGAGTGAAAAAAACCGGCCGTCCATTGAAGCGCGTCAAGAACGGTCCACGTCTGCGGTTTCTGTGACTTGTGATTCCGCATTCTGCAATGCCCGGGCCTGATAGTAGGTTGCAAGCTCGTCGATTATTTCATCGAGCCCGCCGCCCTGCAGGACCTGTTCGAGTTTATACAGGGTAAGTCCTATGCGGTGATCCGTGACCCTGCCCTGGGGAAAGTTGTAGGTGCGGATTCTTTCGCTGCGGTCGCCGCTTCCCACCTGGTTTCTGCGCTCCTGGGATATCTTTTCGTTCTGCTCCTGCAGCTGGATGTCATACAGCCGGGCCATGAGCACCTTCATCGCCTTGGCCTTGTTTTTGTGCTGGGATTTCTCGTCCTGGCAGGTCACCACCAGGCCGCTTGGAACGTGGGTGAGACGGACCGCGGAGTCAGTTGTGTTAACCGACTGCCCGCCAGGGCCGCTGGAGCGGAAAACATCCACCTCTATGTCGTTTTGATCGATATTGACCTCCACGTCTTCGGCCTCCGGAAGCACCGCCACGGTGACAGCAGAAGTATGAATCCTTCCCTGTGCCTCTGTGGAAGGCACCCGCTGGACCCTGTGAGTTCCGCTTTCGTACTTGAGATGGCTGTAAGCCCCCTGCCCTTTGACCATGGCTATGACTTCCTTCACACCGCCGGAGTCGGTCCAGTGAGCATCAATTAACTCTATCTTCCAGCCCTTGGCCTCTGAATACCGCGTATACATACGGAAAAGATCGCCGGCAAAAAGGCTTGCCTCCTCGCCGCCCGTGCCTGCGCGGATTTCTAATATCACGTTTTTGTCGTCGTTGGGGTCCTTGGGAACAAGCAGTTTCTTCAGCTGCTTTTCCAGATCCGAGAGCTGCTGGGTAAGCGATTCTATTTCATTTCTTGCAAGCTCCTTTATTTCCGGGTCGCTGTCAGAAAGCAGATCCCTGCTCTGTTGGAGCTCCTGCTGCACCCGCAGGTATTCACGGTATACCCCGACGATTTTTCCAAGCTCCGCGTGCTCGCGTACATATTTGGGATACACCTCCCTGTTTCCCACCACCTCCGGATCTGAAAGCAGGCGTTCGAGCTCGGCATAACGCTTTTCTATTCCGTCCAGTCTTTCAAGCATAGAGCCACCAGTATCCGCTTATTTCTTTTCTCCCTGCTGATACCAGGCATACTTGCGGCGGAACCTCTCGATTCTTCCGGCAGAGTCAACAAGCTTCTGCTTTCCGGTATAAAAAGGATGGCACTGGGAGCAGATTTCAACGGAAATATTTTCGCGGGTGGAGCCCACGGTGAACTCGTTGCCGCATGCGCAGCGGATAGTTGTCTCCTGGTACTGCGGATGAATTTCTTTTTTCATTTCAAACACCTCATGGTTCAGTTTCAATGTTAAAGGTCCAGCGTTAAAATATCACGAATTCATTGCGTCGAGAAATTCCTTGTTCGTTTTCGTGCCCTTCATCTTATCGAGCAAAAACTCAAGGCTGTCAATAGGATTCAGCGAAGCAAGCAGCTTGCGCAGTATCCATACCCGGTTTAACGCGTCTGAATCCAGCAGCAGCTCTTCTTTCCGGGTACCGGACCGGTTGATGTCGATTGCCGGGTACATGCGGCGGTCCGAGAGCTTGCGGTCCAGGTGCAGCTCCATGTTGCCGGTGCCCTTGAATTCCTCGAATATAACCTCGTCCATCCTGCTGCCCGTATCGATTAATGCAGTGGCTATAATGGTCAGGCTGCCGCCTTCCTCAATATTTCTGGCAGCACCGAAAAACCGCTTGGGACGGTGAAGGGCATTGGCGTCCACGCCGCCGGAAAGCAGCTTGCCGCTCGAGGGTACTGTCATGTTGTAGGCACGGGCAAGCCTGGTTATGCTGTCGAGCAGTATCACCACGTCCTTTTTGTGCTCCACGAGCCTCTTGGCCTTTTCAGAAACCATTTCAGCCACCTGGACGTGGCGCTCCGCAGGTTCGTCAAAAGTGGAGGAAACAACTTCTGCATCCACTGAGCGCTGCATGTCAGTGACCTCTTCAGGCCGCTCATCAATTAGGACCACAAAGGGTATAACGTTTTTATGATTGCCTATGATGCTGTTTGCAATGTTTTTGAGCAGCATCGTCTTGCCTGTACGCGGGGGCGAAACTATCAGGCCCCGCTGTCCGAAGCCCAGCGGAGTCATCAGGTCCATGATGCGCATGGAGTAATTGTCTGCTTCTCGCTCAAGCTTGATCTTTTTTTCCGGAAACAGAGGGGTAAGGTTGTCAAAGAGAATTTTTTCCCTGGCTGCCTCGGGTTCCTCGAAATTGATTGCCTCGACTTTGAGCAGGGCGAAATACCGCTCCGATTCCTTGGGCTGGCGGATCTGGCCTGATACGGTGTCCCCGGTTTTGAGACTGAACCTTCGTATCTGGGAAGGCGAGACATATATATCATCTGGACCCGGAAGGTAGTTGCAGTCATGGGACCTCAGAAATCCGAAACCGTCCGGCAGTATCTCCAGGGTTCCCTCGCCGTAAATCAGTCCGTTTTTCTCTATGTGAGCCTGCAGAAGGGAAAAAATAAGTTCCTGCTTGCGCATCCGGCCTACGTTCTCGATGTTGAACTTCTTGGCCATACGGGTGAGTTCACTGATCTTTTTGTTTTTCAATTCAATGATGTTCATTTAATACCATTCCCTGTTCTTTCTCTCCCATTTCAATCCTGGCTGCGGAGATCCCGTCCGGATGGATTCGAAACAGCCGTGGTTTAATATTGAAACGGCGCGGCAGGCTCTCGCAATCGGCGCAGAAAGCCGCGGAATAATTACCGTCGGCTTACGCTGCCTGTGGCACCTGCAGGCCGTGTGTAAAAGTATGTATTTATTTAAAACTTAGGTAATAAGAGGCCTGGTTTAAGATGTTTAAATTAGAAGGAATCACAACAACAAAAAAACGTCCACAGGGCAGGTACGTTTTATAAATAATTAAAACATAATTATTTACGTGTCAACCATTTTCACCCGTTTTT
>JBKHES010000007.1:0-44377 GCA_046540695.1 Desulfobacterales bacterium
ACAGGAATTGCAAATGCGAGCATAGCATGAGTTGACAATAATTGTAAATTGCCATAAACTCAATCCTGCTTTTTCCGAAGCTGTGGCCTTCCACCCGGCCGGCGTAAAAACTTTAGAAGTTCCGGTTTTACTTGAGACCTGCGTCCGCAGTTTCCAAGGGCCTGGATTAGACCGGTAGATAGGGGAGATGATGAAAAAACCTGACTGCTACGAACTTGAACACAGGGTCAGGGAACTGGAAAAGGAAAATGCCCGCCTAAGGCGTGTGGAGCAGGAGCTGCGAAGCCGTGAGGAAGCCGCCCGCAAAACTGCTGAAAAATACCGGCACCTGGTTGAAAACCTTCATGAAATCCTATATATCCTGGATCCCGAAGCCAGAATAACCTACATTTCACCCAATAGCGAAAAAATCCTCGGCTACACGCCTGATGAGCTTATGGGCAGGAGGTATACGGAAATCGTACATCCTGATGACCTGCCCGGAAGGGATCAGCAGTTTCAAAGGTTCCTCTCGGGTGAAAAGGTCTCAGAGGAGTATCGTTTTATCAGCAAGCACGGACAGACCCTTTGGTGCATGATAAATGCAAGGCCTGTTTTCGGAGAAGACGGGCTGGAAGGTTTGTACGGCATACTGGTTGATATCACCGAGCGCAGGCAGGTGGAAGAGGCCCTTCGCAGAAGCGAGGAAAGATACCGAACCATCCTTGAGACCATCGAGGACGGCTATTTTGAAGTCGATATTGCCGGCAATTTTACTTTTTTCAATGATTCCATGTGCAGAATGCTGGGCTATACCAGCGACGAACTCATGGGTATGAACTACCGTCAGTACATGGACGAAGAAGATTCCCGAAGAGTATATGAAACCTTTAACTGGGTCTACCGGACCGGAAATCCCTGCAAGGGGTTTGACTGGAAGCTTATTAAGAAGGACGATTCAGTCTGCAGGATTGAAAATTCCGTGTCCCTTGTCCGGGATGAACACGGACGGCCAAAGGGTTTCAAGGGGATTGCAAGGGATGTGAGTGAAAGGGAAAAAGCAAGACAGGAAAAAAGGGAATTGGAGGCCCAGCTGCGCCAGGCGCAGAAGATGGAGGCAATAGGAACCCTGGCGGGCGGAATTGCACACGATTTCAACAACATCCTTTCCGCGGTCATAGGCTATACCGAACTTTCCCTGCAGGAAGTGGAAAAGGACACACTTTTGCACACAAACCTGTCAAGGGTGCTGACTGCCGGAAACAGGGCCCGCGAACTGGTAAAGCAGATTTTGACGCTTTCGAGGCGCGGGGAGACCGAATTTACTCCCGTTCCTGTGGTTCCCCTTGTAAAAGAGGCATTGAAAATGCTGCGTTCCACCTTTCCGGTTTCCATAGAGGTCCGGGAATCAATACTGAGCGATGAGCAGCACATTGTTGTTGCCGATCCCACTCAGATACATCAGCTTATTGTCAACCTTGCCACAAATGCAAAGCATTCAATGGGCGATGAAAACGGGGTTCTTGAAATACGGGTGCAGCCGGTGACCCTTGATGAATACAGCTGCTGGGTCAGTCCAGACCTGGATCCGGGAGATTATGTCAAAATCACTGTAAGCGATACAGGCGAGGGAATTTCCGAAAACAACCTGGAAAAGATTTTTGAGCCCTATTTTACAACCAGGGAAAAAGGAGTGGGCACAGGCCTGGGGCTTTCCATAGTCCACGGGATAGTAAAGGGCCATAAGGGAGGCATATCCGTTGACAGTGAACCTGGCAGGGGAAGCAGCTTTCATGTTTATCTCCCTGTGGCTGGCCGGCAATGCGGGGGTGAGTTACAGGAAAAAACAGAAGGCTGGCTGCCCGGGGGTAAAGAGCGGATTCTTTTTGTGGATGATGAGCATTTTATAGTGGAAATGCAGCAAAAAAGCCTGTCATCACTCGGATATGCTGTTACGGCCAGTACCTCTGGCACTGGTGCTCTGGAAACCTTTCTTGAAAACCCGCGGGGATTCGATCTTGTTATAACAGACATGACCATGCCGGATATGAACGGAAAACGCCTTGCCTCAAACATAAAAAAAATCCGGCCTGATATACCGGTAATCCTGTGTACGGGATTCGGTGACGGAGGGCATAAAAAGGCCAAGGACGCGGACTGTTTTTTTATTAAACCCGTAGACAGGGCAAAAATGGCAAAGGCAGTCCGGGCTCTTCTGGACGGAGAAAAAGGAGCCGGGAAACATTAGCGAGGACTAAGATGATCACGCTGCTTGCAAAACTGCTCAAGGTACTCAATGCTGAAACAGCGCCGGGCCAGATAAGCGCTGCGCTCTGCCTTGCAATGTTTTTCGCGTTCATGCCTCTTCTGACCATTCAGCATTTGCTGATTTTATTGCTGGTACTGGTTCTGCGCGTCAATATGACCGGGTTTATACTGGGTTGGATAGTTTTTTCCGCTGCTGCTTACGCCGCGGATCCGCTTTTTCACATGCTTGGAATGGCGGTGCTTGGCGCCGGGCCGCTTTCAGGACTGTGGTCCATGCTTTATGATTCCGGATTCTGGCACCTGACCTCTTTTAACAATTCAGTTGTCATGGGCGGATTTGTTGCATCCCTGCTTTTGGCTGTGCCGCTTTATCTCGGTTCCAACGCAATGATCAGGCGCTACAGGAAGGATTTCATGGCCTGGATTGAAAAAACCCGTGTTGCCCAGATGCTAAAGGGAAGCAGAATATATGCGGCATATCAAAAAGTTTCAGGCTGGAGGAGTTTTGAATGAATCGTTTTATCCGGCTGCCCGGTCTTGTTGTTTTTGCTGCAATCGTTGCCGTTGGCGCGGGACTTTGGTTTCTGGTCGTGGACTCGGTCGTAAAGTCCTTGGTGCAAAGCTCCGGCACAAAGGCAGTCGGCGCCAGGGTTGAGCTCGAATCAGCTGATTTGTCACTTTTGCCACTGGGACTTGAACTGTCAGGCCTCGAAGTCACCAACCCTGAAAAACCCATGCGCAATGCATTTTCGGCAGAGACGATAAGGATGAGGTTTGACACCAGCCGGCTTATCCGGGGAAAGAAAATAATCGAGGACATGACCGTGACAGGCATGGAGTTTGACACTCAGCGAGAGTCCTCCGGAGAGCTGCCGGAAAGGAAGAAACCTGCTGAAAAAAAGGTTTCAGCAGGCAGAAAACTTCGCTCCGGGCTGCCGGAACTGCTCCCGGTTTCAGCGGAAAGTGCCCGAAAAATAGTGGACAAGGAGGATCTTTCCACTGTTGACGAGGCAAAGGAGCTCAAGTCGAATGCATTGTCAGCCAGGCGGGAGTTTGAAAAAAGACTGGAAGAGCTGCCTGATGAGCAAACCTTCAGGCAGCACAAACAGCGCCTTTCTGAAATCAGAGACACCGGAAAATCAGGAGGCCTGCTCGGTGCCGCAGGGACTGCAGGAGAAGTACGGCAGGTTAAAAAAGACATCCAGGCTGACCTGGACAAGCTCCGCCGGGCAAAAAAAGATATATCAGAAACAAATAGCGGGCTCAAAGAAGGTTTCAGAAAGCTTCAAAACGCCCCTGCCAGGGATGCGCGGCAGCTTGCACAAAAGTACTCGCTTTCTCCGGAAGGAATTGCAAACATGTCAGCTTTGATCTTCGGGCCGAAGTATGCACAAGGCGTGGAAACCGCACTTACATGGTATATGCGGCTTTCCCCCTATGCAGCGGCAATGAAGGAATCGCGCGAAGGCAGGCAAAAGCCGGAGCGCAGAGAAGGCGTGGATGTATCATTTGACAAAGGGACCCTTCCTGAATACTGGGTGAAAACAGCCGAGGTGTCCGCATCATTGGCCGGAGGGGATCTTTCCGGGAGATTAAAGGATATCTCGTCTGATCAAAATATACTGGGCCGGCCCCTTGCTTTTGACTTTTCAGCCACCGGAATCCGCGGCTCTGCAAGCCTTGATACAGAGGGCAGCCTGGACCGTACGAATCCTGATAAGCCGGAGGATTTTGCCAGGTTTGAGCTGAGTCAGTACCCGATAAAGAACCTGGAGTTTATAGACCGCGATGATTTTTCCGTCATGCTGGAGTCAGCCGGTATTGACGAGGCAGATGGCCAAATAAGGATTGAAGACGGGCGGCTTAACGCGGATATAACAGCCGGCTTTTCTTCCGCGGGGTTTGCTGTGAAATCAGGGGAGGGCGGAAACCTGTTTGCGGAAGCGCTTGCTGATACACTGAGCGGAATCAGTTCGTTTGAGTTGACCGCAAAAATGGAAGGCAGCCCTTATCAGCCTGCAATAAGCATAGGCTCTGATCTCGACGGCAGGTTGAAAGCGGGCCTGAATCAGGCCATTGACAGGCGGCGGGCAGAGCTTGAAAATGAGTTGAGGGAAGTGATTTCTGCAGCCACAAAAGAAGTCGTAAAAGATGCTGAATCCGGGATCGCCGGGCTTGATTTACTTGAAAAGCAGATACAGAAACGCCTGAAATCCGGCTCGGATGTTCTGCCGAAATAATTTTAGGAAATGCGGATTCATTATGACCTGTTCGAATTTTTGCAGGATCGCGGCTTTGGTCCTGCTGATTCTGGCGGCCCTTGTTATGACCGGATGTGCGGCCGGCTCCTGGGGCAGCCTCCGGCAGGACCCTGAAGTCACGGAGATGTTTAGAAAAAACAGGGTGCCTGAAGATTACAGGTATTATTCAAGGGGCCGGTCAAATCTGCCCTATGCTATCGTGGGTGTGGATCCTGAATGGAGGTTTGAATCCCGTTTCTGGGAAGAAGTGGAGCCTAACACGGAAGAATTTGCCGGGAAAGTGAGGTTTGTCTGGGATCCTGATGTCTGGTATCAGTATAATTCAGGCAGGGGAGCATGGATTCTTGGCCCGGACGGCGGCAGAATAGGCCTCTGGTATTCAATGTATCCCGACACCGCGATTGCCGTTGACAAAGAGCAAAAATCAATACGGGTGCACAGCCCGCACATGCGCGACGGATCCGTGAAATAGGGCCGGAGCGTCAATTTTGGTCATCGGGATTTGTTTAGATATCCGTGTTTCGGATTTCGAATTTATTCCCTGTTTCCGGTGATATTCAGGCCGAGGTCTTTCAGGAGCCCGTCTTCAATGTCGTAGATCAGGCCGTGGACAGCCGGGCAGGCCGATGACTTCCATGCTTTCTGCACCACAGGGGTTTGGCAGATGTTTGTAACCTGGGCCGACACGTTTAGCTCGCAGAGAAGCCTCAGTTTTGCATCCTCGCCTTCGACCGCATCAATCCGGGCATGAAAATCCCTGTATAACTGCCTTATATGGGCGAGCCAGTTGTCTATGAGACCGTGTTCGCCGCCGTCTATAGCAGCCTTTATACCTCCGCATCCGTAATGCCCGCACACTATAACGTGTTTTACCCGTAAAACATCCACAGCGTATTCAAGTACTGACAAAAAGTTAAGATCATTATGCAAGGCCAGGTTTGCAATATTTCGGTGCACGAATATTTCCCCGGGCATCATTGAACAAATAAGCTCGGGCGGAACCCTGCTGTCAGAACAACCTATCCACAGGTACTGCGGGTTCTGGCGCTTTGAAAGCCCTGCAAAAAAATCCGGGTCTGAACTGCTTATACTGTCCACCCAGTTTCTGTTGTTTTCAAAAATATTTTTCAGTGTGTTCATGGCTTTTAATCCGTTTTTCTGCAAATTGCGTTTCCTGCCGGCGAATCCGGCTTGTTTTAGGGAGCTGGCCGGTCTTTATTGTTATTGTTACCAGAAAAACATGCATCCTGCCACATAAAGTTAATTTTGAAAAATGTGGATGCCCGGGCTCAAATCATGATATAATACCGGATTGCTTTAAAAACACGGAGTTAAATTGCAGATATGCCCGGACCGCGTAGTTTGCTTTCAAACCGCAGCCTTTTGCCCAAAAAGCACATGGGCCAGAATTTTCTGGCAGACCCGTCCACTGCCGAGATGATTGTCAGGCGGGCTGAACTCGAAGATGCGGTTGTGCTTGAAATAGGCGCCGGAGTTGGGGCGCTGACAGGGTTTGCCGCCTCTGCTGCAAGGCGGGTATATGCCGTGGAAAAAGACGCCGACCTGACAGGGATTCTTGAATCAGTTCTCGCTGATCAGAAAAAACACAATGTCGAGATCATAAATAAAAATGTTTTTGACGTGGACGCTGAGTCCATAGCATTAAAGGAAAACACCCGGCTTGTGGTAATAGGCAACCTTCCGTATAACATTTCCTCCCAGGTGATAGTCTCGCTGATTTTCAGGCGCCAGATAGTCGAGCGCGCTGTTTTGATGCTTCAGGCTGAAATGGCCAGGCGCATTTATGCGGATCCCGGTTCAAAGGAATACGGAAGGCTTTCTGTCATGACGGGCTACTGCGCCTCTGTGTCAAGGCTGGCCCGGGTGAGGGCAAACCAGTTTTATCCCAGGCCCAGTGTTGACTCCGAGGTTATAGAAATCCGGTTTAAGGCGCCTGAGGTAAAGGCTTATGATGAAGCCCTGCTTTCAGCTGTTGTCAAGGCGGCATTCGGCCAGAGGCGGAAAACCCTCAGAAACGCCCTTGCAGGAGGGGAGATCGGCACAGGGGCCATCCAGGTGGAGGCCGCCCTGGCCATGGCCGGAATTGACGGCACAAGGCGGGCCGAGACCCTTTCGGTTTCTGAATTCGTGAGACTGGCAAACTGCTTTGCATCCCTGGTTTAAGCGGGATCAGGTGTTTGCGGGCCCGGTATTTCCTTACAGTTTTTTCTTTACATAATTTGCAATCTGGGGTAGTCTCCCTTATTTTAGTATAAAATTTTTGCGGGATTTAAAAAGTCCTTTGCCGGCATTCGGTATAAGGGCTTTTAAAAACTTTTTAACCTGTTTCAAGGAGAAACTTAATTATGTCTAAGATGCAGACAATTGACGGAAATACAGCCGCCGTTCATGTTGCTTACGCATTGAGCGAGGTGGCTGCGATCTATCCGATTACTCCTTCCACCTCCATGGGCGAGACAGCAGATGAATGGGCGGCAGGCGGACGGAAAAACGTTTTCGGGCAGCCGCTGCACGTAAGGGAGCTGCAATCAGAGGCGGGAGCCGCAGGTGCTGTGCACGGCGCGCTTGCTGCCGGATCGCTTACCACAACCTTTACGGCATCCCAGGGGCTTTTGCTGATGGTGCCCAACATGTACAAGATTTCAGGGGAGCTGCTTCCCGGAGTTTTTCATGTTACCGCCCGTGCAGTGGCAACACATGCGCTTTCGATCTTCGGTGATCACAGCGACGTGATGGCGGTCAGGCAGACGGGTTTTGCCGAGCTTGCCTCAGGCTCAGTCCAGGAGGTTATGGACCTGGCCCTGGTTGCGCATTTGTCTGCGATTGACTCAAGCATTCCCTTTATACACTTTTTCGACGGGTTCAGGACTTCCAGCGAGATCCAGAAGATCGATGTGATAGATTACGAACAAATGGCAAGCCTGATAAATTACGAAGCGATCAGGGAATTCCGTGCCAGGGCCATGAACCCTGAGCATCCCCATATCCGCGGCACAGCCCAGAATCCAGATATTTTCTTTCAAAACAGGGAGGCCTGCAATTCCTATTACCTTTCAGTTCCCACCATAGTTATTGAAAACATGGAAAAGGTTGGAAAAATTACCGGCCGCAGGTATAACCTGTTCGACTACGTGGGCCATCCCGATGCCGATCGGGTGATAGTTGCAATGGGTTCAGGCACCGAGACCATAGAGGAAGTGGTAAATCATTTAAACAAGTCAGGCGAGCGGGTGGGGCTTTTAAAGGTTCGCCTGTACAGGCCGTTTTCCATCGAGCATTTCCTGGCCTCGCTTCCCGGATCAGTGGAGCAGATCACCGTTCTGGACCGCACCAAGGAGCCCGGGGCTATCGGGGATCCGCTTTATATAGATGTCTGCACCGCTTTTATGGAATACGGCGAGTCCCCGGAAATTCACGCCGGCAGGTACGGCCTGGGTTCCAAGGAGTTTACCCCTGCCATGGCCAAGGCGGTGTTTGACAACATGAAGGCTCTTGCACCGAAGCATCACTTTACCGTGGGAATCAAGGATGACGTTACACATACCTCCCTGCCGGTTGAGGAAAAATTCGACACTGCGCCCGAGGGCACCATACAGTGCAAATTCTGGGGCTTTGGTTCAGACGGCACTGTGGGCGCAAACAAGAGTGCCATTAAGATCATAGGCGACCACACGGATCGTTTTGCCCAGGGTTATTTCGCATATGACGCCAAGAAATCCGGCGGGGTGACAGTGTCGCATCTCAGGTTTTCCCCGCACCCGATCCAGTCCACCTACCAGGTGCATTCGGCTGATTTCATCGCCTGTCACAAGGCCAACTACGTCCACGTCTACGACGTGCTCGAGGGGATAAAGCCCGGGGGCACCTTTCTGCTCAATTCCCCCTGGACACTTGAGGATCTCGAAGAGGAACTGCCTGCTTCCATGAAAAGGCAGATAGCCGAGAAAAACCTGAAGTTCTACAATATTGATGCAATCTCGATTGCCGAAAAGGTGGGACTCGGCGGCAGAATCAACATGATCATGCAGACCGCGTTTTTCAGTGTTTCAAACGTTTTGCCCTTTGAAGAGGCAGTTGACTATTTAAAGAAGGACATCCACAAGACCTACGGCAAGAAGGGCGAAAAAGTGGTTCAGATGAATATCGACGCCGTGGACCAGTCCGTTGCCAACCTCGTGCAGATAGAATATCCTGAATCATGGAAGAACGCAGGACGCGAGTCAGTGGTTGAAACCGACGAGCCGGATTTCATCAAAAACGTAATGATGCCCATGCTGACCCAGAAGGGAGATTCTCTGCCTGTTTCCGCCTTCGAGCCTGACGGAATTTTTCCGGTCGGAACAAGCAAATACGAAAAAAGGGGAGTGGCAATAAACGTTCCGGAATGGATTCCGGAAAACTGCATCCAGTGCAACCAGTGCGCCTTTGTCTGCCCCCATGCCTCCATCAGGCCCGGGCTTTTTACGGAGGATGAATTAAACAACGCCCCTGAGGATTTTGCCACCCTAGATGCCGCGGGCAAGGAGTTAAAGGGCTACAAGTTCCGCATCCAGGTCTATGCCCTGGACTGCCAGGGCTGCGGCAACTGCGCAGACATCTGCCCTGCAAAGAAAAAGGCGCTTGTCATGCGGCCCATCAACACCCAGACCGAAAAGCAGATACCCAACGAGAGGTATTTCGAAAGCCTGCCTGTAAGGGACGATCTGACAAAACGCACCACTGTCAAGGGAAGCCAGTTTTTTCAGCCGCTGCTTGAGTTCTCCGGCGCATGCGCGGGCTGCGGGGAAACCTCTTACGTAAAGGTCCTCACCCAGCTCTTTGGCGAACGCATGATCATCGCAAATGCCACGGGCTGCAGTTCGATCTGGGGCGCTTCGGCCCCGTCCGCGCCGTATTGCACCAACAAGGACGGTTTCGGGCCCACCTGGGGCAACTCACTGTTTGAGGATGCAGCGGAATTCGGCTACGGAATGGGTCTTGCGATCAATCAGCGCCGCCGCTGGCTGGCTGACATGATCAGCGACGCACTTGAGGCTGATATTCCCGGGGAATTGAAGGACGCCATGCGCGGGTGGCTTGAAAACATTGACGACGCAGAGGGCTCGCGCAAATACGGCGATCAGATGAAGCAGATACTAGGGGATATGAACAGAAGCCCCATGCTGCAGTCAATCTACGATTTTGCAGACATTTTTACCAAAAAATCAATCTGGTCCTTCGGCGGAGACGGATGGGCCTATGATATCGGCTACGGCGGGCTTGATCACGTCATAGCCTCCGGCGAGGACGTCAACCTGCTGGTCATGGACACCGAGGTCTATTCCAACACAGGTGGGCAGTCCTCCAAGGCCACTCCCACGGGTGCGGTTGCCAAGTTTGCCGCATCCGGCAAGAAGCTTTCCAAGAAGGATCTTGGCAGAATCGCCATGACCTACGGATACGTCTATGTTGCATCAGTCTCCATGGGTGCAAACAAGCAGCAGCTAATGCGAGCATTCAACGAGGCTGACAAATACAAGGGCCCCTCGGTTATAATATGCTACGCACCCTGTATTAACCAGGGAATCCGCGTGGGAATGGGCAAGAGCCAGGAAGAGGAAAAAAGGGCCGTGGAAACAGGTTACTGGCCGCTGTATCGCTACAATCCAGACCTGGAAAAAGAGGGAAAAAACCCCTTTATCCTTGAGTGCAAGGCCCCTGACGGAACCCTGCAGGAGTTTCTGGCAGGTGAGAACCGGTTTGCATCCCTGGAAAAAAGCTTCCCTGAGGAATCAAAGAAGCTTCGTCAGCAGATAGAACAAGAGGTAAACCGCAAATACCAGATACTGAAACTGATTGCGGACCCGAAATCCATCTGCGATGAAAACCAGGAAAAGGAACAGTCCGGGGAAAAAGGCACGGAAAAATAAACACCTGAATTTATTAATTAAACCGAAAGGGGCGGGGTGGAACAGGGTTCACCCGCCCCTTTTTCAGTTTGTTTAATATCTAAAAAGCTTTTTCAGACCCTTTGATAAAAAATAAAATTTTCTTTTGAAATCAAGCCATGGATACACAAGGCAAACAAACAGCTAAAAACGATGCACAGGCGCATTGCACACGATGCGGGACCTGCTGCGTCAGGGGCGGGCCGGCGCTTCACGAAAACGACCTGGAGCTGGTTCTTCAGAAAAAAATTGCGCCTGAAAGCCTTTATACCATAAGAAAAGGCGAACTGGTTCATGACAATGTAAACGGCGGCCTTATGAAAACCGCTACCGAGATCATCAAAATAAAATCAGCCGAAGGATCTGGCGCCTGTCTATACTATGAGCACGAACAAAAAGCCTGCAGCATTTATGAAATCCGGCCTGTTGAATGCCGGGTCATGGAATGCTGGAATACTGCTGCAGCAGAGGCCTTGTATTCAGTGGACAGGCTTGACAGGGAGGCTGTTTTTGGGGGTGTCGACTGGATTATGGATCTTATAAGCGCTCATGAGGAAAAGTGCGGTTATGAGGCAATAGGAGAGCTTGTTGAAAACAGGCGAAGAAAAAAGCCCGGGGCTGCAGATAAAATCTCTGAGGCATTGCGCTATGATGCAGAAATGAGAAGGGTGGTGCAGGAAAAGACCGGTATGAACGCGGAAATGATGGATCTTGTCTTCGGCAGGCCGCTGGAAAAGACCATGCCTGCCCAGTTCGGAATAAAGCTGGAAAGCTGACTGAGCGGCTGAGGCTTGCTTTTACAGTTGTATTTTGTATATTTCAGGTCTGCGGTCCTTAAGAAAGTATTTCATGGGATGGCTGCGGACGGATTCCAGGGTTTTTGCGGAAAGATCCGCAATCAGCATTGTTTCATCTTCTCCTGCTGAGTGATTTACCATTTTTCCCTCGGGTGAAATCACAACAGCCGCGCCGGGAAACCACAGCCCGCAACCGTTTTCCCCCACAGGATTGACAGCAGCCACGTAAACCCCGTTGTCAAAAGCCCGGGCGGGAAGATGCCTCATCCAGGACCCGAGCTTGTCCGCACCGCTGGTGCCGGGGGATGCATGGGGGATGAATATGATGTCTGCGCCGTTCATGGCCATGGCAGTGGAAAGCTCGGGAAAATGGGCGTCATAGCAGAGCTGTATGCCAAATGTCAGGCCGCGGGTTTCAAACAGGCAGGGCGGATGAGTGCCGTGCGTGAATATTTTTTTTTCAGGGTGGCCCAGGTGCAGTTTTCTGTATAAACCGGTTATGCCGGATCCGGGTTCAGCCAGCACATGGGATGCATAAATCCGGCTGCAATGTTTTTCCGCAATCCCTGCAAGAATGCTTATGCCGTGTCTGCTTGCCATCTCCGAGATCTGCCGGGAGCATGGGCCGGGAATGGCTTCCGCAGCGCCGCGGATTTCATCGCGCACATGGTATCCGGTTGCACTCAGTTCCGGAAAACAGACCAGGCCTGCACCCTTTTTTTTTGCAGACGCGCAGAATTGATTCATGCGCTCAAGGTTGCCTCTGGTGTCTCCCACCAATGAGCGGCACACGGCAAGTGCAATTCGAAGATCGCCTTCCATGGCTTATATTTTACCCGAGGTTGAAATGTGCCCGGATCTTGTAGACCCGGGTGGCCGGCAGATTCAGTATTTCGGTTATGCCGGTTTGTTTTGAAATTTCCCTGATACTTTCTTCAATATCCTCAGCAGATGGAGCGATCATGGTAAACCAGACGTTGAACTTGTTGTCCCGCAGGTAATTGTGGGTTACTCCCGGGTAACTGTTAACAGTGCCTGCAAACCGCTCCAGTTCATGTTCAGGCACCCTGACGGCACAAAGGGTGCTGACATACCCGAGTCTTTCAGGCGAAAAGTTGCCTCCTATCCTCCGGATAATGTCTTTTTCCTTCAGCAGTCTTACCCTTTGTATTACCTCTTTTTCAGTTAGCCCGAGTTCTTCACCGATTTTCGCATATGGCCTTGGATCAATGGGGAAATCGGATTGAATGCGGTTTAACAGATCCTTGTCGATATCATCTAATTGATAATCCATGTTATGAGACCTATTGAATGCTTATGATCGGGAAAAATGCAGCGGCTAAAAACAAAAGCCCTGCGGTTTGCGCAGGGCTTTTGTAAGAGGTTGCACCGCTTTCGTGCATGGCGGGTTTGTGCAGTTGCGATTGTAAGCTTTATTACACGCAGCCAGTGGGTTTCGGAAGGCCGGCCATCTTGCATGCTCCTTTGCCCGGTCCTGACGGAAACAGCTCGTAGATATGTTTCAGCTTGAAACCAGTGAGCTTTGAAAGCACGCGCACCATGGGAGCGATCCCGTTTTTCTTGTAGTAGTCCTGCAGGACGTTGATGACCTTCCAGTGCTCATCGTTTAGCTCATCGATTCCTTCCTGCTGCTTGACATACTTCACCCAAGTTTCATTCCAGTTTTCAAAGCTGTC
This sequence comes from Desulfobacterales bacterium, assembly GCA_046540695.1. Taxonomy (GTDB): domain Bacteria; phylum Desulfobacterota; class Desulfobacteria; order Desulfobacterales; family Desulfosalsimonadaceae; genus Desulfosalsimonas. The sequence continues at coordinate 12,951 of JBKHES010000007.1, forward strand.
AATGAATCCGTCCTCGTCAACGTTAAATGTGTTACCTTCAAATTCAACCGTCGGCATTTAATATCCCTCCTTTGATTGTTTGTATTCAATAGGCCTCTGTCAATTATTCTTTAAAAAAAGATTGTAAAATATGTAATTTAACGGGTGCACCCGGGATTGTCAATACTAAAATACCGTTCAGCGTGGATGCATGCCCGGTTAATATTCCTTGGGCGTCTGGTTGAGCTGCTGCAGCGTAAACACCGGGCCATCCTTGCAGACGAATTCCTTGCCGATATTGCATCGCCCGCACATACCGATTCCGCATTTCATGCGGTTTTCAAGAGACATGATAATTCGGTCCTCGGTATAGCCGAGCTTGTCCAAAACAGGCTGTGTGAACTTGATCATTATGGGCGGGCCGCATACTATTGCATATGTATCCTCGGTTCCGGCAGGCCCTTCCTGTTCAGTGATAGTGGGAACAAATCCCGTGTGATGAGGCCAGTCAGGATCGTCGCAGGAATCCACCGTGATGTTCATGTTCAAGTCATCACGCTGCGCCCAGGCCTCGAGTTCATCTTTGTAAAGCAGCATGCCTGGGGAGCGGGCGCCGTATATTACGTGAATGTCCTTGAATTTTTTCCGGTTTTCCGGATCAAGCATGTATATAATGGAGGAACGCAAAGTGGTAAAGGCAAATCCCCCGCCAACGATAACAACGTTTTTGCCTTCAAGCGTCTCCCACGGGTACCAGTTGCCGAGTGGCCCCCGGATTCCCATGATATCGCCTTCTTTCATTGAATGCAGGTAAGATGTCACTTTGCCGGTCTTAAAAATTGTGAACTTGACAAAGCCTTTTTCAGTGGGCGACGAAGCAATCCCTATGGGGATTTCTCCGAGCCCGGGCACTGAAAGTTCAGCAAACTGGCCGGCCCTGTAGGCGAATTTTTCTTCGTCTTCAGCATTAAGGAAAACGAATTTGAATGTTTTTAAGCTTTTGTCCTCGGTTTCGGTCTTGATTTCATCAATGCGAACCGGGTATGGAATATATGGATTTTCCACTTCTACCCCCCTTTGTTCTAACTCGCCGTTACTTCGCAGGTGCAGGATTCGGGATCATAGCTGTTCATCATGTTGCAGATCCTGCGGATATCGATATTAACAGGACACAGGCTCACGCACCTGCCGCATCCGGTGCACTGGATTCCGTTTTCGTATTTGTCCACATAGTATTTCAGTTTGTGCATGAAACGCTGACGCACGCGGTCCAGCTTTGTCCCCCTGGGATTATGGCCGGAGGCGTGGGTGGTAAAAATCGGATACATGCATGAATCCCAGTTTCTTATGCGGAAGCCCTCTTTGCCGTGGACCTCATCCTGGATGTCAAAGCACCAGCATGTAGGGCATGCGTAGGTACAGGTGCCGCAGTTTATGCATGCAAAAGCGGGTTTTTCCCATATGACCGTGGCCTCGTAAAGATCAAGCAGCGACTGTTTTGCCAGGTTCTCTGTGCTGACCGAGGATTTGATTTTTGCCTCTGCTTCAGCCCTCCCTTTCTCTATGGCATCTAAAGCGCCCTTATCGGCCTCTGTTTGCCAGCCTGCGGCCTGTGCCAGCTTTTCTCCCTTTTCGGTTATAATTTCTGCCAGGTAGTGATCCTGCTTGTCCACGAGCATTATATCAAGGTTTTTATCGCTGTACGGCCCTGAACCGGCGCTCGTGCAAAAGCAGGTGGGGCAGGGGCTGTCGCATGCAAGCCCTACAAGTGTTGTTGATTCGTATGCTCTTAGCCAGTAAGGGTCCTTGTATTCTTCAGTGTCGAAATTAACCCTGACAAGCTCAAAAGAGTCTGCATCACACGGCCGTATTCCGAGGGCTGCCTTTTGTTCGTAGTTCTTTTCCTCAGGCTCGTGGTAAATCTTGTAATCCTCGTCATCTTCGTTCAAGGAGCACTTGAGGATTATTTCAGACTGGGGATATATTGCATATTTAGGTGAAATCCTTGAGTTAACGTATTCCATGTCCGGGGTCTGCCCCGATTCCAGGGCTGCAAAGGTATGGTAGAACTTTTCCTTTACCGGCCCTATGAGTCTGTAGGTCCCGCGGAGCTTTTCAACTCCGGCGTCCCAATCGCTTTTGTCAATTCTGATTACTTTCATTATTATTGCCCTTGTCCACTGTTATGATTGGTTGCACGGCACCACTTATTTGATGAACTCTTCGGGGTCATCGGGTTTGTAGGTGTCCAGGGGAGGCCTTTGCTCTGTTGTCAGCCCTGCCTCCCATCCAAAGAGTTCCATGCAGTCCTTTTCCAGTTTCTTGGTAAAGTCCCTGACATTTATTCCCACTGGGCATGAGCGCACGCATGCGCCGCAGTCAGTGCACCTGCCTGCGCAGTGGTAGGCCCGCAGGAAATGAAAAGTACGGACGTCCGTGGGGTCTATGCTTTTGCCAACCCACTGGGGGCGGGATTCGTCGACAAAGCAAAGCGGGCAGTAGCAAAGCGGGCAGGCGTTTCTACAGGCGTAGCAGCGGATACAGTCAGAGAGAAGATCATCGAAATGGGCCCACTTATCCTCGGGGCTCATTGCCTCGATTTCCTTTACCCTGGCATGAGGGTCAACCTCGTCTTTGCTCTGTTCTGCAACCTCTTTTGCTACAAGCTCGTCATAGATAACCGGGTTTCTGTGCAGGCACAAGGTGCAGTTTTCCTGCATGACCTCGGCCTTTTTTACAGTTTCCGAAAAGCCTTCGCCGGATATTGTCACCGTTTCTTTTTCCCCGTCTTCTTCAATCGAGGCGATCGGGGCCGGGGCCATGGCGGAAAGTTTGTGCCTGTCAACCATCCCCTTGCAGGGTATGCCTATTATATGCAGCTGCTCTCTTTTGATCTTGCCCTCGACAATGTGGACCGCAATATTTCTTGAATTGCATCCGTTGGCCAGAATGCCTATATTCTCCTGGCTGTCAGTGATGTAGTTGGCAAGATTGAGCCCGCAGTTGCTGTCCCATACCAGCTCGTCGACCTCTGCCTTGCTGCGTGCAAAAAAGGGCTGGTGCATCGTAGGGACCGAACCCCTGCGGTAGCCGACCACCATGTCGACTTTGCCTTCTTCGAGCAGGCGCTTTGAGATCTCCTTGATTTTATCAATATATGATTCCATGGCTATGCAACCTTCGGTTTTGTTTTAACGAATTTCTTTTCCTTGTTTTCCAGGGATTTGGCGGATTCGGTGACCTTTGTGGCCACGTCCACGAATTTCGTGGATTCGGCCGAGGAAATCCATGAAAAATGCAGGCGCTCGGGTTCTATGCCCATGTGCTCGAGCAGGTTTTTCATCAGGGTGAATTTTCTTCTCGCGTAGTAATTACCTTCCAGGTAATGGCATTCACCGGGATGTCACCCCGAGACCCATACTGCATCAGCCCCGCGGCGGAGTGCGGCCAGGATGAATTTCGGGCTCATCCGGCCGGTGCACGGGATGCGGATAACGCGGATGTTTGATGGGTATTCCATCCTGCTGACACCTGCAAGGTCAGCTGCTCCGTAGCTGCACCAGTTGCAGAGAAAGCTCAATATCTTGGGTTCATTTTCAGCCATTTTGTAGACTCCTTATCAATGGGTGACTCCGTTTCAGCGGTGTCTTTAGTTTTCGCGGAGAATTCCCTTTGTTATTTTATACAGCCTCGTCGAGTTCAAAAATCTGGTACAGGATCTGGTCGGTGTCAAAGCCCTTCAGGTGAATTGCCCCGGAGCGGCAGGAGGCAACGCAGAGCCCGCATCCTTTGCAAAGGGCGGCGTTCACCTCGGCTTTTCCTGCAAAACGTCCTTCCTGTACAAAAGAAGGTGCGGAATACGGGCATATCGACACGCATACCCCGCATGCGGCGCAAAGCTGCTGATCCACCTGGGCCACTGTTCCGCTGGAGTAAACCTTCTTCTGTGAGAGCAGGGTAACAGCCCTTGACGCCGCTGCCTTGGCCTGGGCGATTGATTCGTCAATCGGCTTGGGGTAATGAGCCAGCCCGCACAGGTATACTCCGTCAGTTGAGAATTCTGAGGGGCCGAGCTTGGCGTGTTTTTCAATGAAAAACCCGTCTTCGTTCATGGGCACCTTGAAAAAGTTTGCAAGCTTGTCATCGCCTGAAGGAATCACTGCAGTGGCCAGGTTAACCATGTCAACCTCGAGCCGGACAGGCATCTGCAGCACATGGTCGGTTGCGGTAATCGTTATCTTGTCGCCCCCGGTTTCCACCTTCGGCTTGTCCTCCAGGCTGAAGCGAATAAAAATCACTCCTGCCCTGCGTGCATCCCGGTAGAGGTATTCTTTCTCTCCGTAGGTGCGGATGTCGCGGTAAAGCACATATACGCTCATGTCTGGGTTGAGTTTTTTAAGCTCAAGGGCGTTTTCCACGGAATGCGTGCAGCATAGCCTGGAGCAATACATCCGGCCCGGCTCTCTCGAGCCGACGCACTGGATGAAAGCAGCCGCATCCATGCTTTTCACAGAAGGATCGTCTTCCATAAGCTTTCTGTCAAGCTCCAGGCTGGTCAGGACCCTGGCATCTTCTCCGTATCCGTACTCATTCGGTTTGTGGGGCTCTGCACCTGTTGCAAGCACTGCAACGCCGTGCTCGATTTCCTGTTCATTTCCGCCTGATTCAAGCACTGACTTGAAGTTGCCCACAAAGCCGTCAACGTCCTTTAAAGTGGTGTTGAGGTGAACGTGGATGTTACTGCTGGATTCAACCGAGCTGATAAGCTCGCCGAGCTTTTCTGATACGTTTTCGCCCTTTGCAGTGTGGAAGATGCTTCTCGCCTGGCCGCCTAACACGTTGCTTCTTTCCACCAGATGGGTTTCATAGCCCTGGTCCGCAAAACTCTTTGCCGCGGCCATGCCGGCAATTCCCCCGCCCACGACCATGGTGGACTGATGGACTCCCAGCTCGATTTCCTTGAGCGGCTCCTGCAGGGCAACCTTGGCCACGGCCATGCGTACCAGGTCCTTTGCCTTTTCAGTTGCAAGCTCTGGGTTGTTTTTATGCACCCAGGAATCCTGGTTGCGGATGTTGGTCATTTCAAAAAGATACTTGTTTAAGCCGGCATCAGTGAGTGTTTCCTGGAAAAGAGGCTCGTGGGTCTTCGGGGTGCAGGCTGCAACCACTATTCGGTTTAACCCTTTTTCCCGGATCATTTCCGCCATGTTTTCCTGTGCGTCCTGGGAGCAGGCAAACAGCTTGTCAGTGGAAAGCTCCACGTAGGGAAGCGACGATGCGTATTCAACCACCTTCGGCACGTCCACAACGCCCGCGATATTGGTTCCGCACTGGCAGATAAAAACTCCGATTTTCGGACGTTCCCCTGACACCTCTGTTTCCGGGGGTATCTTTTTTTCCTTTGTCTGGGTGTTGCGTACATCCGCGAGCAGATCACCTGCAGCCGAGGATGCAGCGCTGGAATCCACCACTGACTGCGGGATGTCCTTGGGCCCCTGGAATGCGCCGCTTACAAAAATTCCGGGACGCGAGGTACTCACGGGCGAAAAGGTATCTGTTGCAGCAAATCTGCCCTCTGTCAAATCTATATCAAGCTTGTGTGCGAGCTCCGCGAGCTCGGGCGAGGTCTGCAGCCCCACGGAGAGCACGATCATGTTGAATGTCTCGGTTTTGAGCTCGCCTTCTTCCGTTACGTAGCGAAGCTCAAGGTCGTCTGAGTCCGGGATCGGAGTGACCGTGTGGACGCGGCTTCTCACGAACCTGACGCCCGAGCGGTCTTTTGCCGACTCGTAGAAGCGTTCAAAGTCCTTTCCGTGAGTCCTCATATCCATGAAGAAAATAGAGCAGTCAAGGTCCTCTCCCACGTGCTCCTTGGCGATTACAGCCTCCTTGATGGCGTACATGCAGCATACGGATGAGCAGTAGGGGTTGTCGCATTTGTTTAAGTCCCTGGATCCCACGCACTGGAACCAGGCTATTTTCTGAGGCTCGGCATTGTCAGAGGGCCTGACCACATGTCCGGTGGTGGGGCCTGAGGCGGACAGGATCCTTTCGAATTCCATGGACGTTATTACATTGGGATGATTCGCATACTGGTAATTGTCCAGCCCGCCGGGTTCAAACGCCTCAAATCCGGGTGAAAGGATAACAGAGCCCACGTCTATTTTCAGTGTCTCAGGCTTCTGCTCAAAGTCCACCGCGTCCACAGGGCATTTTTTCTGGCACACCCCGCATTTGCCCTTTTGAAGGTAAATGCATGTTTCCGGATCTATACGGTATTTCAGAGGCACTGCCTGAGGATATTCAACGTAAATAGCCTTGCGCTTGGCAAGACCTGAATTGTATGTATCCGGGATTTTTTTGGGGCATTTTTCCGCACAAGCCCCGCAGGCGATGCATTTTTCCTCGTCCACGTAGCGGGGGTGTTTGAGCACCTCCACCTGGAAATTGCCCGCCTGTCCCTGTATGTCTTGAACTTCCGAAAGCGTGATTATCTCAATATTAAGATGCCGGCCGACCTCGACCAGTTTGGGCGAGATAATTCACATCGCACAGTCGTTTGTGGGGAAGGTCTTGTCCAGTTGAGCCATTGCTCCGCCTATGGAAGACCCTTTTTCCACCAGATAGACGTAATATCCTGAATCGGCCAGATCCAGCGCGGACTGCATTCCGGCAATTCCGCCGCCGACAACCATAACGGAACCTATTTTATCGTAAGCCATATTAAACACTCCTGTAATAATACTGGATAGTTATAAATTCAAAAGCAAATGCGGCCAATAAAAAGCCAAATTTTCTTGATATCTTTAAACAGTTATGTTGTCAATAGAATTTTGGGTGATATCTCACGGAAAACAGGCTGCAAAAGCAGCTTCATTCTCGTAAAGGTGCGGAGGTTTTGCCCGCCTTCAAAATACGCGTGCAATACGGATGGATATGGGTAAAACAAGGATAATTGTAATCTGCGGCCCCACGGGCATCGGAAAGACCGGACTGTCCATACGCCTGGCGGAAAAATTCGGCGGTGAAATAGTGGGGGCTGATTCCATGCAGATCTATAAATACATGGATATCGGCACTGCCAAGCCCACGCAGGAAGAACGCGCCAGGGCGGTTCACCACATGACTGATATAGCATATCCGGACGAGCCTTATGATGCGGCCAGGTATCTCAGCGAGGCCAGGGCTGCAGTTGCCGATATCGCTGCAAGGGCAAGGCTTCCTATTGTGGCCGGGGGAACAGGTTTTTACATAAAGGCCCTTCTTCATGGCCTGTTTGAGGCAAGACCCGAAGACAGGCGTGTGAGGCGGAATCTCTGGGAAGAGGCGGGTGAAACCGGGTCAGAAGGAATCTACAGGCGCCTTGAGGCCTGTGATCCCGAGGCCGCCGCCCGCATCCATCCCAATGACACCTATAGGGTGGTAAGGGCCCTTGAAGTATACGAAATCACCGGCCGTACCATGTCAGATTACCGGCGGGAACATGATTTTTCGGATTCGCCTTACAGCGCATTGAAATTTGCTTTATACATGGATCGGAATGATCTTTACAGGCGAATTGATCAGAGGGTTGAGCTGATGATTGATCAGGGTCTTGTCGAAGAAGTAAGGGGTCTGCTTGAAATGGGCTATGACAGGAACCTAAAGCCAATGCAGGCCCTTGGCTACCGCCACGTGCTGGATTACCTGGAAGGTGCAGCTGATCTGCAGACAATCAAGGAAACACTGAAAAGGGATACACGCCGCTATGCCAAGCGGCAGTTGACCTGGTTCCGCGCGGACCCGGAGATAAACTGGGTAAGGCCTGATCAGGAGGAACTTATAAGCGGATTTATAAGGCGTTTCACAGAAGGCGGCCGGACTTGAACCGTTTTACATTTTACACTGTCTGCATGTCTGCAAAATCATCTTCAGGATTAATTATTCTGAGCTGAAGTGCGTATCTGACCATGGAGGCGGTGTTTTTCATGTTTAGTTTTTCCATGAGATTTGTGCGGTGCTTGGCCACCGTCTTGGGGCTTATAGAGAGCCGGTCGCCGATCTCATTGACGGTGGCGCCTTCCGCCACCATTCTGAATATCTGCTGTTCGCGTCTGGTGAGCTGGTCATAGGTGCTCATAAAGGGCTTCCGGGTTTCTTTCTGCAGATAATTGTTAATAATGTCCGCATTTATTTCCGTGCTCAAAAAATAGTTGTTGTCATAGGCGGCCCTGATTGCAGCGAGGACTTCTTCAAACCTGCTTGTCTTTAAAAGGTATCCCATTGCCCCTGCATTAAGCGCCTCTCTGATATAGTCCTGTTTCTGATGCATTGTAAGGATTACAACTTTCGTATTTTCCGAGATTTCCCTGATTTTGCAGATTGCTTCCACTGCCTGGAGTTCAGGCATGGAGATCTCCATTAAAACCACATCAGGCCTGGTTTCCCTTATTTTTTTCATCATTTCGTCGCCGTCCGAGGCTTCAGCAGCAACCCTGATTCCTGATTCCTTGCCAAGCAGCGCCTTTAAACCCTCCCTGACGAGGATATGATTATCTGCAATCATCAGTTTGATCTTAGCCATGATTTTTTCTCCGGGGTTTATGGATATTATCGTGTTCCGGGTGTGTTATGCAGGCTTTGAAATATAATCAAGAACCCCGATCCTGGCGGCATAGCGAACGAGTGATGCAGTGTTTTTCATCTGGAGTTTTTCCATTATGCTCATTCGGTGTTTTGCAACGGTTTTGGGGCTGATCCGGAGAGCGCCGGCGATCTCTCCTGTGGTTAATCCTTCTGCAATCAACTGAAATACCTGTTTTTCACGTCTGGACAGCCCGGCATAACGGCTTGTCTCGGTTTCGGTACCTGTTTTTTTCATAAAGGTGCTTATTATTTCGGCGCTGATTTCCGGGCTGAGGTGATATCCTTTGTTGTGGACGGTACGGATGGCAGTGATTACCTCATCAATTGAGGCGGTTTTTAAAACGTATCCCCTGGCACCTGCCTGAAGGCTGTCGCGCACATCTCTGCTTCTTTTCTCGGTGGTGAGCAAAAGAATTTCCGTGTCCCTGCAGGCCTCTTTGTATCCTTCAATGGATTTTACGCCGTCGAGCCCAAAGACGGCGGGTTCAACAATTGCAATATCAGGCCTGGTTTTGTTGATTTTATCCAGCGCCTCCATGCTGTCTGCGGACTCGTCTGCAACCTCAATGTCCGGCTGGCCGGCAAGCAGAGCCTTTACCCCCTGGCGGACAACCAGTTGATTGTCCACGAGAATTACTTTTATTTTCATACTGCCGTTCCTTGTATGCCTTTTTTTAGTATCCACCGCAGCATGACCGGCGCTATTATTTCCGGCAGGCCGGTTCATGGGCGAAAGCCAGGGGCTTGCCGGTTCTGTAGGCAACTGCCTGGCAGGTGGCAATGATCTGGCCGCTGCCGTCTGTGACCTTTATGTCGTAGCTGGCTGTTTTGCGTGAACAACTGATTTCTCTGGCTTCTGCACGCAGGGTTGCGGCTTCGGAGGGGCTGCTTACATAGGTTACGTTTACGTTCAGGGCCACTGCAATGTTTCCGCCTGTCTGGCTTGCTGTTTCAAAGGCCTCGTCTATGAGAGAAAAAATGGCGCCTCCGTGGGCTCTGGCATAAATGTTGGCCATGGTTTCCGGGTTATAGGGCATTTCCACAAGCGAATAACCAGGGCCCAGTTTCAACAGACGCATGCTGAAGGTGCGCGCCAGGGGCTCGGTTTCTGCGGCCCTGTAGATGGCCCTTTCCACATCAGGATCCATTTCGTGTGCGGTGCTCAAGGCGGTTGCTTTCCTGCCGGGTTTGCTATCTAAGTTTCTGCCAGAGTCTGTCTGCCTCTTCCAACCCGTTTTTCCCGCTGTTGCCGGTACCTGTGGTTTCCTTTCGAGGGGCGGCGCCGCGCAGCCTGGCCACCCGGTCTGGTATCGGGGGATGAGTTGAAAACATCTGCATCATGCTGCGGCCTGATACGGGACTGGCAATGTACATGTGAGCTGTTGCCTGGTTTGCCTGCATGGGAATCCGTCTGGAATATGCATCAAGTTTTTCCAGCGCGCTTGCAAGTCCCTCCGGGTTGCCTGTTATCTGAGCCGATGTTCCGTCAGCCAGATATTCCCTGGAGCGAGAAATCGCAGACTGAATAAGCACTGCGGCAATGGGTGCGATAATGGCAGTTGCCAGCAGGCCTACGATCCCGCCGCCTTCGCCTTCGTCCCTGGAAAACCCCCCGAAGATGGCTGCCCATCTGGCAAAGTTGGCAATCAGCATGATTGCCCCTGCAAGAGTGGCTGCAATGGATCCTATCAGGATATCCCTGTTTTTAACATGTCCCAGTTCATGGGCTATCACTCCGGCAAGCTCCTGTTTGTTCATATGGCGCAGCAAACCCTCGGTTACGGCCACCACAGCATTATCAGGGTTTCTGCCGGTGGCAAACGCATTAGGCGACTCCTGCGGAATAACGCACAGCCTGGGCATGGGAAGTCCGGCCCTGCGGCTTAAATCCTCCACTGTTTCGTAAAGCTCGGGGGCTTCATTTCTTCCAACTTCACGAGCCTTGTGCATTTTCAGCACTATTTTGTCCGAGTACCAGTAGGAAAAAAAATTCATGGCACCTGCGATGGCAAGTGCTATAACCATTCCTCCAGTGCCGCCGAGCACGCGGCCGATTGACATGATGATGACCGTAAGAAGCGCCAGCATTATTGTTGTTTTAATACTATTGCCCATATTTGAAACTCTTTTCCTTTACATTGTTTGCTTTCCGGTTACGCATTTTTCCAGCCGATGTTTTAACGAAAACCGGTATCAGGTTAAAACCGGATATGATGATTATTTATAATATCGTAACATAAAGCAGGTTTAAAGAAATTCAAGGCAGGCGGCTATGGTTTTGTTTCCAGGAACCTTCGGCGCCTTAACAGGTCTATCCATTTTCCGACCAGGGCCGCCAGCTCTGTCATCTTTCTTTCCTGCTCTTGTGCGGATTTCGGACCGGATGCCGTATTTCCCCGGGATCCTGGCTGCAGACTGGTTAGGATTTCCTCTGCCTGCTGCGGGCGGCCCTGGGCTGAATAAAGTCCGGCAAGAGTGTGCGTGTATTTCCATTCTGAATCACTCATCTGGGTAGCCTTCCGGGTCTGCAACGAACTTGAACACGGTTTCGTCGGGAGCCACCATATGCAGCTCCCGGCGGGCGGTGTGTTCGATATATTCAGGATCGTTTTTAATCCTGTTTATGGTTCTGTAAAGATCCATGTTTTTCTTTTCCAGTTCGGAATTTTCCTCCTGCATGGAGCTGAGTTCCTGCTGCATGGATTTCAGGGCCAGAAAACCCTGGTCCCCGAATACGGTTGCAATCAGATAAGCACCCATGGCGGCGGCAGCTGCCCACAGGAATATATCTGCAAGTACGGATTTGTCAGAAGCAAGCTTCAACTTCTTTTCACCATGGATACAAAGGATTTCATTTCGCCGCGCTGAAGCACCGCGCAACACGCTATATATATAATAATACCGACTGTTACGGCTGTAAATACATATGCAAGCAGATACAGATCCGGTCCCTTATAGTCAGGGGGAAAGGCCCTGTGAGCCCAAAAAAGGGCAGCCCCCATTATTGTTGAGCATACCACAGTTCGTGCCGCGGAAAAAACAATCATTTTCCAGTGAAGACCGCCCATTCGCCTTTGAAGCACTGCAGCCAGAAGAATGAAATTAATCATTGAGCCCAGAGAAGTGGCAAGGGCCAGCCCTCCGTGGTTAAACGGCCCCATGAGTATTACCCCCAGGGCGATATTGGCAATGATTGAATAGGTTGCCATCTTTACAGGAGTTTTTGTGTCCTGCAGTGCGTAGAAGGTGGATACCAGGATGCGCACAGAGGAAAAAGCCCACAGGCCGACACTGTAATGAAAAAGGGCGTACGCGGTAAGCCGCATGCTTTCGGAGTCAAAGGCCCCGCGCATGAACAGCAGTCCCACGATCGGCTCCCTGAGCACTATCAGGCCGGCCATGGAAGGAATTGTGATAAACAGGATCAGATTTATGGAATAGGCGAAAGTGTCTGCAAGGGCTTCATAATCCCGGGCTGCAGCCTGGCGAGACAGGCTCGGCAGAACTGCCACGGAAGTTGATATGGCGAATATGCCGAGCGGAAACTGTACCAGCCGGTCCGCGTAATAAAGGTAGGAGACGCTGCCTTCGGCAAGAAGGGATGCCAGGAGGGTTCCCACGAGTATATTGATCTGGTATACCGCAGCACCGAACACTGCAGGACCCATGAGAAGACCGACTTTTTTTAGGGCAGGGTGCCAGATCGAGGCCTTCTGCCATATAACCACGCCCTTGCGGACCAGGAAAGGTACCTGCAGGGCCAGCTGAATCACACCTCCCGCAAGAACCCCCACGGCCAGGGCAATAACCGGGGTTTCAAGATGAGGGGCTATGAACAAAACAGCGCCGATCATGGCCAGGTTGAGAAAAACAGGGGCGAGGGCAGGGGCTGCAAAGTGGCCGAGCGAGTTTAAAATACCCATGCTGAGGGCCACCAGGCAGATGCAGATTATATACGGAAACATTATCCTGGTAAGGGTTACAGTCAGGGCAAATTTGGAGCCGGCAAAGCCCGGAGCCACGACCTTTACAATCCACGGTGCACCCGCAATGCCTGCAACCGTGAGCAATGCAAGAATCAGTGACAGCATCCGGACGGCGGAGCGGGCAAGTGCAAATGCCTCTTCGCGCCCGTATCTGGTCATCTGTTCGGTGAATACAGGCACGAATGCCATGCTAAGTGTGCCTTCTGCAAAAAGGCGCCGCATCAGGTTCGGCACCCGGAAGGCAACGAAAAATGCGTCAGACAGGCGTCCGGCCCCGAAAAACCAGGCTATGACCATGTCCCGGACAAACCCCAGAATCCGGCTCAGCAGGGTGGCAAGGCCTATGATCCCGGCTGCCCGGGTTACTTGTCTTTTCTCATCCATGACCCGGCATATTTACAATATTAATGCTGATAGTCAAAATCTTTGTGCTCCCTTGCCGGTTTCTGTTTCTGTTTCTGAATCGGTATCGGGATCGGTATCGGTATCGGGATCTGGATCGAATACTGTTTTCCGGCCTGACCCGGGAATTTAGGGATTCGGCCGCCTCCTTGCCTTTTTTGGAAGAGTTGCTGTTTTCAAACTTTTTGACTTGACATGTTCTCCTGGCTCCGGTACTTATTTTAAATTATTTTTTTAATTTTTAAACAGCAGTTATGTTTGGAATCACGATAAATTTTTCAGTAAAGGAGGCGGTGAAATTGGCAAATCATAAGTCTGCACTCAAGCGGATCAAGCAGAACGGAAAGCGCCGCATGCGCAACAAGGCTGTAAAGACCCAGGTGAAAAATTCGGTCAAGACAGCCCTTTCAGCAGTAGAGAAAAACGGGGATGTCAGCGGCGAGTTGAAAAATGCCCAGTCGATAATTGACAAGGCTGCACGGAAAGGGGTTATTCACCGAAAGACCGCGGCCCGCAGGATTTCACGTATCAGTCGCAAGGCCAATACCTCGGTTTCCGCCTAGAAATCATCTGTCATTCGATAATAAATCCGCTCTGCCAGCCTTCCTGAAAGCTTGGCAATAGCGGATTTTTTATTCTGTTCACTTGCGAGCTTGTCGCCTGAGGCGTCGTATTCCTCAGAGGCGGAAATGTCACTGGCTGACCACAAAACCTCGCCCGAGGAATCCTCGAGTTTAACATTCACGTTTACAGTAATTCTGCGCTCCCCTGTTGTCTGGGCGGTAACATGGGATATGGTGGAACTGCGCGCAGAGGTGATTTCACCGGTTAATACCGCCTCGGCCTCGTCCCGGTCTGACATGTCGCTCTTTGCGGTCCTGGTGAATTCGTATGTTATGTCGTTGGTAATTATTGACTCTATGCCTATCTCTCCGGTCCTGTTTTTGAAGGTTTCGATGGCCAGGGACTCAACTCCGGCCGGCAGGTCACCCCCGCCGGAAAACCGGTAGCCGCATGCTGCAAAAAAGGCGATGCAGCATGTCAGAATCATGTATTTAAGCGAAGTGCCAGCGCCGGCGGCCAATTTGTTATTCCCTAAACCACTATGTTTACAAGCTTGTCTTTTACCGTGATCACCTTTTTGATCTCTTTTCCTTCTATAAACCGGGAGACGTTTTCATCAGTAAGTGCCTGCTGCTTTATGGTTTCCTCGTCTGAGCCCGCCTCTGTTTCGAATTTACCCCTGAGCTTTCCGTTGACCTGGACCACTATCAGCCGCGTATCTGCAGTGAGCGCGTCCTTTCTGTAAGCAGGCCATTGGGTGTTTGCAAGACTGCCGGGCTTGTTTCCGAGAGCGGCCCAGAGTTCCTCGGTAATATGCGGGACCATTGGCGCAAGAAGCACAACTGCGGTTTCCAGGGAATACCTCATCACTGCCGCTGTTTTGCTGTCTGCTGCCTGAGGTTTTATCTGCGTTTCCAGGCCGTACATTGCATTGACCAGTTCCATGACAGCGCTGATAGCGGTGTTGAAATGAAATCTCGCCTCTATGTCCTCGGTTACCTTCTTTATGGTCTGGTTGGCCTTTATATAAAGATCGCGTGTCTCGCCTTCAAGATCTGCCGGTGAATCCTCATAGGAGGCCTCGTTTTCAATCCTGGACAGCCAGTTTCCGGCAAGGCGCCAGATGCGGTTTAAAAAGCGGAATCCGCCTTCCACTCCCTGTTCGCTCCATTCCAGGTCGCGCTCAGGCGGAGAGGCAAACAGGCAGAAAAGCCGGACAGTATCGGCACCATAGTGTTCCACGAGCTCGTTGGGGTCAATTATGTTTTTCTTGGATTTAGACATCTTTTCAACCCTGCCGCTTTGCACCGGCCGGCCGCATTTTCTGCAGAAGACCGAGTCATCCCTGTATTCCGTTTCCTCGGGGTACAGGAAACCGTGTTCCCGGCACTGCTGGGTTTCCTTGCTGACCATGCCCTGCGTGAGAAGCCGGGTGAAAGGCTCCTTGAAGCTGACAAGCCCCAGGTCCTTTAAAACCCTGGTAAAGTAGCGTGAATAAAGCAGGTGCATTACTGCATGCTCAACTCCGCCGATGTACTGATCTACCGGCATCCAGTACTCCACGGCACCGGGTTCGAACATGCCCTTGTCATAACGGGGACTGCAGTAGCGCGCAAAATACCAGGAAGACTCCACGAATGTGTCCATGGTATCGGTTTCACGTTTTGCAGGGGTCCCGCACCTGGGGCAGTTGGTATTGACAAACTCCTCATGGGAGGACAGCGGGGAGCCCCCGCCTTCGAGAAGATCAATGTTTTCGGGCAGCACCACCGGAAGGTCCTTTTCGTCAACAGGGACCGTGCCGCAGTCGGGGCAGTGGACAACGGGAACCGGAGCGCCCCAGTATCGCTGCCTGGAAATTCCCCAGTCTCTTAGCCTGTAGCTTACCGCCCTCCTGCCGATGCCCTGGTTTTCAAACCGTTGAATTATGTCCTCGTAAGCGCTCCTGTTGTGCAGGCCGTCAAAGGGACCCGAGTTGACCATTATCCCGTCGCCGGTATAGGCCTGCTCTCGGGCCGTATCCTCTATATTCGTGTCTTCTGGTTTTATCACCGGAATGATGTCTATTCCGTATTTGCCGGCAAACTCGAAATCCCGCTGGTCATGGGCGGGCACTGCCATGACCGCACCGGTGCCGTATTCCATGAGCGCGAAATTGGCAGTATATACCGGAATCTGCCTGTTGTTTGAAGGGTTTATGCACCAGGCACCCAGAAAGACTCCTTCCTTCTCCCTGTTTTCCAGCAACCGGTCAGTCCGGCTTTCACGGGCCATTTTTTCGACAAACTCTTCAACAGCGGATTGCTGGTCCGTGCCTTGCGCAAGCTTTTGCACAAGGGGATGCTCCGGGGCCAGAACCATGAAGGTTGCGCCGAATATCGTATCAGGCCTGGTGGTAAATACGGTTATGGTTTCATCTGCCCCGCTGACAGGAAAGCTGATTTCCGCGCCCTCGCTTTTGCCGATCCAGTTTTTCTGCATGGTGAGAACTTTTTCCGGCCATCCCGGGAGCCTGTGGCAGTATTCAAGCAGATCTTGTGCATAATCGGTGATCCTGAAAAACCAGCCCCACAGCTTTTTTTGTTTTACCTGTATGCCGCAGCGCCAGCAACTGCCGGCTTCCACCTGTTCGTTGGCAAGCACAGTGCGGCAGGTATCGCACCAGTTGACGTAGGATTCCTTGCGGTAAACCATTCCGTTTTCGTACATGCGGATAAACAGCCACTGTTCCCACCTGTAATATTCAGGATCGCAGGTGGCTATCTCCCGGCTCCAGTCGTAGCTGAAGCCGAGACGCTTGAGCTGTTTTCGCATGGCGGCGATGTTTTCATACGTCCATTTCGCAGGGTGGGTGTTGTTGTCTATTGCCGCGTTTTCAGCAGGCATTCCAAAGGCGTCCCAGCCCATGGGATGAAGCACGTTGTAGCCGCACATCCTCTTGTAGCGGGCCACCACATCGCCTATGGTGTAATTGCGCACGTGCCCGATATGAATCCTGCCGGAAGGATAGGGAAACATTTCGAGCAGGTAATATTTTTCCCGCGAGGGGTCTTCCTTTACCGCAAAGGCCTCGGTGTCCTCCCAAACCTGCTGCCATCTCGGTTCAATGGTCTTAGGATCGTATCTCTGCTCCATTTCAGATTGCCGTTCCTTATTTTGTTTTTGGTTGTTGTGATCCCGATTGTCATGCCATACTATGGATCAAATATCAAGCCTGCTACGGAAATATGCCAGAAATCGTTTGACTTGTGGGCCTCGATTTCTTATTTAACACCCGAATCCAGTCAGTATTTAAATTTTAATGCAGTTTTAAACCATGAAAATTCAAACTGATGCAACCTCGCTGGATGGGAAAACTAAAAGACCTGTTTGGAAAAAAAGACCGTATGACAACAAAAATTTTGATAAACGCAGTGGATCCGGAAGAATGCCGGATAGCCACGGTAACCGACAATCGTCTCGAAGAGTTTCACGTTGAAACCACTGCCAAGGAAATCACCCAGGGCAACATTTACAAGGGCGTAGTCTCCAGGGTGGAACCCAGTCTTCAGGCTGTTTTCATTGATTACGGAGCTGAAAAAAACGGCTTCTTGCAAAAACAGGAAATACATCCCGATTACTTCCAGGACGATCCTTCAGGCGGTCAGTCCCTGAAAAATATCATCAAGCGGGGCCAGGAACTGATAGTACAGGTCACCAACGACCCCATCATGGACAAGGGTGCAATGCTGACCACCTATATTTCACTTCCGGGCAGAAGCACCGTTCTCATGCCGGGAAACAGGAACCGCGGCGTTTCAAGAAAAATTTCTGACGAAACCGAACGCAAGAGGCTCAAAACAATCGTGGAAGGCCTTGACCTGCCCGAGGATTACGGGCTTATAGTGCGCACTGCAGGGCAGGGCGGCAACAAGACAACCATATCCAAGGACGTAAGATACCTCATGCGCCTGTGGAAAAATATAAATAAAAAGGCGGTGGAAGAAAAGGCGCCCGTGCCCCTCTACAAGGAAAGAAACATAGCCGTCCGCGCCATACGGGATTCCTTTACCACGGATGTAAAGGAGATACTCATAGATGACGATGCAATTTATCAGCAGGTAAAAGAATTCATCCAGATCATCTCGCCGCAGCATAAAAAGCTCGTAAAGCGATATTCCGCAGACAAGCCCATATTTACAAAGTATCAGCTCGAAGAACAAATTGCCTCGATTTTCGACAACAGGGTAAGGCTTAAGTCAGGCGGATCAATAGTTATCGAGCAGACAGAGGCACTGGTGTCAATAGATGTAAATTCAGGCAAGGCCACCCAGAAATCTTCAATTGAGGCAACAGCGCTTCAGACGAACCTCGAGGCGGCCGAAGAGGTGGCCCGCCAGCTCCGTCTGCGGGACTTCGGCGGCCTGATAGTAATAGATTTTATAGACATGCGCGACAGAAAGCATAAATCAAGAGTCGAGCAGACCCTTAAAAACGAGCTCAAGGCCGACAAGGCCCGCACCAAGGTCGGAAGGATATCCGCGTTCGGGCTCCTGGAGATGTCGCGCCAGAGGATACGTCCCTCAATACGCTATATTAATTTCGAGCCATGCAGGTACTGCCAGGGCAAGGGAGTGATTCAGTCGGTTGAATCTCTGGCCCTTGTTTTTTTAAGGAGGTTGAGGCTTGAGACTGTAAAAAGCGATGTCACAAGGGTAAGAGGTTACCTGCCCCCGGATGTGGCCGCCTACCTTCTCAACCACAAGAAAAGAGAACTGCTTGAACTCGAGATCCGCCGGGATATAAGCATCAGCATAGAGGCGGACGTCAACCTGCTGCCCGGAGACAGCAGGATTGAGTTTGACTAGTCAAGCTTCAAGCTGCAAGGCGCAGGTTTAAGGTGATGGAATCTAAAAAGTTTGTAAGGTTATACGGATAACCCGTAAAAAGTTTTTAAAAAGTTTAAAAAGGAGGTGTTGTTTTGTTTGATCTAGCTTACGCCATGGGTCAGGGCGGAGGAGACGCAGCCCAGGGAGGCGGGTTTGCCGCATTTGTACCCATAATCCTGATGTTCGTGATTTTTTATTTCCTGCTTATACGGCCGCAGCAGAAAAAAGCCAAGGCCCATCAGGAAATGATAAATAACCTTAAAAAAGGCGACAGGGTGATTACAAGCGGGGGGATTCACGGAACCATTACCTCGCTGGACGAAAACACGGCCACCGTGGAAATTGCAGACAAGGTCAAGGTCAAGGTCACCAGGGCCTCCATTGCCGGGCTGACTCAGTCCGCCCAGGAAGGCGGTTCAGAAAATTAGACGCGGAAAAACTTGATCTGCGGCAAATGCAGGTGTTATCAAAACTGTCTTAATAAACCCGGGAAGAGGTGTTTGCATTGAAAGGCTATACTTGGCGCTTGATAGTGGTGCTGGGGGTTGTACTGGTCGCGGCGATATACGTTTTGCCAACGTTCAAGCCGGGGGTCTGGCCGCATAATCAGATAAATCTGGGCCTGGACCTTCAGGGCGGAATGCACCTTGCCATGGAAGTGGAAACTGAAAAGGCCGTGGAAAGCACGGTTGACAGAATACGCGGAGACCTGCGTTCCATGCTGCGCCAGGAGCGCATACGGCACGACAGCCTGGAGGCATCAGGGGAGACCGGTTTGAAGCTGAGGTTGCTGGATTCCGGTGATCTGGATAAATTCAAAGAGCTTATCCGGGACAACTACGATGATGAGGTGTCCGTAAGGTCAACTTCAGAGCAGGACGACTATGCCAAGGCTGAAATCGGACTCAGGGATGAAAGGTCCTCCGAGATCCGCAGTGAAGCAGTAGAGCAGGCAGTGCAGACCATACGCAACCGCATTGACGAGTTCGGCGTAAGCGAGCCTGACATACGCGTACAGGGCGACCGCCGCGTTCTTATACAGCTGCCTGGTGTCAAGGATATGGGCAGGGCCAAGGATCTGGTTGGCAGAACCGCGCAGCTCGAATTCAGGATGCTCGACGAGGACAACAGCCTCAGGGAAGCCATGGACGGAAAAGAGCCTCCGGGAAGCGAAGTTCTTTATCAGAGCAGCGAGGCAGCGGAGGGAGACAGGAGGCCTTACCTGGTCAAAAAACAGGCTCCGCTGACAGGCGCATATGTTCAAAGTGCACGGGTGCAGATTGACCAGCAGTTTAACGAACCTTATGTCACAATTGAGTTCGACCGCAGGGGAGCGCGAATATTCGAGCGCCTGACAGAAGAGAACGTCGACAAGAGAATGGCAATTGTTCTGGACAACAACGTGTATTCCGCCCCGGCCATCCAGGAGAAAATACCCGGAGGCACCGCCAGGATAACAGGTGATTTCAGAATGGAGGAGGCCAAGGATCTGGCCATTGTCCTTAGGGCAGGCGCGCTGCCTGCCCCTGTCAACATCATAGAGGAAAGAAGCGTGGGCCCGTCTCTGGGCCAGGAATCCATCCGCATGGGCATTGTTTCAATGGCCGTGGGAGGAGCCCTGGTGGTGTTGTTCATGCTGCTTTACTACCAGGTTGCAGGACTTATAGCCAATTTTGCACTGGCTTTAAACATACTGTTCATTGCTGCAGGGCTGGCAGCCTTCGGCGCCACGCTGACCCTGCCGGGTATCGCAGGTATAATTTTGACAATAGGTATTGCAGTGGATGCAAACGTAATAATTTTCGAGCGCATCCGGGAGGAATACCGGCTGGGCAAGACGCCGGGATCCGCAATCACCGCCGGCTTTCAGAGGGCCGCGGTTGCGGTGCTCGACGCCAATGTTACCACCCTGATTGCAGCCCTTGTGCTTTTTCAGTTCGGCACAGGCCCGGTCAGGGGGTTTGCGGTTACCCTTAGCCTGGGGGTTCTGGCCAGCCTGTTTACGTCCCTGTTTGTATGCAGGTTGATCTTCGACTACTTATACAGCCTGAGACGCTGGAAAACTCTGAGCATCTAAGGATTCTGCCATGGAACTAATCAAGCCCGGTGTAAACATAGACTTTATCGGCAAAAGGCATATCGGATACGCCATATCCGGAGCCCTGATATTACTGAGCGTCCTGACACTTGTCGTGCTGGGAGGGCCCAGGTACGGGATCGACTTTGCAGGCGGGACTATTGTGCAGGTGAAGTTTGACAGCGAAATAGAAATGTCCGACTTAAAGGCCGGCCTGGAGGAACTGGATATAACCGGCTCCACGGTTCAGAGATTCGGAGAGCCGGAAGACAACGAGTACCTGGTTCGTACAAAACAATCATTGTCCACCGGAGGTGATTTTGAAGAAAAGATAACCTCAGAGCTCGGTTCGCGCACGGGTGCTGACGCGCAAATACGACGCGTGGAAATGGTAGGGCCCCAGGTGGGAGAAACCCTCAGGGAAAAGGCCCTGCTTGCGCTTTTTTATTCGCTTCTTTTTATAACAATTTATATCTCGGGCCGTTTTGAAATGAAATGGTTTGTCAGCGCTGTTACAGCAGGTGTTCTTATCGGTGCTGTTTACCTGTTTTCCATTTTCCAGGTCAGCATACCGTTTTTGATATTTGTGGCACTTATTGCCGCGCTGGTACTGTTCTGGCAATTACGGCTCAGCTATGCCATGGGTGCAATTGTTGCTCTCATCCACGATGTCACGGTCACCGTTGGGGTATTCACCCTGCTGGGCAAAGAATTTTCACTGCCCATAGTCGCAGCCCTGCTTACCATTATAGGTTATTCGTTAAATGATACCATTGTGGTTTTTGACAGGATCCGTGAAAACCTGAGGCGTTATGGCCGCAGGAGCATGGCCGAGAATATCAACCGCAGCATAAATGAAACCCTGAGCCGCACGGTACTGACGTCCACGACCACTTTTATCGTTCTGCTGTGTCTTTTTTTTCTCGGCGGCGATATAATTCACGATTTTGCATCCGCCCTGATAATAGGGGTTTTAATAGGAACATTCTCCTCTGTTTTCGTGGCAAGCCCCGCGCTGCTTATGATGGGAGGTGAAGCTGCGCATGCCCCCCACGAAAAGGAATCTGCCGCGGATACGGCGGTTTGATTTTTTCCGGCGCAATCCGGGACAATACACGTAATTGATATGGTTACTATTTCCGGTACTCACCGGCTCGATGCATGGGTTGCCCTGAGGCGGCTTTCCGGTATCGGGCCGCTTATGTTTAAAAGGCTGCTGGACAGGTTCGGCTCCCCGGAAAACGTGTTTGCCGCGGGCAGAAACGAGCTGTGCGAAGTTGAGGGCCTTTCTGAAAAAAGCATTCGTGCCCTAATGAATGCTGATTTTTCAGGTGCCGCAAAAAAAGAATCAGAGTACTGCCGCAAGAGCGGGTGCAGAATTATTACCCTGAATGACGAGGAATATCCCTACAGGCTCGCCAGAATACCTGATCCGCCTCCGTATGTATATGCATTCGGCGAAAAACTGCCGGATGGTCCGGCGGTTGCTGTTGTCGGTACCAGAAACCCCACGCGCTACGGGGCCTCCATGGCCCGGCGCCTGAGTGCTGATCTTTGCGCCATGGGATTTGTCATTGTAAGCGGTATGGCCAGGGGCATAGATTCACAAGCGCACCTGGGCGCTATGGACGCAGGAGGCAGGACGGTTGCTGTGCTGGGCAGCGGTCTTTCAGTGATTTATCCAAGGGAAAACCGGGGGCTATATTACAGGATCTCTGAAAACGGCGCAGTGATATCCGAACTTCCCGGCACGGAGCCTCCGAATGCGTATAATTTTCCGAGCAGGAACAGGATAATCTCAGGCATGAGCATGGGGGCGGTGGTGGTGGAGGGTGCCAGAAAAAGCGGCTCCCTTATTACTGCAAGACTGGCTGCAGAACAGGGCAGGGAGGTGTTTGCAGTCCCTGGAAACGTAAATTCCTACAAGAGCACAGGAACTCATAACCTGTTAAAGCAGGGGGCAAAACTCGTGGAAAGGGCCGAAGATGTTGTAGAGGAGCTCGCCCCCTTGCTGTTGACGGGTTATTCAGATCCCGGGCCCTGCAGCGGGCAAAATGAGCATAACGGGCACTCGGCCTTGACAGCCGAGGAACTCCGGGTATACCATTTCCTTGATCCTTACCCTGTCCATATAGACGATCTTTGCAGTCTGCTTTCCATGGATGCGGGGTCACTGCTGGCAGTGCTTTTAAACCTTGAATTAAAGGGCATGGCAGTTCAGATGCCCGGCAAATATTTTTGCAGTACCGGAGCAAAACAGTGAGCAAACCTTTAATCGTTGTCGAATCCCCGACCAAAGTAAAGACAATAAGGAAATACCTTGGCGGTAAATATAATGTCGCCTCCACAGTGGGCCATATAAAGGATCTGCCGCAGAAAGAACTCGGCATCGAGGTGGAAAACGGATTCAACCCCAAGTATGTTACAATTCCGGGCAAGCAGAAGGTGATAAAAGCCCTCAAGGATGCTGCAGGCGATGCCGAGGATGTATACCTGGCCCCAGACCCCGACCGTGAGGGCGAGGCAATAGCCTGGCACGCGGCGGATGTTCTCAAGAAAAAGGGGCGCAGTTTCCACAGGGTGCTGTTTCACGAGCTTACCAAAAACGGGGTAAACAAGGCTCTTTCCAATCCGGAATCCCTGAATGAAAACCGCTACAAGGCCCAGCAGACAAGGCGCATTCTAGACAGGCTGGTGGGATACCAGATTTCGCCGATTTTGTGGAAAAAGGTCAAGTACGGTCTGAGCGCCGGCAGGGTGCAGTCCGTGGCAGTGCGCATGATCTGCGAGCGGGAAAGGGCAATCCAGGCGTTTGAACCCCAGGAGTACTGGTCGATAACAGCCCGGCTCCAGGGCGAGAACCCTCCCGGGTTTGAGGCAAGGCTTGCCAAATACAAAGGAAAAAAGGTCTCTATACCCGATGAGGCAACCGCCGCGAAAATCAGGGACGAACTTGCTGACTCGGAGTTCATTGTAGAAAAGATAGCCAGAAAGACCGTACGCAGGCGGCCTTATCCCCCTTTTACCACAAGCAAGCTGCAGCAGGAGGCCATAGGCAAGCTCAGGTTCTCTGCCAAAAAAACAATGACAGTAGCCCAGCAGCTTTATGAAGGTGTGGATCTGGGCGGCGAAACAGTGGGGCTTATAACCTACATGCGTACCGACTCCACCAGGATTTCGGCGGATGCGGCCCATGAGGCAAAGGACCTGATAGCCGAGCGCCACGGAAATGACTATGCCCTTGACAAGCCCAGGTTTTTTTCAAACAAGAACCGTACCCAGGATGCCCACGAGGCCATACGCCCCACATCAGTTAAAAACACCCCTGAAAAGGTACAGCCTTACCTTTCAAAGGACCAGTTCGCGCTTTACCAGCTTATATGGCAGAGGTTCGTTGCCTCCCAGATGGCCGAAGCCCTGATTGATCAGAAAAACGTCACCGTGTCTGCGGCGGATTACAAGCTCACTGCATCAGGTTCCACTGTCAGGTTTCCGGGATTTCTTGCTCTTTACCAGTCATCAGACGATACAGCCGAGTCAGTGGGCAAAAAAAAGGAAAACCGGCTGCCGGAAATTTCAGAAAATCAAAAGCTGAAGCTCCTGCACCTGGAACCCAAGCAGCACTTTACAGCACCTCCGCCGAGGTTTTCCGAGGCGACCCTGGTAAAGGAGCTGGAGGAAAACGGGATAGGCCGGCCCAGCACCTACGCCACGATTTTGAGCACAATAAGGGACAAGGGGTATGTGGATCTGGTGAAGGGATATTTCCACCCCACCGAGCTCGGCTTTATCATAACTGATCTGCTGGTGGAAAACTTTCCTGACATACTAAACGTGGACTTTACTGCCACGCTTGAAAACGATCTTGACAAGGTGGAGTCAGACGAGCAGGAGGCGGTTTCCCTTTTAAACCGCTTCTACGAGCTCTTTGAGCAGCGTGTGGTCGCAGCTGCCGAAAAGATGCTGAGTGTCAAGGGCCTGGGGGTCCCCACAGGTTATAAATGCCCGGAATGCGGCAGGGAGGCCAGGATAAAGGTAGGCAAAAACGGCCCCTTCCTTGCCTGTGAAGGATATCCGGAGTGCACATGGTCCCGCAACTACATCCGAACGGAAAGAGGCGAAATCCAGCCGGTTGAGCCCACCGAGGAGGCGGCTGAGGGAGAGACCTGTGAAAAATGCGGCAGGCACATGGTTGTAAAGCAGGGCAGGTACGGGGAATTTCTGGCCTGCAGCGGGTATCCTGAATGCAAGCACACGCGATCCATTAACGGCGGAGGCCAGGCAACATCCACAGGGGTTCCCTGCCCGGAGGAGAACTGCAGCGGCGAGCTCATGGAGCGAAAATCAAGGCGCGGCAAAATTTTCTACGGCTGCAGCCGTTATCCTGACTGCAAATTCGCCCTGTGGGACAGGCCTGTTGACCGGAAATGCCCGAAATGCGGAGCCGCATACCTGGTGGAAAAGGAAACCAAAAAGGAAGGGCGGTTTATAAAGTGCGCACAGAAGGGCTGCGGGCACAAAGAAGAGAAACAAGAGTGATTTGTTTTTTTCACACCGTTTATTTTGCGGTTCTGTCCAGGTAGGCAAGGTCGCTGTTCTGGGTGTTTTTCGTGCCCACGGCCAGTACATGAATTCTGTTTGTCGAGTTTTTGCTGAAATAAAGCCTGCCGTTGTACGAAAAAACAACTTCGAAAACAGTGTTTCTGCCTTTTTTATGAAACACTTTCCGTTTCACCGTCACCTTTGAGGGGTCAAGGTCGAGCTGATGGACCAGCTCTTCGGCTTTCAGGGCCATGTCTTCAGGCAGATCCGCAATTCCCCGGAGTGCGCGGTCATACATTTCAACGTTTTTATACAGGGTCTTAAACCTTTTTCCTATCCTTTCGGCTTCCTTTTCCTTCTGCCGGTCCATGTTTTCCCTGAGCTTTTCCAGCTCTGAGAGCTCCTCTTTAAGCCTGGAGATTTCATCCTGCTGGGTCTCCTGTTGTGAAAGATTTTCAGAAAGCCTTTTTTCCAGCTGCTCGATTTCGTCGAACATGTCTTCCTCGTTGCGCTCGGCCTCGCGTTTCTGCTCTTCCAAGGCTTTTTGCAGCTCGGTGTATTCTTCGCGCAGGTTTCTGCGTTCTGAATCAAGCTGATTAACCCTGCTGGCGTATTCGTTTTCAAGTTCCTGGAGTCTCTGGAGCTCTTCGGCCTTTTCGCGTTCCTCGCGCCTTGTTTTGTGCAGTGCCATCCTGTAGTATGCATAAAGTCCGGAGCCGAAAACCAGAATATAGAAAAGCAGAACTCCTCCTGAGATCGGGGATATCGGCTCTATGCCCGATTCAGTCTCAAGGTTGAGGCCGTTTTCGAGCATCCTGAAGTTTTCTCTGGCGGTTTCCATTGTATCCTGCCGGAGATTTCCGTCTTCTTCTTCCTGCAGAACCGGGGGATAAAGAATCGTGCCCTGCTTGGTTGCAACGGTCACGTCGAGTTTTACTCCCAGGTCTGTCCACGGATTGTCTTTTATGTATTGCGAGATGGATTCGTTGATTGAATCTGAAAGGGTGGAGGTTCCGTTTAAAATTGAATTCATATCAGACAGATATACGTTGTTTACAGCCTTTTCCTGCTGGGCGGCAAAATAGCGTTCCAGTCCCTCTATGGTGGCCATGTAGAGCACCGGTGGCATCAGGATGCAGATGATTATGATTTTAAATGACAAGTGTTTCATTGAATTTCTATCCCGGCATCATCCGGCTTGTTTTTCCCCGATCCTTGTAAGCACTTCACGCGCCTGATCTGAATTCTCAAAATTTTCGTCAAGTTCAAGGGCTTTTTCCAGGGCGTCTTTGGCGCGCTGATAATCCTGTTTTTTGTAGTAGGCCATGCCCATGTGATATTGCACGGTCGGATTGCCCGGCAGTTTGTCCATGCTAGAGGAAAATTCCCTTATGGCGGTATCGTATAGACCCATTTTATAATAAACCCACCCCAGTGTGTCTGCGACGCGCGGATCATCAGGCATTTTTTTCTTGGCGCGTTTTGCTAGATCAAGGGCCTCGCTTAAGTTCTTGTCCTTTTCAGCCAGTACATATGCCAGGTTGTTGGCGGCAGCCACGAAATCGGGGTTTATTTCCAGGGCTTTTCTGTAATGCGGTATCGCTTCCTCACAGCTTTTTCCCACGCAGTTGAGGATGCCGAGCATCATGTGGGGCATTATCCGCTCCGGATTTTTTTCCGCGGTTTCCTCGAAACGGGCAATGGCTTCTTCTGTAGTGTTTTCATTTTGATAAAGGCCGGCAAGGGAATAATAGGTTGGAAGATAGTTTTCATCCTCTATAAGGGCCTTTTTCAACATTTTTTCCGCCTGTTCAGGTTTGTCTTTTAAAATCATTATCCGCCCCTTCAGGTTGTAGGCGGGTGCAAGCTTCTCCGGCTTTTCGGAAAATTCCTGAATCTGTTTGTCGCATTGATCCAGCGCCTTTTTTATTTCCCCGTTTTCTATCAGGATCTCCACAAGGTTTACAAAGGCTGCCGTGTGCCCCCGCTGATGTGAAAGGGCTGATTCGAAGGCATCTGCTGCTTCCTGGTGCCTGCCGCTTAACCTTCGCACTATCCCAAGGTTGTAATACCCGGCCGGGTCCTGAGGGGAAATGGAGATTATCCGTTCAAAGTGCTGCTCGGCCTTTTCATATTCCTGCCTGCTTATGTGGATGTTGCCGAGCATGGAAAGAGCCTTGATGTTATCGGGCGATTTTTCCAGAACCTTGCGGCAGGCCTCTTCCGCCTGTGTCAGGTTGCGTTCGGAGTAATAGATGCGCGCCATCAGCAGGCGGGCCGAAATGTATTCCGGGCTGTCGGCCCCTATTTTTGCCAGGACTGTCTTGGCTGCATTCGGCTCATCAGCCTTCAAGTGTGCAAGTCCCTGAAGGTAATCTATTTTTTCAGGTTCGGAGAAATCCCCGCGTATTTCCTCGTAAAGGGAAATCGCGGAATTGTATTGGTCTTTTGCCATCATCAGCCTGGCTCTAAGCAACTGAGCCGGCAGGTAGTCAGGGTTTTTATCAAGCGCGCGTTCAATATATCTTTCCGCTTCCTCGAGCCTGTCTGTTCCGATGTAGAAATCAGAAAGGGCAAGCATGAGGCCGATGTTTTCCGGCTGAAGATCAAGGGACTTGCGGTACATGGCAAGGGCACTGTCCATGCGGCCGGTTTTTTCGTAAAAGGAGGCCGCGGCCAGGTAGGACTTTATGTTGTGCGGGTTGGCCTCAATGGCCCTGTCAAATGCGTTTCTGGCCTTTTCATGTTCGCCGCGCCCGGCGTATATGTTGGCTAAAATCAGATGAAGCTTGGGCTCCTCTGGGGCTGTCTCAAGTGCCTCCTTTACTGCCTCTTCTGCCTTATCAGGTCTGTTTGTCGCGGAATGCAGCTGGTAAAGGGTCAGGTATAAGGGTAGTGAATCCGGGTTTTTTTCCACTCCTTTTTCCAGGATCTGCTCTGCGCGGTCTATTTCATTTTCCTGCAGGGCTATATTGGCCAATGCGGTATAGGCCCTCTCTGCTGAAGGGTCGGTGTCTATGATTTTTTCATACAGGCCGGCGGCCTTGTCTAATTCGTTCTCTTTGTTGTGTATCGCGGCCATGAGATAAAGGGCTGACAGGTTTTGCTCGTTTTGCTCCATGACCCGGTTTAAAATGCTTTTTGCTTCACTGAAATCGCCCTGCAGCAGGTGCAGTGTTGCCAGCTTGACCTGGGTGGAGCTGTTTACTGGATCCATTTCCACTGCTTTTTTCAGTGTGGAAAAAGCTTTGCCTACATTGCCCAGCCTCAGATAGGTTTCTCCGAGACTTGCATATGCCTGCGTGAACTCGGGATCTATCTCTATTGCTTTTTGCAGGTTGTCTTTTGCGCACACGTAGTCGCTTTGTTTAAAACACTGCTGGGCTTTGTCGTATAAGGCCTGCTGGCGCTGCTTTTCTTTGTCCTGGCAGCCTGCAATGCAGCAGAAGAGTGCAAAAACGAAAAAAGCGTTTCCAAGTGTAAATCTCATGGGTCTTCCGTGTCCTGTATAAAAATTTCCCCCTTGGGATGAATTCCATGTAGCAGCTATTTTAAGGTTTTTCAATACACAGGCAAGAAGTTTTGCGGGTACTGCCGCCCAGGCAGACGCTGCAGCGGCTGTCCGTGCACATCTGGCAGGAAAAGCAGTTTTGGCAGGGGTGTTTTTTTTCTTCGACCGGTTGTTTTTCAGGAACATAAACTTTTCCCTTAAGGCCGGGTATTCTTACAAACGGCATTTGTTTGTTCCTTTTCAATTAGTTTTTTCGGGGTACGATATTCTTTTGTCCCCGCAGAAGACCATTAATCGGCCGTCTTTTGCACAGGCAAGGGTCATGTTCACAGATTCTGCAAGTTCAACTGCAAGGGCCGTGGGCCTGGATATGCCGACAAGCATTTCAAGGCCGGCCCGGCCGGCCTTCTGTATAAGTTCATAGCTCACGCGCGAGGACATTACCCCGAAGCAGGCATCATTGATTCTGCGATCCATGAAGACCTTTCCTATAGCCTTGTCCAGGGCATTGTGCCTGCCCACGTCTTCTGCCGAAGCCATCTCGTTCATGTTTTCGTCAAAGATCGCCGCGGCATGTGCACCCCTTGTTTTCCGGTATAATGGCTGACGCGACGGCAGGGCGTCGATGCAGGCCATAACGCGATCAACTCCGAAAAGGTTGTTGCCGGCCGCTGGCAGCAATATCTGCTGGATGTCTGCAATTACCTCCTTGCCGCAGATGCCGCAGCTGGTCTGGCTTACAAAACCTTTCCTTTCCAAAAGGTCTGCAATCCGCTCCTGTCTTTCATTGGTAAGTGTAAGGGTGGCCACGTTGGTTTCGTTTTCTTCGCAGAAGCCAATGGTGACGATGTCTTCAGGCTGATCCACTATGCCTTCTGCCAAGCAGAAGCCTGCTGTATGGGCAATCTCGTCGCCCGGCGTACGCATTACAACGGAGTAAGGGCTGCCTGACACCCGTATTGACAGGGGTTCTTCGACAATAAGTTCCTGGGCACGTCCACTCCGCAGCCCTTTGTAATATTCTATGTATTGCGCCTTCTCTATCTCAGTCATTTTTATTCTTTATGTATAACTGCATTTATAGTCGTCACATTCTTTTTGAGAAAGCACTTCCATGGCAAACAGTATGCGCTTTTCCTTTTCCAGCCGTTCGCCTTCAAGCGGCGGCGCGGGGTCCAGGCCGCGGAGAATGCTCACTGCGTCACTCCTTGAAAATATTGCATCAAGGCCTGTGCCGACGACCTTTCCGGAAGAGGTCTGAATTATTTCCGCATCCTCTGCATTTGTTACTGCTGCGTACGGGATAGAGGATCCGGCAAAAATGCGCGCTGCTGCAACCGCTGTTCTCCGCCTGGATACAATCGAACCGGGCCTGAACAGCATGAGCATGAAAAACCTGTCCGCGGGTTTTAAGACAAAATCCACCGGGACCGCCCCGGTTCTGCCTTCTATTTCAACACTGAGATGCAGACGGGGATGGATTTCGGCCTTTTCATATCCCTTGTGCTGAACAAGAAATCTTGCGATACTCTGCCTTGCCCGCTCGTCATGGGTGTCTGTTAATGTTTTTCCTGTAATGAAGTCTGATGTCTCTCCGAGTATCAGGTGACTGGTTCCCATGTGTGCCTACTTTTTGCTGAGAAGGTATATGCCGTAGGTGGCGCGAAGGTTGGGAAGAGAATTAACAATTATGCCGCTTTTATCCTTCTTGTCAGTGTTGAGCGCCACCTCTTTGAGTATGGAAAAGCCCACCTCCCTGGCAAATTCACGGAAATCCCTGAGGGACAGAATCCTGATGTTGGGGGTTCCGTACCATGTATAGGGAAGCTGCGGGGTGACAGGGGAGTTGCCCGTAAGAAGAACCTGCAGCCGCACGTGCCAGTGGCCGAAGTTGGGAAAGCTCACGATGGCTTTTTTCCCGATCCGCAGCATGGAATGTATAAGCGACAGGGGATCATATACCTGCTGAAGGGTCTGGCTTAAAACCACATAGTCAAATGCTTCATCAGGATAATCGTGTACCTCCTCGTTTATGTCTCCCTGAATAACAGACAATCCTTTTTCAACGCACGTTACCACCCTTTGCTCCACGATCTCTATGCCGGTTTCCCTGACCTGCTTGTTTTGTTTTAAGTAGGCAAGCAGGTCTCCCTCTCCGCAGCCCAGGCCGATTACTTTTGACCCTGGCCGTATCCAGGAGGCAATTACCTGGAGGTCAAAGCGCAGATTACTTTTTTGCTGCATCCTGGTATACACTGTCTATAAAACCTCTGAGCAGATTGGTCAGTCTCTCGTTGGGCAGCAGAAACGCGTCATGGCCCCACTCTGCCTCGACTTCGCAGAAACTGACATCAAGTTCGCTTTTTTTCATCGCCTTGACCATCTCCTTTGACTGGTATGTGGGATACAGCCAGTCCGAGGTAAACGATACCACCATGAACCTTGCATTTGACTCTGAAAACACCCTTACCGCGGAGTTTGCGTTGTTAAACCGGGTCAGATCGAAGTAGTCCGCCGCCTTGGTGACGTATAGAAAAGAATTCGCGTCAAAACGTTCCACGAACTTGGCCCCCTGGTGGCGCAGGTAGCTTTCCACCTGGAAATCCACGTCAAACTGGTAGGAAAAATCGTTTTTGTCCTGCAGGCGTCGGCCGAATTTCCTGCGCATGGCCTCGTCAGAAAGATAGGTGACGTGTCCTATCATGCGTGCAACAGAAAGGCCCAGGTCCGGGTTTTGCTTTCCGTAATAATCCCCGCGGTTCCAGTTCGGATCAGCTGCTATGGCCTGCCTGGCCACCTCGTTGAATGCTATGGCAAGCGCGGAATGCCTCATTGTCGTGGCCAGCGGAATGGCTGATACAACCATTTCCGGG
>JBKHES010000008.1:0-42861 GCA_046540695.1 Desulfobacterales bacterium
TCCGGAACCTGGGTCCCAATCCCATGAGAAAGAAAAAGAAGGAAAAGAATGCAGCATGAAACTGCAAATTCGAAGCAAGAAATCCAGGACAGCTCTTAAATCCGAAATCCGAATATCGAAATCCGAAACAATGACATAAATTCGAATTTTTAAATGACATAAACAAAAAAGGTTTGGCTGAATCTGTTTCGATCATTTGATCATTCGGATTTCGAATTTGTTTCGAATTTCGGATTTCGTGCTTCGAATTTATCTTGGATTTCGGATTTGAGAGTTAGCATAATTTAATTCTTTAACCCCTTACATAGAGGTCAGCAAATGATAGTTGCCGATAAAAAACCGGTCGAGGAGATCATCGAATATGTAAAGGACTGCAAAAAAGTCCTGGTTCTCGGCTGCAACGAATGCGTCACCGTCTGCGAGGCAGGCGGTAAAAAGGAAGCAGGGGTTCTGGCCTCCACGCTGCGCATGTATTTTGCCAACCAGGGCGCAGAGGACGCACAGGTGGACGAGCGCACACTGGAACGTCAGTGCGACCATGAATACCTGGAGGAGATCCGCGAGATAGCAGACGAATACGACGCCATAGTCTCGATTGCCTGCGGCGTGGGCGTTCAGTTCACTGCTGAAAAATACCATTCCACCCCGGTATTCCCCGGCGTGAACACATGCTTCATGGGAGTTACCGAGCAGCGCGGGCTCTGGACGGAAAGGTGCCAGGGCTGCGGCCAGTGCATTCTTGCCTACACCGGCGGCATATGCCCTGTGACCAGGTGCGCCAAACGCATCTTCAACGGCCCCTGCGGAGGATCATCCAAGGGAAAGTGCGAAATCAACAAGGAGCTGGACTGCGCCTGGCAGCTGATCATAGACCGGCTCAAGGCAATAGACCGTCTGGATCTTTACGAAAAACTTTTTGATATCAAGGACTGGTCCACCGACCGGGCAGGCGGACCCAGAAAAGTCCAGAGGGAGGATGTACAGATATGAGCGCTAAGACTCCGAGCATGCTGGAAAAAGTAATGGCCGCAGGTCATCTGGGCGTAACTTCCGAATGCGGTCCGCCCCGGGGAAGCGACCCTGAGGTGATAAGGAAAAAGGCGGAGCTTCTGAGGGGATACGTTGACGCCATCAACGTAACAGACAACCAGACCTCAGTGGTGCGCACCAGCAGCCTGGCCACGTGTATTCACCTGAAAATGATGGGACTGGAGCCGGTCTTTCAGATGGTGACCAGGGACAGAAACCGCATTGCGCTGCAAAGCGATATTCTGGGAGCCGCCTCTTTTGACATACACAACATACTCTGTCTTTCCGGGGACCACCAGAGCTTCGGAGACAACCCCCAGGGACAGAACGTTCACGATCTCGACTCCATGCAGCTGGCATGGACTGCCCGGAAAATGCGCGATGAAGGCAAATTCCTGGGCGGAGACGAGATTAAGCGTCCACCGCAGATGTTTGTGGGAGCAGCAGCCAACCCATTTGCAGATCCGTTTGAAATAAGGGTGCCCAGGCTTGCCAAAAAGATCGAGGCGGGAGCGGAGTTCATCCAGACCCAGTGCATCTATAACCTCGAAAAATTCGAGGAATGGGTCAGGCAGGCACAAGACCGGGGGCTGACTGAAAAATGCTACATCATGGCGGGGGTGACCCCGTTTAAGTCAGCCGGCATGGCCAAATACATGAAAAACCGGGTGCCGGGCATGGATGTGCCTGATGACGTTGTAAAGCGCATGGCAGACACTCCCAAGGAGAAACAGGCCGAAGAAGGCCTAAACATCTGCGTGGAAACCATCCAGAGGTTAAAGGAGCTAAAGGGCGTAAAGGGCTTCCACATAATGGCCATCGAGTGGGAGGAAAAAGTGCCTGAAATCGTGGAGCGCGCAGGCCTGCTGCCACGTCCCGATGTCGGCTAAATCCTCCCCCGCGCTTTTTTGATAATGTATAAAAGCCGCTTTTGCATGCAGCAAAGCCCGTGCATGCCAAAGCGGCTTTTTTGAATAAACCATAAACCAGGATATTCGAATCCTTTAACGGATAGAACCGAAAAGCGCCTGAATTGAACGAAACCGGTCTCAAAATCGCGGTAAAAATATATGACACTGCATGGCGGGCTTTCATGCCTGCGCTTCGCATCAGCTCACGCCTCAAAGAAGGATATGACGACCGCAGCCTTGCAGCAGATCTGCCTTCAGCAGACCTCTGGATTCAGGCGGCCTCCGGAGGTGAAGCTTATCTTGCATGGTCTCTGCTTTCGGCTCTCAGCCCGCCGGTCCATAAAAGGGTGCTTGTAACCACCAATACCGCCCAGGGCATGGAGATCCTGGAAAAGGCTGCCCGCAGCCTCAGTGCGGACAATCCGGCAATAACAATGGTTGCTGCCTGGTTTCCCTTTGACCGGCCTTCTGTGATGAAAAAGGCTGTGTGCCGGGTGAGCCCTGAACTGGTTGTTTTCCTGGAAACAGAAATCTGGCCCGGACTGCTCTACGCCCTGAAATCCGCGGGCAGGCCTGCCCTGATCATAAACGGGCGCCTCACTGAAAAAAGCTTTTCACGCTACCGGAAAGGCCGCAGGCTGCTGCGTATGCTGCGCCCGGAAGGCGTGCTTTCAATCTCAGCTGCAGATGCGGAGCGTTTCGCCGAGCTGTTCGGAAAAGACATAGTATCAGAAATGCCCAACATCAAGTTTGACAAGCTGCCTGCTGAACCCCCGCCTGAACAGGTACGGGGACTGCCCGAAATACTTCCTGAAAAATCAAAATTTCTTGTGCTCGGCTCTATCCGCAGGCAGGAAGAGGCACAGATAAAAAAACTCCTGCAGCATGTCCGCAGGCATCACCCTGATGTGATCACCGGCCTGTTCCCCAGGCACATGCACAGGCTGGAGCATTGGAAGCGAGAAATGACCCGGATGGGCATACACTGGGTCCTGAGATCCCGCCTCAAAAGCCCTGCGGAACAGGGCAGTGTAGTCCTGTGGGACACCTTCGGCGAACTTTCGCAGGCATACTGGGCGGCAAGCTCTGTATTCGTGGGAGGCAGCCTGAGGCCCCTGGGCGGACAGAACTTTCTCGAACCATTGATCTGCGGGTGTCAGCCTGTTACAGGACCCTTCTGGGACAATTTTTTCTGGGTGGGCGAAGAAATTTTCAGCCAGGGGCTTGTGCTCAGGGAAAGCAACTGGCAGGCGGCCGCCCGCAGGCTAGTCGAGCAAATTCAGAGTCCGCCTGACAGGGGAAAAATCCGCGAAAAAGCAGTGCAATACATAAGCGCACGCCAGGGCGGAACCCAGAAAGCCTGCTGGGTTATTGAAAAATACCTGGCGAAGGGCTATTAAAAGGAGGCTCCATGAGCAGGGCCAGCCTGCCGGAATGCTTCGGCGTTATACCGGCAAGATATGCATCCAGCCGGTTCCCGGGAAAGCCGCTTGCCGGCATCCACGGCAAGCCAATGTTCTGGCATGTCTACACAAGGGCCATGCAGTGCCCGGAGTTAAGCAGGGTGATCGTTGCCACAGACGATGAAAGGATCGCTGATGCAGCCCGCGCCCTCGACGTGCCAGTAATAATGACTGAAATCTCCCATGAAAGCGGCACTGACAGGGTCCACGAAGCTGCCGCGCGGTTAAATGTCGAGCCGCACGAGGTTGTCGTAAACATCCAGGGCGATGAACCCCTGCTTGACCCGCAGATGCTTTCCCTTCTGGTAAGGCCGTTTGCTGATCCAGGCATTGAGGTCACCACCCTGGCACATGCCATGGATCAAAAAGATGCCGCAAACCCTGACAGGGTCAAGGTGGCTTTTGCAACGGAAGGCAGGGCTCTTTATTTTTCACGGGCCCCGATCCCCCATCCGCGGCAGGCTGAAAGCGCACAGTTTTTCTGCCACATAGGGTTATATGCATTCCGCAGGCATTCATTGGACAAGTTTGTAACCCTTGCCCCGGGCAGGCTGGAGCAGATTGAAAAACTCGAGCAGCTAAGATTTTTGGAAAACGGGATAGGCATACACGTGGAGGTTACGGAAAGCACAAGCATGAGCGTGGACAGCCCTGAGGACCTTGAAAAAGTAACCGCTATGATGGGCAGGCAATGAAAGCATAACAGGACAATAAACCCAAAGACTGCAAAAAAAGGATACCTTATGACCGACGGTATTATTGAGCGAATAAATGAACTGTTTAACAGCAGGAAAGCCAGGAAGACCTTTCTGAAACTGAGGTTTCCCCTCATACTTGCTGTTTTTATACTGATCCTGCCCCTGCTTGACAAAACCTGGTTTCTGCCCGGCCTTGCAGTCTCCGTGCTCGGAGAAATGCTTCAACTGTGGTGCTTTGCAACCATCAAGACAAAAAAACGCCTGACCACCCATGGACCCTACATGTTTGTTCGCAACCCCATGTATCTCGGAAGGTTTTTTCTTGTCTTCGGCGTGCTTATGATGACAGGCAACCTTCTTATTCTTCTTGCCTGCGCAATTGTCTACTATTTCTACATGACAAACCGGGTAAAAAGGGAGGAAGAGCTTCTTTCCGAATTGTTCGGAAGTGAGTATGACGAATACTGCAGACAGGTGCGCCCGTATATTCCTACGATCAACAGCTATTTTGACAGAGGTGGTCTTTTCCTGTTTGACGCGGAAAGCTTTTCGCAAAACCACGGCGTGCGCAACATGCTGCTGGTGGGAGCCTGTTACGCGGTTCTCTGCATATTTACCTTTGTCTAAACTGAGCGTTTCAGATTTTTAAAACCAGTTTATTTTACGGGTTTTGTAAAGCTGTTGCTTACGGTTATTTTACGCTGCTTGAATTCAGCTTCGCCTTCTGCCCTTTGTTCCCATTGGATAGCCCTTTAAAATCCAGAGCTTCCGCCTGCGGTTAAGCCGACTGAGATGGGCCAGGCGGGTATCGTCCATGAGATCCGGGCGCAGCTTGACCCAGTTCTTATAAACACCCGAAAGATCAATATCTTTTAACATGCCCCTGAAAGAAGGCGGTATCATGTTTAAATCAATGCATGACTGAAAATCCAGCAGAACCGGCCCTCCGTGGTCTGCTATGAGTATGTTTCGCCTGTTTCGCAGGTCAAGATGCACAATTTTTCGCTCATGCATCTGATTGACCGTGTCTTCCAGCGCAGGAAAAAATCCGTCGGGAATTTCATCAGCCCTGGTTGCACGCAAGGTCTTTCCTGGCACGAACCTGTAGCCCACTGCATAGGCATCAAGCAGAAACGGCTCAGAGGGAATTGCCCTTAGGCCGGCAAGGCGGACAAAGGCCCGGTATTCACGCCGCACCATCCATCTGCCCCACGTCTTTTTCACAAGAGGCGGGCACGGGGAGAAATCCTTTATGGCGTAGAGATTTCCGTTAAAGCTAAAGCAGCTGAGGTCAGCATTGCCCCATCTTCCCCTGGAAAGCACCTGCGCGGGCTGATTTTCGAATACAGTTCGTGTTATCCTCTGGCTCATGGGGTTTCCTTTATGCCGCCTGCAAGTTTTTGCCTTATAAAGCCTGCAAACCGGCCTTCTTCTTTTTCAGTAAAACTCATCTTCACTCCGACAGCAGCAACCTTTACCGAGGCGGGCAGACGGCCTGCAATGCGTATGAAATCCTTTTCAGTTGTAACCATAATGCCTGCGCCGCATGCACGAAAAGCCCTGACAATTTCCTGCAGATCAGCCTCAGTGTAAAAATGATGGTCTGCAAAACCCGAAAAGCCGGCAAGCCTGCCGATCCTTTTCTCGAGCATATCCCTGAAGTCCGTGTTGCGGGCGATCCCTGAAAAGGCGAACACCCGACTTTGCTCCATAAAAGAAAAATCCCGGGATTCACTGAGACCGGACACGTCAAGCGCGGAATCGTCGTTTCCATGGTATACGCCTGCCAGATAGGGTTCATGATCTGCGTGAAAAACCGGCATATCAGGCCGAATTCCCGGGGCAGCCGGAGTTTGCGGTGCCTGGCTGCTGCGCGTGAAGACAACCGCATCACAGCGGCCGAGCGCCGTGACCGGCTCTCTCAGCGTTCCTCTCGGCAGCATGCAAGCATTGCCTATGCCTTGTTTCGCATCCATGAGCACAAGGTCAAGGTCCCTGTGAAGCCTGCGGTGCTGGAATCCGTCGTCAAGTATTATAATGTCAGGGTCAAACTCTGTTACGGCCATCATGCCGCTTCTGAAGCGATTGCCGCCCACCAGCACGGGGACTCCCTTGAGTCGGCAGGCCATGAGCAAGGGCTCATCCCCGGCGGTTTCGAAATCCACAAGCAGATTTCGGCCGTCGCTTACAATCGCGCCGTTTTTTTCCGCACCACCCTTGTATCCCCTGCTTAACACTGCAGGGCGATATCCCATGTACCTGAGCATTCCGGCAAGGTAAATAGTCATGGGGGTTTTGCCAGTGCCGCCTGCAGTAATATTGCCCACTGATATGACCCGGCACGGAAGCTTTCTTGCCGTGAAAATTTTGGCGCGATAGCATAGATCCCTCAGTTTCACGGCGCCCGCGTACATGCCCGCCGCTCCGGAAAGCAGGCCCGCCATTAACCTGTCACCGGAGCTGCTGCGTGAGTGCATCAATGATTCGGTTCTTTTTTTCAGATCTCCCATAGTAGGTCCGGGACTGCTACTCCAGGCTCAGCAGAAGAAATACACCAGCCAGCCCTGACAAAATGTTTGTGCTCCACGCAGCCAGCCAGGCCGGCAGCACGCCGCCATAACCCAGAGACAGGCAAAAGCTGTGGACAGACCAGTATACGAAGGCTGTAATAATGCCGTAAGCAAAGCTCACCGCCATTCCTCCACGTGTCTTTCCCCTGAGTGCAAGCCCTGATCCCATAAGGCTCATGATCAGGCAGACCACCGGAAAAGCTGTCTTGGCATGCAGGTCCACCCTGTACCTGGTGGCGTCATAGCCTTCCGCCCGTGTTTTTTCAACATATTCGGCAAGTTCGGCAAAACTGGTCTCCTCCGCGTCCCGTGCCACCCGCCTGAAATCATCTGGCTGCAGGTCCAGGCCGAGGTCCCTTATCTCCTCGTGCCGCATGCTGCTTACCCCATCGGGGTCACGCCTGCCTTGATCGTCCCGGCCGTGGTCAAACCTCTGCTCCACGGAGTCGAAAAACACCCAGTCACCGTCTTCGTATCTGGCATGCACCGAGTCAATCCGGGCGGTCATGTTGAACTCAGAGTCAAAATCATAAATACTGATACCGTAAAGTACGTCTTCAGCAGGGTGATAATGCTTTATATGCACGATCCTGCCGCCCTGCCTTATCCAGATGTTTTTCTGCCTCGACGAGACGGCCCTGGACTGCGCCTCCCTGTCTTCTTCTATGAGGGCTGCCTTTGCCGCACTTATTGGCACAACAGTTTCTGAAAATACAAACAGCAGGGCTGAAAATATCACCCCGAGCACGGCAACAGGCAAAAGAAGATAAAACAGGCTCACTCCACCGCTTTTCAGTGCGATGATTTCGTTGTTTTTGTTCATGAGCCCGAAAACAATCAGCACCGAGAGCAAAACCGCAAGCGGCGTTATCTGCGATATTATCAGCGGGATCTTGAGCAGAAAATAAAATCCCGCTTCCACAGGCGACCGATCTGACTCAATAAAGTCGTCTATCCTGCCTATGAAGTCAACAGACAGGTATATGCCCACCACCATTATGAGCACGTAACAAAAGTACTTGAGAAAAGATGCTGTAATGTAGCGGTGAATGACTGTCATGGCCCTGGTCCGCCCTCCCCCGCGCCATTGCCGCCTGCCTTCTCATCACCGGGCCCTGCGGGCCCCAGCCGCCTGACCAGAGCCCAGAACCTTCGGAATCCGGCAATAAGCGCCGCAGGGCTGTCATTTGCAGCCTTGCGCAGCAGGTACAGCCCCAGGGCCCCCATAACGATATTGGGAAACCACAACAGGGGCGCGGGATGATATCCCCTGGCCTCGCCCAGAACCATCCCTCCAGACAAAAGCAGGTAATACATGAGAAAACAGACCAGTCCTATCCCGAGGCCGGCGGATTTTCTAGCAGATACGGTCTGGATTCCAAGCGGCATTGCCAGCACCGCCAGTGCAAGGCAGGCAAAAGGGATTGAAAACTTTCTGTGAAATTCCATGAGCATGGAATAATATTTTCTGTCCGCATGGTCCCTGCTCTCAAGATAGGAACGCAGCTCGGCAAGCCCCATTTCCTTTTCATCCTTGCTCCCGGAGCCCTTGCCGGACGCTGCGCCCTGCAGGTCGAGACTGATATCATAAGTGTCAAAACGGGTTGCATGGAAGGACTTGCCGCCGGGCTCGCCCTGGCTGACAATGCCGCCGTAGAGGCGGATCACGAAGGTATGCGGCTTGTCGCCCTCGAAAAGATATCCCTCAGGTGCAGCGACTGTGCTTGCAGGGCCGCTGTCGCGGTTGTCTTTTATGAAAACGCCCTGCATGCCCCTGGTTTTCATGTCCACTTCGTTTACATACATCATAACGCCGTCGAAGCTGTCTATGAACTGGCGCTCCTTGAGACCTATGTTGAAGTTGGACTGCACCACCTGCATGGAAAGCTGCTCATATGAAGACTTGCCCCAGGGCATGCCGTATGCCGCCATGAATACAGTGACTGCAGCCCCAGCGGCTGCAAACAAAAGAACAGGGGCTACCAGGTTATAGATGCTTACTCCCGCGGATTTTAAAGCCAGGATTTCATTGTCCGAAGACATGCGCAGAAATGTCAGCAGAACGCTCATCATAACTGACATGGGAATGATATAGACAAGGAAGTAGGGCATTGAGTAAACTATCAACAGCAGAAAGATTCCGAGACTCACCTGGTAGTTGACTATCATGTTGGTGATGTCTAAAATCTCGCGCATGAGAAACACGAACATGAAAAATCCCATGTTCATGAAAAACGGCGGGACCAGCTCCCTTAAAATGAATCGGTTGACGATCGTGTTGATCTTCATGGGTTTTCATGCTGCCTTATGATTCATCGGGGGTCTCTGATGCCAGGGAAGCCCCGCCGGAGCGCTCGGAGAACTGTTTGAAATAAAGCTTGTAATACTCCCCTTTTCTGGCAAGCAGGGTTTCATGGCTGCCCTGTTCCACTATACTTCCGCCTGAAAGCACAATTATGCGGTCTGCATCCTCAACAGTGGAAAGCCGGTGTGCAATAACAAAGGAAGTCCTGCCCTCCATGAGGTTTTCCAGTGCTTTCTGGACAAGCTGTTCAGCTTCCGCGTCCAGAGCGGAAGTTGCCTCGTCCAGGATAAGTATGGGTGCGTCTTTTAAAAGCGCCCTGGCTATACACATGCGCTGCTTTTCACCGCCTGAAAGCCTGTTGCCGAGCTCTCCGATCACCGTGTCGAGCCCTGCGGGCAGGCTTTGTATAAACTCATATATATAGGCTGCCCTGGCTGCGTCCAGCACCTGCTGCCGGGTGGCGTTCTGACAGCCGTAGGATATATTGGCTCCTATGGTGTCATTGAAAAGAATCGGTTCCTGGGTGACAACAGCAACACGGCTGCGCAGATCAGCAACCGAAAATTGGCGTATATCTATACCGTCTATTTTTACCGCCCCTGAAGTAACATCATAGAACCTGGGGATAAGGTTTACAAGGGTGGTTTTGCCGCCTCCGCTTGTCCCCACTATTCCCAGGCGCTCGCCGGGCTGTACCTCAAGGTTTAAGTCTTTTAAAACCTGTTCTCCTGATTCATATTCGAAACATGCGTGTTCAAATGAAACCGTGTGAGGCGGATCAGGCATGGGAACCGGATTTTCGGGTTCAACAATGTCGGATTCAGTCTCCAGGATGTCAAACACCCTGTCTGCCGCAGCCATGCCCCTCTGGATGGCGTTGTTTAACCTGGAAAGCTTTCTTATGGGCGCGTAAAGCATCATTACCGCCGTCATGAAGGAAAAGAAAGTGCCCGGAGTTGATTCACCGTTAATTACGCCGTAGCCTCCGTACCATATGACCATTGAAATGCCTATGCCGCCGAGCACCTCCATTACCGGCGAGCTGAGTGCTTTTATGCGGAAAGTCTTTATCTCGTAGCGGTAGTACATTCGGTTTTTGTCAAAAAATCGGCTTTTTTCCTGGGGCTCCATGCCGAAGGCCTTGACTATCTTGTTGCCTGCAAAGGTTTCATGCAGAAATGAGTTAAGATCAGCCATGGACTCCTGGCTCCTGGTGCTTAAACTTCTTATTCTGCGCCCGAATTCGTATATGGGGAAAAATGCAACAGGCAGAACCACCATTGCCAGCAGGGCAAGCTTCCAGTCCCTGTAAAATATCACGAAAACCAGGCCCACAATGGTGAAACAATCCCTCAGGGCACCGGTTACCGCGTTTGAAACCATGCTTTTTATGATATTTACGTCATTGGTGATCCTGGACATGAGCACCCCTGTCTTTTCCTTCTGGAAAAAGGCAAGCGACAGGTCGGATATCCGGTCGTAGAGGTTTTCGCGCATTTTGCGGATAATGGTCTCGCCCACGTAGTGCATCAGAAACTCCTGGCCGTACATGGCAGCGCCCCGCAAAACATATATCAACAGGACCGCAAGCGGGATCACAAGAAGCATGCGCTCGTTTTTTTCCATGAAAATATCGTCGAGTATTGGCTTGACGATAAAGGCAGTGGCAGACGTGGTGGCGGAAACAACGATCATGCATACCATTGCCAGGGCCAGCTTGCCCCAGCTTTCACGGACATATTCCAGGATGCGCTTATGCCTCCGGCGCAGTTGGATTTTGGGTTTAATTGTCATAAACAGGCGCGGGAATTTTTTGTATTTGAAACCTTGCCGCCGGAGAGCCGGATCATTGAAAGCGCAATTTCCGCGGTTTTCGCCGAAGCCCCGGTTTCGCCGAGCAGTGCCCTTACCGAGCGCAGTCTTTTTCTCAGTTCAAAAAGCGCCTCAGGGTCTGAGAGCAAATGAGAGACCGTTCGCGCGATTTGCGCCGGTTCCGCCTGCTGCTGGATGAGTTCCGGCACCACGCGCTCGCCCGCTATAATGTTTGCCAGCCCTATGTGATCCACGTTTACAAGCATCCTGCCCAGCAGGTAGCTGACCCGGGACACCCTGTAGATTATAACCATTGGCACTCCGAAAATGGCTGCCTCCAGGGTTACGGTTCCGGATGCTGCAACCACCAGAGTGCATGCCTTTAACACGTCTTCAATGGCTCCGGGCCTGAGCTCGATATCTATAACGCCGCGGTAGGGGGAGACAAAGCCTTCAAGCCATTGAGGGTCTATGCCCGGCGCCATTGAAACAATAAACCTGACTCCAGGTATCGTGTTTTCAAGCCTGCTGGCGGCAGCCAGCATTACCGGCAGGTTCCTGGCTATTTCGCTGCCGCGCGAGCCCGGAAGAAGCCCTACCACAGTCTTATCAGTATTTTCAAAACCCTGGTCGCCGGCATGTTGTTCCTCTTTATAGTGATCCAGCAAAGGGTGCCCCACAAACGTGGCACAAACGCCCCGCGCATGGTAAAAAGCAGCCTCAAAAGGCAGAATAACAGCCATTCTGTCCACGTATTTTTTTATCTTGGCAACACGGCCGCCGCGCCACGCCCACACCTGGGGGCTGATATAG
The DNA here is from genome assembly GCA_046540695.1 of Desulfobacterales bacterium. Lineage (GTDB taxonomy): Bacteria > Desulfobacterota > Desulfobacteria > Desulfobacterales > Desulfosalsimonadaceae > Desulfosalsimonas. Next base: position 11,602 of record JBKHES010000008.1, read on the forward strand.
TAGAGCACGGCTATATTGTTTTTTTTGGCAAACCTTGCCATGTGCAGATTAAAATCTGGAAAATCTATCAGTATCAATAGATCAGGGCACCTGGTGAGCATCTGTTTTTTTATGCGCCCGGCTTCGCGTATTACCACGGGCAGTCTTGAAAAAACCTCGGTGATTCCCACCACAGAAAGGGTATCCGCGTCAGTGAGGATCTCCACTCCGGCCTGCCTCATCTGAGCTCCCCCGATGCCGAAAATTTCCAGGCCCGGATCCCTTGCAAACATTTCCCGAACCAGGCGCGCCCCGTGGTTATCCCCCGAGGTCTCGCCCGCTATGATCATTACCCTGCGGCCCTTGTACCCCTGATTCATTTAACCGCCCCGTCAAGACGCTGCATTGCTTCACCGGTCTGTCGTATAATATCAACCGCGATCTCGAGGGCGTCTCTGCCCATTTTTCCAGAAACTTCGGGTTCTTTTCGCTCTGCTGCGGCCGCAATAAAGGATTTTATCTCGCCTGCAAGGGCGTCTGCCTTTGCAAAGCTCTCGGTTTCAATCTTCATTCCCGGAACAGGGCAATCCTGCTGCTCTCCGCTGCCCGGCCGGATACGGGTTATGGATCTGTTGGCAAAATCCATGGAAAAATACCCGTCCTTCTGAAAGATCCTTATTTTGCGCTCGGTCTTGCTGGAAATACGGCTGGCAGTGACATTTGCCACCGCCCCGCTTTCAAACTCGAGGCGCGCGTTTGCAATATCAACCATCTGTGTTACAACCGGCGCGCCCATGGCATGGCAGTTTTTGATCTTCGACTTTACGAAATTCAGGATAAGGTCGATATCGTGGATCATAAGGTCGTGGACCACGCTCACGTCGGTTCCTCTGGGCTGGTAAAGGCTCAGGCGGTTGCATTCTATGAAAAAAGGCTTTTCCACGAAATCACGCACAGCAACCACTGCAGGGTTAAACCGCTCAAGATGACCCACCTGAATGATCCGGCCGTTTTTCTCCGCAATATCTATGAGCTCATCAGCCTCTTGAACACTCCGTGTTATGGGCTTTTCAATAAGCACGTCCACGCCCGCTTCCAGGAAATACTTTGCAATCTCGTAATGCAGCGGGGTGGGAACAGCTATGCTTACAGCATCCACTCTGCCAGAAAGTTCCGTGTAGTCTGTGTATGCTGACGTACCTGTCTTTTCCGCCACCGCCCCGGCCTGCTCATGGTTGGTATCCACGACTCCCACCAGCTCGGCTCCGGGCAGATCCGCGTACTTTTCAGCATGGAACCGTCCCAGGTATCCTACGCCCACGACCGCGGCACGAATCTTTTTGCTGTTGCTCATCTCCACTCCCCCGTATTACTTCTGCAGGTTTAAATCTTCACTGGGTCCATCTGCGCGGGCCTCTATGGATATGCCGTATTTGTCCGCAAGCTCGACCATTTCATCCCTGTCAAATACAATGGACCTGCCCGCTTCAACCACCAAGACCCTGGCCCCTGCATCATTCATGGACTCTATGGTCTGGGAACCCACTGCAGGCACGTCAAAGCGGAAATCCTGGATGGGCTTGCAAACCTTTACGACCACCGCATCCCCCCTGCCCAGGCTTCCGCCGCGCCTGATGGTGGCGTCTGTTCCGTCAATTGCCTCCACTGCAAGCACTGACCCGCCTGCCACAACCACGCACTGTCCTATATCAAGGCTTCCCACAGCCTTTGCCATCTTCCAGCCCAGCTCGATATCGCGGCTCTCCTTTTCAGATGGCCGCCTGCGGGTCCAGCATCCCGGGGCAGCCAACAGCTCGGGCAGCAGAAACGTGGATGAACACACCTTAATGCCTTCTTCTTCCAAAAGCCCGGCAAAGGCCCTGAGGATTCTGTCGTCATGGGTGGTTTCCCTCCGCACTGCTGCAAGAAGCTGCAGCGCCTTTATATCAGGCCTGATATCCTTTATGGAAGAGGGCTTGTCAATGGCGCCGATCATTACTGATGAATCCACGCCGTGCTTTTTGAAAAATTTGATAAGGCGGGCCACCTGGCCGATATAAAAGGTTTCCATGGCGGAGACGTGCCTGGCAAGGTCCGGCAAGGTTTCATTGCGGTAGCCTGCTGCAAAGACTTCGTATCCCCGGGCTGTGGCCTTTTTTGCAAACAGCACCGGGAAAGGACCGCTTCCCGCAATCAGGCCTATCTTTTTGTCCGCCCGTGTCATCCCGTCATTTTACCGCGTGATGCCCCTCTGGGTATTTTTGATGAAATGAATCAGCTTGAGAACTTCCGGGGTATTTTCCACTTCCGCCAGCACCCTCTCGACTGCCTCGTTCACTGTCAACCCGATGCGAAATATTATCCTGTAGGCCCTTTTGAGCTGGTCAACCGAATTGTCTGAAAACCGTGCGCGCTTCAGGCCCACCTTGTTTAAGCCATGCAGGGTTGCCCTGTCACCCGCGGCTATGAGATACGGCGGAATGTCTTTGACCACTGCGGATTTGCCGCCAATGTAGGCGAAATCCCCTATCCGGACAAACTGATGAACAGCCACCAGGCCGCCTATTATGACATGGTCCCCTATGGTGATATGCCCGGCCAGGGTGGCGTTGTTTGCCATGATAACGCCTCTTCCGGTAATGCAGTCATGGGCCACGTGAGTATAGGCCATCAGAAAATTGTCTTCGCCGATCTGGGTGACCCCCCCGCCGAATTCAGTTCCCCTGTTCAGGGTGGCAAATTCCCTGACAATTGTATTTTTTCCGATTTTGAGATAAGTGACTTCGCCCTTGAATTTTACAGCCTGAGGGACTGCGCCGATGGAGGCGTACTGAAATATCTGGCAGTCAGGGCCGATGTCAACGTAGGGATCTATGGTGACATGCGAGCCTATCTTTGTCCCGGATGCTATGGAAACATTTGCCTTTATGATAGAATACGGCCCGACCTCCACTCCTTCATCTATTTCCGCCTTGGGGTCGATTATTGCTGTTGGATGTATCATTTTTCGTGTTTATCCTTTTTGCCTGCAGGGCTGTTTTCAATGCCCGCAAGCCGCTTTTCCAGGTCTGCTATCTGTTTTTTCATCTCCGGCAGCCTGGAGATGATCTGCTGGACTCTCAGCCACTGGCCGTGGGGCATTTCCGGGGTTCCAGAAACCGTTTTTCCAGCCCCCACGTCCCGGGCCACGCCAGCCTGGGGGCCTACAACAGCCCCGTCGCCTATTGAGATATGCCCGCCTATGCCCGCCTGTCCTGCCAGGATGGCGTTTTTTCCAACGCTTGTGCTGCCCGCGACACCCACCTGGGCCACCACTATGCTGTGCTCGCCTATGGTGACGTTGTGGGCTATATGTACCTGATTGTCTGTTTTCACGCCCCTGCAAATCCGTGTTTCACCGAATGTTGCCCTGTCTATGGTGTTGCAGGCCCCTATTTCCGCGTCATCATCAATCCGGACGATACCTACCTGGGGAATCTTAAAATGACTCCCCTGGTCCGGGGTAAAGCCGAACCCGTCGGAGCCTATAACGGAACCGGGCTGTATGATCACCCTGTCTCCGATCACGCATCCCTGGCCTATTGAAACATTCGGCATTATCTCTGTATCGTCACCTATTTTCACGTCATCTGCAATACATACATGCGGGTGTATAATCACCCGGCTGCCCAATACCGCATTGTCGCCTATAAAAGCGTAAGGTGCAACAGAAGCATCGCTGCCGCAGCTAAAATTCTCCCCGATGGCAGCCATTGGGCTGATTCCTGAAAACGGCCTGGTGCGTGGATAAAAATAGTGCATGACCCTTGCAAAGGCCAGCCTGGGGGAATCAGAAAAAATCAGGCTGGTTTCAGCCTCCTGGTCAAAGTGCCTCGGCACTATGACCGCGCCGGCCCGGCTGTGTTTTACCCGCCTTAAAAGCGCGGAGCTGTCTGCAAAAGTTACCGCGTCACCGTCTGCCCGGTCAAAGGGCGTGGCCCCGGACACGATCTTTTCGGGATCCCCCCTGAGATCAGAGCTATCAGCTTTTATAACCTCTATTAGCTCGCACAGTTTTATCCGGTGCATGAAAATTTCCCCCGGGGTTTTCGTAGACGAAAATCAGTCCTGGTTCCCGCCCTCGCCCGGGATATCGTCGCCGTGGCGCTCGTCGTAGAGTTTTATCACCTCGGTTGTAAGATCAATCGAGTCAGGATAATAAACCGCTGCGGATCTTTCAATAATGAGCCGGTATCCTTGCTCTTTGCCTATTTCCTCCGCAATGGAGAAAACTTCATCCTCCAGTTTTCCAACCAGTTCTGATTCCAGCTCCCGGAACCTTCCCTGGTACTGCTGCCGCCTGGACTGGAACTCGTATTGTTTTTTTTCAAGTTCCTGCTGCTTTTCCTCGCGCTTTTGCTCGTTCATTACCATGGAATCACGGGAAAGCTGCTTGTCAAGTTCTTCTATATCAGCGGCAAGCTCCTGCAGTTCACCTTCCATTCCCTGGCCTTCCGCGCGCATCTGCTGCTGGACTTTCCGGCCGGCCTCTGAGTCGGCAAGAACCTCCTGGAAATCTATTATGCCGATTTTTCCGTTATCCGCGCCTGCCGCGGCTGAAGCCAAAAAAGCAACGCATGCCAGAAGCACGCCAGAAATTTTAACGGCTTTCATAATCATCCCTCCACTATTTAATCTCTCTACCGGGCAAGCTTTAAAAAAGTATCCTGACATCCCCTCAAAAGAGCCTGCTTACCGGCTGATTTGCTGCTAAAATGCACCTCCGATTGAAAACTCCCATCTTCCGGAATCCTCGCCTTCCTTTCTGTCAAGTATATAACCTCGCTCCAGCCTCAGCGGCCCCATGGGGGAATACCACCTTATGCCGAATCCCGCGCTTTCACGAAGTTCGCCCAGATCAACGTTTTCGCCTCTTTCGTATACATTACCGGTATCATAGAACAGCACCCCCCTTAAACCGGCATCTTTTAACAGGGGAAACAGAAGCTCCGCGTTGAACTGGACATACTTTTCACCGCCAACCCTTATCTCGTTGCCGTCATCATCAGTATCAGTAACGCTTACATCCCGCCAGTCAAACCCGCGCAATGAATTTATCCCGCCCAGGTAAAACTTTTCATAATCAGGAAGATGCTTGCCGCCGACCTCGGTGACATGGCCTCCTTCCGCGTGCAGGAAACCAACTGTATCCCAGAAAAGGGGAAAATACTTACCTGTCTCGGCTTCGGTCTTTGCAAAGCCCACATCCCCGCCAAGGCCCGCGTATTGAAAACTAAGCTTGTGCCTGGAGCCCTCAGTGGGGTTTATGGCCCTGTCGCGGGAGTCGTAGACAATGCTCGTGGTAACGCTGCTTTCAGTGAAACGACCCTCGTCAATCCTGTAGTCATAAAATGGGCTTACATCCTCTACTTCGCTTACGTCAAAACCGTAGGAAATATAGCCATGGGTGTAGTCAAAGATGGGATAGCCCAAACGCACAAGCCCGCCCTTGCTCTTGCGCTCGTAGTCGTCATAGTCGCGCTCCCAGTTGTAAGCCTCGCCCGTGGCAGAAAGCGGAATGTCAAAAAGCCACGGCTCTGTGAACAAAAACCTGAACTGCCTTGACTCGCTTCCTGTCTGAAGCCTCAGTTCGGCCTTCTGGCCCCGGCCCAGAAAATTGCGTTCAGAGACGGAGCCCATTACATAGAGCTTTTCCACCGCGCTGTAGCCGGCACCGAAGCTCAAGCTTCCGGTTTCTTTTTCCTCCACGTCTATATCGAGGATCATCTGGTCTTCTGATGAACCCTCTCGGGTGTTTACATCAATGTCTCCGAAATAATCAAGACGGTAAAGATTGCGAACCGAGCGCTTCAGCCTGCTGGAGTTATATTTTTCCTGCTCGCGGACCTGCAGTTCACGCCTGATAACCTTGTCCCTGGTCTTGGTGTTTCCCTCTATGACGATTTTTTCAAAATAAACAGCCTTATTTTTCTTCAGGTGAAACACAATGTCCATTACGTTTTCATCAGGACGCTTGTTTAATTCAGGACGTATGTCCGCCCTGGCATAGCCCTCGTCCGCATACATGTCGGTAACGGCCATGACGTCGTTTTGTATCACTTCGCGATTGTAATACTTTTCGTCTTCTATGGATATGGTGTCTCTCAAGTCTTGTTCATCTGTTATGACTTCGCCCTGAAATGACACGTCCCCGACTTTGAAACGGGATCCTTCGTGGATTTTGATCGTAACATCAATCCAGTCTCCCTCGTATTCCACCTCAGGCTCTGCAATCCTGGCTTCGGCATAACCGTTGTTCTGATAATGGGCCTGTATCCTGTAGACATCCTGCTCAAGGGCCTGGTTGTCCAGGTCTCCCGACGAGGTCAGCCAGGAAAAAAAGCCTTTTTCCGAGGTTTCCATTATTTTTTTGAGTTCCTTGTCTGAAAAGGCGTCGTTGCCTTCCAGGCTGATCTGCCTTATCCGGACTTTTTTGCCCTCTTCAATTACGAATTCCAGGTCCGCCCTGTTTTCATCTATTTCCTTGATCTCGTAGTCCACCTTGACATTATGGTAGTTCCTTTCCTTGTACATCTCCTCGATGGAACTGATGTTGCGCTTGATACGGGCGACATTCAGGATAGCTCCCGAGGATATGTCTATGTTTTCCTCCAGGTCCGCGTCCTCGAAAACACTGTTTCCGGAAAATTCTATGTTGCGCAGAGTGGACTTTTCCTCAACCCTGAACACCACCACCATTCCATCGTCTTGTTCTTCGGTCTCCACCCGCACGTCATCGAAGTAGCCCATCCTGTGTATGTCTTCGAGGTCATCCGAAAGCTCGTCTTCGTCGTAGGCGTCGCCTGCCTCCGTGTCGGCTGCACGCAGGATCGCCTCTGCCTCTATTCGCTCGTTTCCCTCTACTCTTACGTCCTTTACAACAGAGTCAGCCAGTGCCACGCCGCTGAGCACAAAAAAAAGGCTCAGAGACACTATCATCCGGATTACGATACTCATTCAGGTTTTCCTCTTGTATTCGTCTTATTCTGTCTGCTGCAGCCTGCCGTCTGCAATATACATCCTTCGCTGCATCAGGGCCGCCAGTTTAAGGTTGTGGGTCACCACAACCATGGCCATTCCCATTTCCCTGTTTAATTCCACCAGAAACTCGTGTATCTGGGCGCTGTTTCGCTGGTCCAGGTTGCCCGTGGGCTCATCTGCCAGCAGAATATCGGGGTTGAGCACCAGTGCCCTTGCCAGGGCAACCCTCTGCTGCTCGCCACCGGAAAGATCAATCACGCGGTGGGACAGCCGGTCTTTTAAGCCCACCCGCACCAGTACGGCCTCTGCATCCTCGCGTATGGTCTTTTTTTTCATCCCTGCTATCAGACCGGGCATAATGACGTTTTCAAGGCTTGTAAATTCCGGCAGGAGATAATGAAACTGGAACACAAAGCCTATTGAAGAGTTTCTGAATGCCGCCAGCCGGGCAGGGCTCATTTCAAAAACGTTTACACCGTTGTAGACGATCTTTCCCGCATCAGGCTGGTCAAGGGTTCCGAGTATATGAAGCAGGGTTGATTTGCCCACCCCGGATTCTCCCACAACAGCCATTGTCTCTCCGCGGTCAAGCTCGACCGAGAGATCGTTTAAAACCTCTATGGTTGTGTTTTTATCCGTGAACTTTCTGCAGATTCCGGACGCCTCAAGCAGGGGGGCGTGCTGCCGCCCGGCGGACCGGTTTTTTTTCTGCTGTTCGCCTTTGAATTTATCCATACCGCAGCGCCTCCACCGGGTTTAAACGCGAAGCCTTGCGCGCCGGGTAAAGGGTGGCAAGAAAACATATCAACAGGGCTGCAGCCACTATAACAGCTATATCCATAACCTGGACTTCCACGGGCAGGGTGGTGAAATAATAAACATCACCCGGCAGATCCACAAACTGGTAGCGTTCCAGCAGAAAACAGCCCGCAAGCCCCAGCGCAGTGCCAACAGCCGTGCCTATCCCTCCTATGACAAGTCCCTTGAATACAAATATCTTGCGGATGCTTTTCTCTGTGGCGCCCATGGCCTTTAATATCGCAATGTCGCGTGTCTTGCTCATAACCATCATGATCAGGGTGCTGGCTATATTAAAAGCCGCCACCAGTATGATAAGTGTCAGGATAACGAACATGGCGGTTTTCTCCAGCTTCAGGGCTGAGAAAAAATTGCGGTTCATCTCCATCCAGTCCATGGCCCTGTACGAGGAGCCAAGTGTTGCAGATATTTCCTGCGCCGTACTGTCAGCTTTGTAGATATCAGAAACGCGGATTCCGATTGACGTGGCTGCATCTCCTATCCTTACCAGATCCTGGGCTGTCTTCATGTGAATATAAGCCATGGAGGAATCATACTCGTAAAAGCCCGATTCAAAGACGCCGTTTACACTGAACCGTTTCATAGCAGGCATGTGGCCCGCAGGCGACATCATTCCCCTGGGCGATATCAGGTAAAGGGTATCTCCCTGCCTGACGCCCAGGCTCCGGGCCAGGTTCTTTCCCAGGACAATACCGGGCATTTCCGGGGCCTGGTCGTCGGCCGAAGCAGGTGTAAGCATTTTTTCAAGGTCGTCTTCAGACAGCCCTATAATGTCGGTGCCTTCTCTGTCCGGATCAAGCCCCCTTAAGACCGCGCCTGACATCCCCTCCGAGGATCTCAGCATGGCCTGGGTTTCCACAAACGGCACCGCGGACTCCACCTGGTCATTGCTGTTTACCCTGTCTATAATCTCCGGGTAATCCTCGATTGTCCTGTCGTAGCTGTTTAGCACGATATGGGGTTCAACCCCGAGAATCTTTGTCTTGAAATAGGACTCTGCGCCGGTCATTACCGCGATGACGATAATCAGGGCCATGACGCCCACGGTTACCCCGGCGATGGAAAGCACGGTGATAAAGGAGATAAAACCGGTTTTCTGCCTGGATTTAAGGTATCTGCTGCCTATGAGGTATTCAAAATTCATTTTTACAGGACGCTATAATTTTTCAGCCGGCCGCAAATGGGGAAACAGAATCACATCCCGGATGGAGGCGGAATCGGTAAGAAGCATGGCAAGGCGGTCAATGCCGACCCCCTCGCCTGCTGTCGGCGGCATGCCGTATTCAAGAGCGCGTATATAGTCCTCGTCCATCTGTACATCTTCATTTTCCGTATCATGGCTTTCCACCTGCTGTAAAAACCTTGACTTCTGGTCAACCGGATCGTTTAATTCCGAGAAACCGTTGGCAATTTCCCTGCCTGCAACAAAAAGCTCGAATCTCTCTGTGAGGTCCGGATCGCTGCTGCTTCGCCGGGAAAGCGGGGAAACCTCAACAGGGTAGTCGGTTATAAACACGGGCTGGATTAGTTCAGGCTCCACCAGGTGGTCGAAGACTTTTGTAATCAACTTGCCGAGACTCATATCCGCATCTTTTTCAGGGTCTGCGCCCACGCCTCTTGAGACGGCAAAATCCATGAGCCTTTTTTTGTCTTTGAGCAAATCCGAAGGCACACCGCCAATCGAGGAAAGAGCCTCAAAAAGTGTCATACGGGTCCAGGGGCCTGCAAAATCGATCTCTTCGCCCTGATAGACGACAATTGTAGATCCGGTGACCGCCTGGGCCGCATGGCGAAACATCTCCTCGGTGAGACCCATCATATCATTGTGATCGGCATAGGCCTGGTAAAACTCCAGCATGGTGAATTCAGGGTTGTGCTGGGTTGAGATCCCCTCGTTTCTGAAATTGCGATTGATCTCGAAAACCCTTTCAAAACCGCCCACCACAAGGCGCTTTAAGTAAAGCTCCGGGGCGATGCGCAGGTAAAGATCCATGTCAAGTGCATTGTGATGCGTCTTGAAGGGCCTGGCGTCTGCACCCCCGGCTACAGGCTGCATCATGGGGGTCTCCACTTCAAGGTAATCCCTGGCGGTCAGGAAATCGCGGATTTCTCTTATCAGCATGCTGCGCCTGAGAAAAACCTCCTTTACCTCGGGATTCATTACCAGATCCAGGTAGCGCTGGCGGTAACGCTTTTCAGGGTCTTTTAATCCATGAAATTTTTCCGGCAGAGGTCGGTAGGCCTTTGCAAGCAGCCTGAACTCGTCTGCCAGCAGGGTCCATTCACCTGTTTTGGTGGTGAAAAGATTTCCCTGCAGGCCGATGAAATCTCCGATATCAAGCTTTTTGAAAAAAGCATAAGCATCCCGGCCCACTCTGTCCTGACGGATATAGGCCTGCATCTGGCCGCTTCTGTCGCGGAAACGTATAAAAGCGGACTTGCCGAAACGGTTTACGGCCATAATGCGCCCTGCTGCGCGCACAGAACTTCGGCCCCCGGTTATCTGCTCATCGGCTGCCTCTATTGCATTTTGTATGTCCGCAACAGTATGGGTTGCTTTGAAATCGTTGGGAAAAAGCTCGACTCCTTCTTCCTTCAAGGACTCGATTTTTTCCTTTCGCCTTGTTATGACGTCTTTTGCCTGGGTCATGAGTTCTCCAGTATATATGCGTGCTCATCCGTATGATGCGAAATTGCGGCGGAAAGCATCGCAACGCGAATCCAGAAGATTTTGAGATTCTGTCATCTGTTATTTTTTTAAATGGTTACGGGCTTGCTATCCCATTTGGGAACCGGTGTCAAGCCTTTTGCGGCGGGTGCTGCTTTAGCCGGACAGTCACGGTGGTGCCAATGCCGGGTTGGCTGTCTATATCCACAAGCCCTCCGTGCGCACCTACAACCTGCTGGACGATTGAAAGCCCCAGGCCGGTGCCGCCCGGCTTTGAGGAGAAAAAAGGATCAAATACCCCGGCCATTGTCTGCTCGTCCATGCCGCATCCGTTATCAGAAATACTGATGCATGCATAGTGCTTTTTTACGGGGTATACCCCCACCCCCACTGTACCTTTATCCTCTATGGCTTCGGCGGCATTGTTGAGAAGGTTCCACATCACCTGCTTGAGATGCTCGGGATCTATTCGCACAAAAAGCCCGGGAGTGAGATCCGTATTTATGGTAAGGCGTGATTTGCACTCAGGCTCGGAACCAAACAAGGATACGATTTCGGATACCGACTTGTCGAGTTCTATTATTTCCGCCCTGCCCCGGCCGGGTTTTGCAAACCGCAAAAAATCCGTGACCAGGGTGCTTAGCCTGTCTGCCTCCCTGGTGACTATTGCCATCAGCCTTTCCTGGTCAGGATCATAGTCGATCTGATCGCTAAGCATTTGTATGGAACCTGTAAGGGAAGCCAGGGGATTTTTTATCTCATGGGCAAGCCCGGCTGCAATCTCTCCCACAGCCGCCAGCCTCTCCATCCGCTTCATCTGGTCTTCCATGGCCCAGAGTTCGCGTTTTGCAACGCGCTCCTGCTCCGAGAGGTAACCGCTTAAAAGTGCAACAGCATAACAGGCCGATATTGTTAAAAACAGCTTGTATATGATGTACTGCCAGTCAAATCCGGAAATCAGGGAGTCTGCACCCCCTCCCGGCGGAGAAATGATGCCGTAATATTCCAGGTCGATCATAAGGCCGTACTGAATGCCGCACAGGGTGGCTGTAACCATGCCTCCCCTGCGGTATATTACCATGGCTGAATAAACTATGACCACAAGGTACATGAAAGAAAAAATGCTGGAAAAACTGCCGGTTATAAAGACAATAAGGGTCACCGACAATGTGTCTGCGAAAACCTGGAAATATGCGAACAGCATCAGGTGTCTTAACCTGGGCAGGGCAACGATGTAGACCACAGACAGGGCCAGAAGAAAAAATGCGAGATACAGCAGCCATTCAAGGGCCCTGTCTGCAAGCTGAAGCTCGAACTCAGTGCGCAGCATGACCGCGCTCAAAGAGGCAAGCATAACTGCGGCAAAAACAGCCCGCAAAAGTATGAGCCACCTGAGCTTCCTGTATAGGTCCTGCCCGGCCCTGGAGCGGATATTAATCATCTGCGGGACGGCTCTATCCTGCCACACCCTGGGCCATCTGGAACACGGGCAGATACATTGAAACCACCAGCCCGCCTATCACCACGCCGAGGAAGACCAGCATGAAAGGCTCGATCATGGATGTAAGGTTCTCCACCGCCTGATCGACCTCTTCTTCGTAAAAGTCGGCAATTTTTTCAAGCATGGCGTCGATTGCCCCGGTGGACTCTCCCACTGCTATCATCTGGCAGACCATGGGCGGGAAGACGCCTGTCTCTGAAAGCGGGTCCGCAATTGTCTGGCCTTCGGCAATGCCGGCTCTGACCTTGTATATTGCTTTTTCAATGCTTTTATTGCCTGCTGTCCTGGCCACAATATCCAGGGCCTCGAGTATGGCCACCCCGCTTGCAAGCATGGTGCCCATGGTTCGGGTAAACTTTGCCACCGCCACCTTGCGCACCAGTATTCCAACCACCGGGAGCTTCAAGGTGAGCCCATCTATAGTTTCCCGGCCTTTCTCGGTTTTGTAAAAACGCCGGAACGCAAAAATCAAAAGGGCCACTCCGATTATTATCCACAGGATATTGCCTTTTACAAACTCGCTCATGCCTATGACCATCCGGGTAGGCGCGGGCAGGGTCTGGCCGAAATCGGCAAACATCTCCTGGAACACCGGGATGACAAACACAAGGATAACAGCCACCACGGCAATGGCAATCAGAATGGTTACCAGCGGATAGGTCATGGCCCCCTTGACCTGGGATTTAAGGCGGGCTGCCTTTTCCATGTAAGTCGAAAGCCGCCGCAGGATTACATCAAGGATACCGCCAGCCTCGCCTGCAGCCACCATGTTTACAAACAGATCATCAAAATGATTGGGGTATTTTTTCAGTGACTCGGCCAGGGTCTTGCCTGATTCCACGGACTCCTTGATGTCTTTTAACATTTTCTTGAATGTCGGGTTTTCCTGCTGGGACTGAAGTATGTCAAGGCACTGGATGATGGGCAGGCCGGCATCAATCATGGTGGAAAACTGCCTGCAGAAAACTATGATGTCCTGTTCCTTTACCTTGGGCTGCAGGAAGGACACATTTTCAAACAGGTCCTTTGGCTTTTTTTTTACCTTGGTGGGATTGATGCGCTGCCGGGCCAGTATACGGCGGGCCTCCTGCTCTGTTGCAGCCTCTATTTCCCCTTTTTTGACCTGATTGCTGCGGTCTTTTCCTTCCCATTGAAAAACAGGCATTTATCCCCCTTACTTGTTGCTCATGAAGAAAAAACCAAAGCCTTTTATAACTTTCGCAACGGTGGTAAAATATCTATAATCCGGGCCCCGGAACTTTTAAAAATTCATTTTTCTCTGATCTTTAAGGTGTTATATGGAAACGGAACTTACTTGCGTTCAGTTTTATTATCATACTCAGGGCTGAAAAACAAATATTTATACCCCCTAAATATACAGAGCTAACCACTGCATGAAAAACATCGCCCCGGAATCCGACCGGTTAACAATAATAACAACGCATACGAACGCGGACTTTGATGCCGTGGGCTCCATGCTGGCCGCCCAGAAGCTGTATCCTGAAGCCCTTGTAGTGTTTCCGGGTTTTCATGAAAAAACCATGAAAAACTTCTTTGTCAGCACCATGGCATACATGTTCAACATGGTTGAATACAAAAAAATAGATGCCGGCAGAATCGGCAGACTGGTGCTTGTAGACACCAAGCAGGCTTCGCGCATCGGCGAGCTCGCAGAACTGATAGGCCGCCCGGGTCTTGAAATCCATGTATATGACCATCACCCGAAGCTCGAAGATGATATAAAGGCCGACTACGAGGTACACAGCTTAACAGGATCTAATGTCAGCCTGCTTGTTGAGCTGATAAAAGAAAACAACATCTCTGTCACCCCTGACGAAGCCACTATAATGTGCCTTGGTATCTACGAGGATACCGGGGCATTCACCTATCCGTCCACCACGGAAAGGGATTTCGAGGCAGCCGCGTTTCTGCGGGCAAACGGAGCAAGCCTTACCACAATTTCGGATCTTATAGCAAAGGAGATGGATCCCCGGCAAATCAGCCTTTTGAACGACATGTTCAGTTCCGCGGCCCGTTACAACATAAACGGCAGGGAAGTGGTTATAACCTCGGTTTCCACCGAAGAATACATCCATGATCTGGCGTTTCTGGTGCAGAAAATGCTGCGCATAGAAAACCCTAACGCGGTCTTCGCAATCGCCCTGATGAAAAACAAGATCTATGTTGCCGCAAGAAGCCGCATGCCGGAGGTTGATGTCGGGGCTGTTGCGCGCGAACTCGGCGGAGGTGGTCACAGTTTTGCCGCTGCCGCCACGATCAGGGGAAAAACCCTGCCACAGGTGGAAAACCGCATAATCCAGCTGCTGGAAAGACACGTAAAATCGAGCCAGCGCGCGGTGGATATAATGTCCACGCCTCCTATTACGGCACAAGGCGAAATTACCTGCAGGAAAGCAAGGCAGCTGATTTCGCGCTACAACATAAACGCCCTGCTGGTGCGCGGAGCTGAGGGCAGCGGAGATCTGAAGGGATTCATAACCAGGCAGGTGATTGAAAAAGCACTCTACCATAACCTGGGCGAAATCCCCATCAGCGAATACATGACAACCGAATTCGAATCTGTCGGGCCTGATGCATACATAACCGAAATCCAGGAAAAAATTATTGAAAACAAACAAAGGATTCTTCCTGTAATGGAAGACGGCGCGGTGGCAGGGGTAATTACCCGCACCGACCTTTTAAACACCCTGGTATATCGCGACAGGCGGAATCAGGCAGCCCATTCGGCAAAGCCCCCCGCAGAGGACCGCCAGCCCAGGACCAAGCAGGTGGGAGGGTTTTTAAAGGAAAGGCTGAACCACGACATCATAGACCTGTTAAGGCGCATGGGCAGGGCGGCGGATGAATACGGCTACCCGGCCTATGTAGTGGGAGGTTTCGTACGCGACCTGTTTTTATACAGGCACAACGAAGACATAGACATTGTGATAGAGGGAAACGGCATCGAGTTCGCAAGAGCCTTTGCCGGCAGGGAAGGCGCAAGAATCAACGCGTACGATAAATTCGGCACTGCCGTGGTAATCTTTCCGGACGGGTTTAAAATCGACGTGGCATCCGCCCGCATGGAATACTACAAGTTCCCTGCCGCCCTTCCCACGGTTGAAATGAGTTCCATCAAGCTTGACCTGTTCCGCAGGGATTTTACCATTAACACCCTTGCCATATGCCTGAATCAGGAAAAATTCGGTCGTCTTATCGATTTTTTCGGAGGAATGCGGGATTTAAAGGAAAAGGCCATACGGATTCTGCACAATCTCAGCTTTGTGGAGGATCCCACCCGGGCATTCCGCGCAATAAGATTTGAGCAGCGTTTTGATTTTACAATAGGCAAGCTCACGGCAGGATTGATTGAAAACGCCGTAAAAATGGATTTTTTCAAAAAGCTGTCAGGCAGGCGGGTTTTTTCCGAGCTCAGCCATCTGCTAAAGGAGGAAAACCCCATACCTGCGCTTATGCGCCTTGAGGACTTCAACCTGCTTCAGGTGGTCCACCCTTCCATAAAAATAAACGACCGGCTAAAGGCGATGCTGGAATCCACCAGAAGCGTTCTTGCGTGGTTCGACCTTCTCTACATGGAAGAGGCCTACAGGAAATGGGTGGTATATTTTCTCGTGATGATAAGCCACACTGACCGCGAAAAGGCCGAGGAGATCTGCAGGCGCCTGGAGCTTGCCCCCAAGTACTCAAAAATATTCGTGCAGGATCGCGCCGAAGCAGAAGACTGCCTCTACAGGCTCGGCCAGCAGCTTCCGGAAAAAAACAGCGAGCTCTACGAGATTCTCTCTGTTTTTTCCACGGAGCTTCTGCTCTACATGATGGCCGCAACCGGAAGGCAGGAGATTAAAAAAGCCATTTCCTTCTACGTCACGGACTTGAAAGATGTTGAAATTTCAGTTAGTGGTAAGGACCTGAAACAAATGGGGCTGACTCCCTCGCCCCTTTTCGGAAAGATCCTGCGCCGGGTGCTGCGCGAAAAGCTTGACGACCGGGCAAGGACCCGGCAGGAGGAGCTGGAACTGGCAAGGAAGCTTGCATGCCAGGGCCTGCAGGCGGAGGGCGGAAGGCAGAAAACAGAGGACAGTAATCACAAATAATGGGAACAGATATTGGAAGCTCAAATAATTAGAGGAATTATCCTGATCATCCCGCTGCTTGTTGCAGTTACCCTGCACGAGGTGGCCCACGGCTATGCAGCCTTAAAGTTCGGCGATCCCACGGCCAAGCTTGCCGGAAGGCTGAACTTAAACCCGGTCAGACACCTGGATCCCTTTGGATCTGTTCTTCTGCCCGGCCTTTTGATATTCTCAGGGTCCCCCGTGGTATTTGGATATGCAAAGCCAGTGCCCGTGAATTTCCACAACCTTACCAACCAGCGCACTGGAACGATCGTGGTCTCTGTAGCAGGAGTGGCTGTAAACCTTGCGTGCGCGGCGGCAGCAGGTTTTATCTACCAGGTCCTTCACATGATGCCGATGCTGGCAAACAACCCGGCAGGAACCCTTTTAAGCCAGCTTCTTTATGCCTTCTGTATCATAAACGTAGTCCTGGCGGTATTTAACCTCATCCCGGTGCCGCCGCTTGACGGAAGCCGTATTCTGGCAACGCTTCTGCCGCCGGGCGCCAGGCAGACCTATGAAAGCATAGGGCCTTTCGGAATACTTATAGTGCTTGTGCTGCTGATGACCAATTCGCTTGATTTTCTTGTGTCTTTTTTCATAAGGCCGCTGGTTGGCATCTTCACAGGCGGATAACCGGGAAAACGCATTTATTTTAAATACGGAGACTTGCAAAAATGACTGCTACAAAAAGGATAGTCAGCGGAATGCGCCCCACGGGCGCCCTGCATCTGGGAAACCTGCACGGAGCGCTCAAGAACTGGATTAACATGCAGGATCAGTATGAGTGCTTTTTCTTTATAGCAGACTGGCACGCCCTGACCAGCGATTACGAAAATCCGGGAAACATAAAAAACTACACGCTTAACATGATGACAGACTGGCTTGCGGCGGGGCTTTCTCCTGAAAAAAGCGTTCTGTTCGTCCAGTCAAGGGTAAAAGAGCACGCAGAGCTGTTTCTGCTGCTGTCCATGATAACCCCGGTTCCATGGCTGGAGCGCAACCCCACGTACAAGGAGCAAATCGACGCCCTGGAAAACAGGGACCTGTCCACTTTCGGATTTCTGGGCTACCCGGTGCTGCAGGCTGCAGACATTATTATATACAAGGCTGACGCAGTGCCGGTCGGAGTCGACCAGGCCCCTCACATAGAGATAACCAGGGAAATCGCCAGGAGATATAACCACCTTTACGGCAGGGTGTTTCCGGAGCCGGAAACCGTGCTCACCGAAACCAGCAAGATCCTGGGAACAGACCGCAGGAAGATGAGCAAAAGCTACAACAATGCAATTTTTCTATCCGATTCACCTGAAGACATCCGCAAAAAAGTCTCCCAGATGATCACTGACCCGCAGAGGATGAAAAGAAGCGATCCGGGTGACCCCTCGGTCTGCAACGTGTTTACCTTCCACGGCTTTTATTCGCCCAGCCCGCTTGTCCAAGAAGTCGATTACGCCTGCCGGCACGCGGAAATAGGCTGCGTGGAATGCAAAAAGAAAATGGCAGAACACCTGGTGGAGTTTCTTGCCCCTGTCAGGGAGAAAATCGAATACTACAGGGCCCACACAGAACAGGTGGAGCAGGTTATGGACGCGGGCTCCGATAAAGCCGGAAAAGTGGCGGCCGCAACACTTGAACAGGTCAGGGAGGCGATACGGATATAGAATCAAGGAGCAAGGAGCAAGGCTCAAGGGTCAAGGGTCAAGAAACATGGAGTATCAAACAAGATTTTCCGCCATGCCTGTAAAGTTGCCATGAACCTGTTTGGGTTTTTTGGTAATTATGATTTCGCATTTGTTTCGGATTTCGAATTTCGGATTTCGGATTTAACCCGGGGGGGACAATGAGCAATCCCGCATACCAGGTCAAACTGGAACACATATTCGAAGGGCCCATGGATCTTTTGGTCCACCTGATAAAAAAACACGAGGTGGACATATACGATATTCCCATCGCCCTGATTACTGATCAGTTCCTGGAATATATAAAGTGGATGCAGGACATGGAAATCGACCTCGCGGCTGATTTCCTTGTCATGGCATCCACCCTGGCCCAGATAAAATCCAGGGTCCTGCTGCCTGACACCGGCAGTGACTCTGAAGAAGACGAAGACCCCAGGGATGCCATAGCCGGCCCCCTTGCCGAATACATGCGGATGAAATCAGCCGCAAAGCAGCTTGCCGCAAAAAACATTCTAAATGAGCACGTTTTTATCCGCCAGTGCGAACAGCAGCAGGACTCTGCGGGCTCTGAATCCCCGGTTGAGGCAGATCTGTACGAACTCATAGGCTTGTATCAGCAGCTCATGGATAAAATGACCCCGGACCCTGACTTTGAAATCACGCCTGAAAAAATATCGGTCAAGGAAAAAATGAACGAAATCATCGACCTGCTCGGAAAGAAAAAAAACCTCTCATTCCGGGATCTTGCAGCAGGATGCTCTGACAGGGACGAGATAATTGCAGCTTTTCTCGCGGTGCTCGAAATCGTAAGGCTAAACCTTGCGGGCATCTCTCACACGGAAAACAGCAGCGGACTGCTGCTTTACTCCAGCTAGGGTGCTTTTTTGCAGGACCTGAAAAACATCATAGAAAGCCTGTTGTTTGTATCAAAAGACCCTCTTTCCGCTCAACAGCTCAAAAACCTTCTGCCGGAAGCCGAAACCGGCGGGATTCGCGGCGCGTTAGAAGAGCTTGAACAGGAATACCGTAAAAAAAACGGCGGATTTCTGCTCCAGGAGGTGGCAGGGGGATACCAGTTCCGGACGCGTCCGGAATACAGGCAGTGGATTGAAAGGCTGTTTGCACCCCAGCCTACCCGCCTTTCCAGGGCGGCCATGGAAACCCTTGCAATCGTGGCGTATCATCAGCCTGTCCTTCGAAGCGAAATCGAACATATCCGCGGGGTAAATTCCGGCAACACCATCCGCCTGCTGCTTGAAAAAAAGCTGATCCGTGTGCTTGGCAGAAGGGAGATCCCTGGCAGGCCCCTGGTATACGGCACCACTAAAAGCTTTTTGGAGTTATTCGGATTAAAGGACCTGAAAGACCTGCCAGCGCCGCAGGAGATCGCCGCCGGGGAAGATAAAAATAATACTTGACTTGCCCCGGCCCCACCCCTTATTTTATATTTTGCTTACGGGCGGTTAACTCAGCGGGAGAGTGCTATCCTCACACGGTAGAAGTCACTGGTTCAAATCCAGTACCGCCCACCAGAAAAAACAAGGGGCTACGAAATGACCGTAGGCCCTTTTTTTATGTTTTCGGAAATCGGCCTATTCCGATAAGGCCGACAAAGATCCGTTAAATTAAATTAAAACCGATGCTCACCAAAGCGAATCTCATCACTGCAAACAGGCGGCTATGCCTGGCAGGAATCACAGCCCTCATATGTTTGCTGCTGGCCTGGCCTGCACAGTTGCGGGCCGACGACGAACAGCATCTGCCGCTCTGGGAAATCGGACTGGGTGCGGGCGCAATGACCATGCCGGCCTACAGGGGATCCGAGGTTCAGGAGGTCTACCCCTTCCCGGTGCCTTATGTAATATACAGGGGCGATTTTATTAAAATCGACCGTGAAGGCATACGTGGTCTTTTATATGACAGCCCCAGGCTCAGCGTGGACCTTAGCGCAGACGGGGCCATGCCTTCGACAAGCGGGGAAGGCGACGCCCGCGAAGGCATGCCTGACCTGGATCCTGTAGGAGAAATCGGGCCCTCGATAAATTATCTGCTCCACAAGGGCGAACAAAGCCTGATAAGGCTTCGGCTCCCGGTACGCGCGGCTTTTGCCACTGACCTCACATTTATAGATCACGCGGGATGGAAGGCGCATCCGCAGTTAAACATCAGCATAACAGACGTTTCAGGCGGATGGGACCTGGATGCCGTGGTCGGACCTGTTTTTGCCGATGCCGATTACCACTCCTACTACTACGAGGTAAGCCGGGAGCATGCCACGGAATCCAGGCCCTTCTACAGACCGGATGGCGGATACAGCGGCAGTTCTTTGCAGGTTTCCGCAGGCCGGAGGTTTGAAAACATGTGGATCGGCCTGTTTGCCCGGTATGACAACCTTTCAGGCGCGGTATTCGAAGACAGCCCCCTGGTGGAAACCAGGCATTCCTTCATGGGAGGCATTGCCACGGCCTGGATGCTGGGGCGCTCTTCGAAAACCGTTCCCGCCTCTCGCTGATAACTTTACAAATCCGGATCCCGGTGTTAAATTGAAAATCCAGGTTACATGGCAGGAAGGCGGATACTTTTCAGGGAAACATTAAACCGATTTAATCAGTTCTTATCCTCAATCGGCTGATCTTCCTAATTGACGGATGAGCACTGATTGAAAATCCGTGGAGCCGGCAATGGACTACATTAAGATCCGATTTACCAATGATTTTGACGACTCGAGTTTCGACAGGAGCACCTCGGAGCTGTTCCAGTCAATGAGCCCCATGTTTTCCTTTTCCCAGACCACTTGGCAGCCGCAGCTCGACATCTACGAAACCACCGAAAAAATCTTTATCACGGCCGAAATCCCGGGGGTTGAAAAGGAAAACCTGGACCTGGAGGTAAACCCCAGGGCCATCCGCATTTCCGGCAGAAGGACCGGGGCGCCTCCTGCACCCAACGGTCGTTACAGGCTGGCTGAAATCCAGTACGGGGCATTCGAAAGAGTGCTTTACCTGAAATCGCCCGTGGACACGGAAAATATCACAGCCACTTATAAAAACGGCTTTCTCTACATAGAAATTATCAAGCTGCCGAACCGGACGCCGCAGAACATACCCATCAGCTCCGGATAAATCACTTGCGGCTAAGACGACAATGATACAGACGCGGAGGCACCCTCATGGCACAAAACGAGCAACAGCCGAAGTCTCTTGACAAGGTACCCGAAGAGCTGCCGATACTCCCCCTATACAATGTTGTTTTGTTCCCGAAAATGGTGCTGCCCCTTATGGTCATGCAGCAGGAATCCATTCAGCTAATAGACGAGGCCATGTCCAAAGACCGCCTGGTGGGAACGGTTGCATCCCGCCACTCGGATCCCATGTCAGAATACGGCCCCGAAGATCTCCACGAAGTGGGCTGCAGCGCCGTGATACTCAAAATGGCCAAGACCGAGGACAACAAGGCCCAGATCATGCTCCAGGGAATAGGCCGCTTCAGGATAAGCCAATACCTGGAGACAAAGCCCTATATGAAAGCCCGGGTTGAACATATAAGCGAAGATGATACCAGGGACAAGGAAATAGAGGCAATGATGTCAAACCTGGTTTCGCAGTACCAGAAGGCTGTCGGGTTGTCTTCTTCGCTTCCCGATGAAATGGGCTCCATGGCCAAATCCCTTGAAGAGCCAAGCACCCTGGCAGACATGGTAACTTCCACCATCGACTCTGATACAAAGGAAAAACAGGAAGTTCTTGAGCTGTTTGACGTCAGGCAGAGGCTGCACAAGGTCACCCAGCTTGTGAGCTATCAGCTCGAAATCCTCGAAATAGGCAATAAAATCCAGTCCCAGGTCAAGGGTGACATGGAAAAACAGCAGCGCGAGTATTACCTGCGCCAGCAGTTAAAGGCAATCCAGCAGGAACTCGGGGAAATAGACGAATCCGGAAGCGAAGTCGAGGAATACCGCACCAGGATTCATGAAAAAAACCTCCCGGAAGAAGCCAGAAAAGAGGCGGAACGGGAATTAAACCGCCTTTCGCGCATGCATCCTTCATCGGCTGAATACTCGGTGGCCCTTACTTACCTGGACTGGATGACCGCACTTCCCTGGAACGAGTACACCCGGGACAACCTGGACATAGAGAGCGCTGAAAAGGTCCTTGAAAACGACCATTACGGACTTGAAAAGGCAAAGCGCCGCATCCTGGAATACCTGGCCGTACTCACCCTTAACCCGGAAATAAAGAGTCCCATCCTGTGCCTGGCAGGCCCGCCGGGGGTGGGCAAGACCTCGCTGGGCCATTCCATTGCCAGGGCACTGGACCGCAAGTTCGTGCGGATGGCACTCGGCGGAATACGTGATGAAGCCGAAATCAGAGGCCACAGGCGCACTTATGTGGGCGCTCTTCCCGGGCGAATAATCCAGGGCATCCGCAGGGCTGGATCCAAAAACCCGGTATTCATGCTTGATGAAATCGACAAGGTGGGCGCTGATTTCCGCGGGGATCCCTCATCCGCACTGCTCGAAGTCCTTGACCCGGAACAGAACTACTCCTTTACAGACCACTACCTAGACGTTGCATTTGACCTGTCCAAGGTCATGTTCATCACCACTGCAAATATTCTCGACACCATTCCGCCGGCGCTTTTAGACCGCATGGAGGTCCTGCGGCTGTCCGGCTATACCCAGGAGGAAAAAGTCAAGATCGCCACCCGCTTTCTCATTCCGAGACAGAGAAAGGCCCACGGCCTCAGGGCCGGCAACATCCAGATTACCACGGGTGCGATAAAGCACGTGATTTCCGGCTACACAAGGGAAGCGGGGCTTAGAAACCTGGAGCGCGAAATCGCCAACATCTGCAGGGGCGTTGCCACAAAGATCGCCAAGAAAGAGGCTGAGTTCGTAAAAGTGGGCGTAAGGGAGGTTCGCGAGTACCTCGGGCCGGTTCGCTATTCCTTTGACGAGATAAAAAAGCGCGTCTCAACTCCGGGTGTTGTAATGGGCCTGGCGTGGACCCAGGCAGGCGGGGATGTTTTGTTTGTTGAAGCAACAGCCATGAAGGGAAAGGGCAACCTGACCCTGACAGGCCAGCTCGGCGACGTTATGAAGGAATCGGCAAACGCGGCACTAAGCTACCTCAAGGCCAACGCCGGCGTGCTTAAAATAGATGAAACCTTCTTTGACACCCATGACATACACGTACACGTGCCTGCGGGCGCAGTGCCTAAGGACGGCCCTTCTGCAGGGGTCACCCTGCTGACGGCAATTGCCTCGCTGCTCACCAACACGCCCGCGTCAAAAGATCTTGCCATGACAGGCGAGATCACCCTGCGCGGCCAGATAATGCCGGTGGGAGGAATAAAGGAAAAAGTCCTGGCAGCCCACCGGGTCGGAATCAAAAGCATTATCATGCCCAAATTCAATGAAAAGGACATGGAAGACGTCCCGCAGAACATAAAAGATGAAATAAAATTTCACTTTGTGGACAAGATGAGGCAGGTGATCCGAATAGCGCTGGGAAGATAAGCATGAAAAAATCCGGAATAACCGTATACGCCTTTACCGCCGCGGCTTTTATTATTGCCTCTGTCCTGGTGTTTTCAGGCTGCAGCACCTCGCCGCCGGCAAAAAAGTCATCTCCCAAGACCCAAAGCTACCAGATAAAAGGGCAGTGGTATCATCCCATAGAAGACTCTGACGGATTCAGGGAGTCAGGGCTTGCTTCCTGGTACGGCAACCCCTTCCACGGCAAAAAAACAGCCAACGGGGAAACCTACAACATGCATGCAAAAACCGCCGCCCACAAGACCCTTCCCATGGATACGCGTGTCCTGGTGCGCAACAAGGACAACGGCAAGGAAACAGTGGTGCGCATTAACGACCGGGGACCGTTCGTGCGCGGAAGGGTAATAGATCTTTCCTACAGGGCGGCCAGGGAAATAGGCATGACCGGGCCCGGAACCGCACGGGTTGAGGTCATTGCCATGGAAAAAGACTCTGCAAAACCCAGCGATGAGGAAAAGGACTTTTCCACCGGCAACTTCACGGTGCAGGTCGGGGCATTTTCAAAACGCTCTTCAGCGGAAAACCTGAAGCAAAAACTTGAAAAAAGCCATGATACTGTAGAGGTCACGAGGATAAAAAAGGACTCTCAGACGCTTTACAGGGTAAGGGTCGGCATGTTCTTATCCCTTGAAAATGCTGAAAAGACCGAAAAGCAGCTTGTTAAAAACGGTTTTAAAAACGCCTTTTCTGTCTCGCGCGACGACAGTTGAAAAAACAGAACCGAGGCCCTGACATGCAGAACCCGGAAGTACCGATTTCTTCCGAAAATCCCGGGATACACCCGGAGCATCAGAGCCGGCAGGACAAAGAAGAGAGGCAGGCGGCGGCAGAAATAAAGCGCCTGCTGAATCAGTCAGTCTCAGAAGGCCACGTATGCATCCCGGAAGACAGGGCAAGGCAAAGCCTGGACCAGCGGCTTGAACTGGGGTGGGAAGCCATAGAAAATGCACTGGAGCGCCTGGTTGAAACAGGCGAGGTGGTAGTAGATTCCACGGATGAAAAAGAAACCCGCCTTTACACCGCATCCATGCACAGGGCGGAATACGGCATAGCAGCCCGCCTGGCGGCCATGATCAGCCTGCCCCCTGATCCGCCCGGCCAAACCGCGGCAGATCTCGCAGACGAACTTGAAAACCGCTTTGCTGTAAGGTTCTCGCAGGAACAGACAGACGCCCTGCAGTCGGTTATTCACTCCCGGGTCTCTGTCATCACCGGCGGCCCCGGCACAGGAAAAACAACCCTGATCCGCGCCGTTGCAGCCGCTTTTAGCATGACCGGAAACCGTGTCTGCCTGGCAGCCCCCACCGGCCGGGCTGCCAGGCGCCTGAGCGAAATCACTGCAAGGCAGGCGCACACGGTACACAAGCTGCTTGGCTACCATCTTGAAACCCGCACCTTTGACAAGGATCAGGACAACCCCGTGGAAGCAGACGTGCTTATAATAGACGAGGCGTCCATGATCGATTCCGATCTAATGTACCACCTGCTTTGCGCCACCCGGTTAGATTCCCGCCTGATACTCGTGGGCGACGTTTTTCAGCTCCCCCCGGTAGGCCCGGGCAACGTGCTTTCAGACATAATAGAATCAGGAATAATACCGGTTCACCACCTCACGGAAATATTCAGGCAGGCAGCGCGGAGCACAATCGTTAGAAACGCTCATCATATAAGATCCGGAAACCGCCCGGAACTTGTCCCTCTTGATCCGGGGGCAGAAGGCATGGACTTTTTCATGCTCGAGGCAGAAAACACAGAGGATGCAGCCTCGGCAGTGGTGGATCTCTGCACCAGGCGGCTGCCTGATATTTACGGATTCGTACCGGGAAAAGACATCCAGGTCCTGACCCCAGTCCACAAGGGAGAAGCAGGAACGGTCAGCCTCAACCGCAGGCTCCAGGAGGCCATAAACCCGGGTTCAGAAGGAATACAATACGGCAGCTGCATTTTCAGAACCGGCGACAGGGTGATGCATCTTAAAAACGACTACTCCAGAAAGGTATTCAACGGAGACACCGGCAATATAACGCGCATTGACCCGGTGAGACAGATGCTTCGCGTGGATTACTACGGCAGGGAGGTTTCCTATGAAACCGAGGAGCTCGTCGACCTGACCCTGGGATATGCCATATCGGTTCACAAGTCCCAGGGCTCTGAATACCCGGCAATGATCCTGCCCATGATCACCCGGCATTACGTTATGCTCCAGCGCAACCTTCTGTATACTGCAATCACCAGGGCAAAAGAGCTCGCAGTGCTGGTGGGCAGCACAAAAGCAGTGGACATAGCGCTTAAAAACAACAACCCTGCCAGGCGTCTGTCGGGCCTGACCCAGCGGCTCCGATACCGTGGAGAATAAAACACGGCAGGATTTTGACTTGCATACCCGGCCAAAATCACCTATAAAAATTATTTATCCCCGAAATCAAGATATTAAAATACATACGGACAATACCATGAAAAAAATCGCGCTGTTTGCAGTTTCAGGCATTATATGTCTGCTTTTGGCCGCACCCGCCGCCGCCCAGACCAGCTATGTTACGGATCTCCAGGAAATAACCCTCCGCAGCGGCCCTGGCCTGGACTACCGGATTCAGAAAATGCTCGTGTCCGGGCAGGAGGTTGAAGTCCTGGAAACCAAGGACAGGTGGACCAGGGTCCGCCTGCAGGACGACACCACCGGCTGGGTATTTTCAAAGTTCATAGACGAAGAAAAGCCGGACAGCCTGTCGATAAAGCAGATGCGCGAGGAAATCGAGCCCCTGCGCCAGGAGACCATGACCCTTAAGGGCGAGAACCAGCGGCTGATTGAGCGCAACCAGGAACTGGGTGAAAGCCTTGAACAGACCCGGGAAGAACTCGAGCAGGCCAAAAGCAGATATGAAGAACTCGAAGAGGAATCCGAAGACTTCCTGGAGATGAAAGAAGAAAACCAGGAGATTAAACAGACCCTGGAGGAAAAGCAGGAGAGGATCGAAACACTTGAAAAGCAGGTAAGCGACGCATTTTTTTCCTCGAGCCTGAAGTGGTTTCTGGCAGGCGGCGGAGTTCTTGTTCTGGGCATAATCTTCGGCCGCATTACGGGATCAAAAAAGAAACGATCTTCTCTGACATAACACCGGACCCTGCAGAAATCCATGGAACACAGATTTGACTTCCTTGTTGTAGGCAGCGGCATTGCCGGGTTGATGTTTGCATTAAAGGCAGCCGGCCACGGCAGAGTTGCCCTGGTCACCAAAAGGGGCCTTACAGACAGCAGCACCGAGCACGCCCAGGGGGGCATCGCCGCGGTATTCGGCCCGCAAGACACGTTTGAGTCACATATTGCAGATACCCTGGCTGCAGGAGACGGCCTGTGCAATGAAGAAACGGTTGAAACAGTGGTCAGGTCCGCTCCTGAACGCATCCGCGAACTCCTGGAACTCGGGGTGGATTTCAACCGCAGCCGGGGACGCGACGAGCTGGATCTTTGCAGGGAGGGCGGACATTCCTTCAACCGCATCGTACACGCCCATGACATGACAGGCCGTGCGGTGGAAAAAGCAGTTGCAGAAAAGGTCCGGGCCCGGAAAAACATCAGCCTGTTTGAAAACCATACAGCCATAGATCTTATCACCCGCTCCACGCGCTTAAAACGCGGCCTGACAATAACCACGCATGAAGATTACTGCTACGGCGCCTACGTGCTTGAAAGGCGCACCGGCAAAATCCTGACCTTCCTTGCCTCCTTTGTGGTGCTGGCTACCGGGGGTTCGGGCAAGGTTTACGCGTATACCAGCAACCCGGACGTGGCAACGGGCGACGGCGTGGCAATGGCTTACAGGGCCGGTGCTGCGGTGGCAAACATGGAATTTGTCCAGTTCCACCCGACCTGCCTTTATCATCCCAGGGCAAAAAACTTTCTGATCTCCGAGACCGTGCGCGGCGAGGGAGGCATCCTGCGCAATTCAGATGGCCGGGCTTTCATGGCTGACTACACCCCGGCAAAGGAGCTTGCCTGCAGGGACGTTGTGGCAAGGGCAATAGACTCGGAGCTGAAAAAAAGGGGAGACGAGGCGGTTTTCCTCGACATCTCCCACAAGGATCCGGATTTTATAAAATCCCGGTTTCCGCACCTTTATGCAAAATGCATGGAATTCGGCTTCGACATGACCCGCCATCCCCTGCCCGTGGTGCCGGCAGCCCATTACATGTGCGGCGGAGTCGCCACGGATCTTTTCGGCAGAACCAATATCCAGCGCCTTTATGCCATAGGAGAGACCGCCTGCACGGGCCTTCACGGGGCAAACCGCCTGGCCAGCAACTCGCTTCTCGAAGCCCTTGTTTACGCCCACCAGGCTGCACAAAAAGCTGCTGAAGAAATAAACGAACCTGAAAACGAAACCTCCGCGGAAATCCCGGTCTGGGATGACATGGGCACGATGGACAGTGACGAGGCAATCGTAATTTCTCATACCTGGAACGAAATCCGGCGGCTTATGTGGAACTACGTGGGGATAGTGCGCTCTGAAAAACGCCTGGAGCGCGCAAGGCGCAGGATCGAAATCATAGGCGAGGAAATACAGGAATACTACTGGAACTTCAGGGTAACGACCGACCTGATAGAGCTTCGCAATATAGCACTTGTGGCAGAGCTTGTCATCCGCAGCGCCATGCACCGCAAGGAAAGCCGCGGCCTTCACTACAACATTGCCTACCCCTGCAAAAACGACGCGCGCTGGAAAAAAGACACCGTTCTCAGACGCCCTTTTGTGGGATAAAAAAGCAGCGCCGGGGCAGGCCTATCCATGGCAGAGCTTACCTGAACATCCGCACACCTGAGGACAGGCGGCATTTTGAAACCGGGTTAAAAGCGCTTGGTCTTCTGTGTGAAAACGTCTTTGTATGCAGGAGCAAAAGCCGACCCGGCATGGACAAGGAAATCGAAAAGCACGTGACTCACTACACGGCCGGGGGTTATCCCGGCGAGGAGCCGGGAGTTCTGCATTATCGCTTCAAGACTGACCCATCCCAGAACAGGGCCTGGTTTATTGACGGGCAGGACGCGTTACTGCTCGGAGGATTCCTGGAAACCGGGCGGCTTCCGGTAATGCGCACGGTGGCGGTTGCCGGCCATCAAATCAGGAGCAGATACGTCAAAACCAGGATCGGCGCCCCCTTAAAAACCCTTGTAAACAAAAACGACCGTCAGGAAAACCGCAGATGGGTGGCCGGAGGACTCTTCCGGGGATACAGCGCCTCTGCGGACTCTCACCTGGGGTTTTATGAAAAAGGCATTTTTCTCATAAAAGAGGCAGGAGAACGCGAACTGCTCGGATTCATGCGCCCTGGCTGGAACAAGCCCACCTGCTCAAGGGCGTTTCTTTCAGCATTGAACCCTGCCGACCTGCCCGTGGATGCTGACATGCACGGCTCAAAACGGGCATGCGTAAACTGCGGAAACTGCACCAGGGTCTGCCCTGTTGATATTCTGCCGCAGTTCACCTATAAATGCATACTTGCAGAAGAAATCGAGGAGGCGCTCTCACATGGTCTCCTGGACTGCGTGGAATGCGGGCTGTGCTCGTACGTGTGCCCCTCCAAGGTAGAACTGACCCGGACTTTGCGGGAAACCAAGCAGGCATACTTCAGGGGGCGGATATAACCCATGGGATGGATAGAAAAAAACCTGCGCAAACTGTTTGACAAACCCCGCAGCCACTTCGAACCCGGCGGACGCCTGGAAAAGCTCGGGCCGCTTTTTGAAGCCATAGAAGACGTGTTTTTCTTTCCCGCTGAAGCCTCTGAAAACAGGCCCCTGGTAAGAGACAGCCTGGATTTGAAGCGATTTATGAGCTCCGTGCTGGTGGCGCTTATTCCGCCGCTTCTGTTTGGAATTTACAACACCGGATACCAGTCAAGGCTCGCCTCTGACCTGTCCACCTCGTTTCTGCCTGTTGCGGGAACGGGGCTCATGATAGTGCTGCCCATCATAATCGTATCATACGCGGCGGGGCTTTTCTGGGAAATACTGTTTGCGGCGGTGCGCAGGCACCCCATAAGCGAGGGCTTCCTGGTAACCGGCCTTCTTTTTCCTCTCACCCTTCCCCCCACCATCCCGCTGTGGCAGGTGGCGGTGGGCATAAGCTTCGGCGTGGTTATAGGAAAGGAAGTATTCGGCGGCACCGGCAGGAATCTTTTCAATCCCGCGCTGACCGCCCGGGCTTTTATATTTTTCGCCTATCCGGCCCAGATGTCGGGCGACGCAGTCTGGAGCGCGGTACGAAACGGCGCGGACCGTGCGGTTGACGCGGTCACCGGACCCACCCCGCTGGCGGTAACAGAACTTCAGGCCCCTTTTAACAGCATATATGAACATGTTTTCCCCGCTGCTTGAATACACGGATATCCGGCTGCGGGTCAAAAAAAGGGTGCCCCATGTCTGACAGGACCAGGTCCATACTGTTTGCCCTGGCAATGTGCATTGCCGTGGGACTTCTGCTGACTGCCGCGGCCACCGGGCTGCAGGAAAGACAGGAGAAAAACCGGCTGAGCGACCGCCAGAAAAACATCCTCTACACAGTGGATCTCATATCAAGGGACAGGGATTATACCGCGGAAAAAATCCGGGAAATATACAGTCAATACATCGAGAAAATCGAGGTATCCGCTTCGGGCGAGGTGGCAGAGCCCGTGGATAACGGGGAAGAAACAGACAGGGAGGTTCTTGCCATCTATCTTTATCAAAAAGACAATGAAATAGAAAACTACATAATCCCTTTTGAAAGCCAGGGACTGTGGGGAAAGATTTACGGCTACATGGCACTTGAAAACGACGGTTCAACAATTGCGGGCTTTACCGTTTATGAACACTCAGAAACCCCGGGACTGGGAGGCGAAATTGACAAACAGTGGTTCCAGGAAAATTTCGAGGGCAAAAAAATAGTGGACAGGCAGGGAAACTTTGTCTCAATAGGCGTGGCAAAGGGCAGGGTTGAAAGACAGGTGCCAGAGGAAAAGGAGCGCCATTACGTGGACGGCATCAGCGGGGCCACCCTGACGGGAAGGTATCTTTCAGGCGGGCTGGAAAAAACTCTTTCCCGCTATGAGCCGGTATCTCTTTGTTTCCGCAAAAACAGGCTCCAGTGCCGACTGCAGGAGCCGGAACCGGAGGATGCTGATGAAACTGACCAGAACTAAAGCATTTATTACATTTGCAGATCCTGCATGGTATGAAAACCCCATAAACATGCGGATGCTTGGCATATGCTCGGCCCTTGCCGTGACTGTACAGCTCAAGACGGCATTTGTAATGACACTTGCCATGACTTTCGTGGTGAGCATGTCAGGGCTTATAATTTCGCTCATGCGAAAGGTGATCCCGGACAACATCCGGATAATCGTGGAACTGGCGGTGATCGCCTCCCTTGTGATCCTGGCAGACGAGTTTCTCCGGGCCTATTACTTCGAGATAAGCAAGCTGCTGTCTGTATTCGTGGGCCTGATCATTACCAACTGCATCATCCTGGGCCGGGCTGAAAGCTTTGCCATGTCCAACCCGCCTCACCTGGCGTTTATAGACGGGCTGGGCAACGGGGTTGGATACGGCTCGGTTCTTTTGAGCGTGGCCTTTATCCGGGAGCTTTTAGGCTCGGGAAACATCTTCGGAATTTCCGTGATTCCCGAAGCCGCATATTCCGCAGGATATGAAGACATGGGAATAATGCTGCTGGCGCCTTCCGCCTTTATCATAATAGGCCTGATGGCGTGGCTGCAGAAATACCTTGTAAACTCCAGAAATTCCTGATGCGGGAAAACAGGTCTTCAGGCAAACATAACTTCAAGACACGAAAAAAGTCATGGTTGAAGATGATAATAGACCGCTTTTCAGCGGCCCTGTATGCCGGCCTGGGAATATTTCT
>JBKHES010000009.1:0-40687 GCA_046540695.1 Desulfobacterales bacterium
GGCTTTCTCGGTATTGCTGTAGTGCCGGTTATTTTCCAATTTCCCTTCTCCTTTGGAATTTTTACAATCTTATCAAAATTAAAAACACCAGGCAAATGAAACCATAACCGAATCCTGCCCTATTCCGATTGAAAACCCGGGCTTCTTCCCGCGTTCTTCCTGCAGCTGCCTGGAGTAGTCCCTGTAGACTTTTTTATTATATTTATGGGTGCTCGATACCGCACCGAGGGCTCCTCCTGCATAAAATCCCGCCCCTGTAAGGCCGGCAAGGCCGCCCAGTGCATACAGATCCTGGTCAAAAGCCTCCCACGAAACAGCAGCCAGGGCTGAAGTGAGAAAAAAAGCAGTTACAGCATCCTGATAACGGCCTGTGTAAAGATATCCCCCGCCGGGGACAACTGAAAAAATTCCTGCAAGAACAGGATTTTTAAGTTCAAAGCGGTCTGGATCATCAAGATCGGAGAGAATTTGTCCTATATTGTATTTTCCGCGGTTTTCCTTGCTGATCTCGCCAAATGCGGCGCCGGCCCCTGAAATATCGCCTGATTCCAGCCTGAGCAGTCCGCTTTTATAAAGGGCGCGGTCCCGGTCGTTTTGCCCGGCGGCACGCGCAGCTAAAGTATCCAGCGTATGGATGGCCTCCTGCATGTTGTTCATTCCTGCATGGCACCTGCTTATCATAAACATTGCTTCCAGAGCGTAATCCGTTTTGCTGAAACGCCCTGCCACTTTCTCAAACTGGTTCATGGCTTTAGAGTATCTCGGTATCTGAAAATATGCCATGCCGGCTTTGTAGCCGGCCTCAGCTGCAAGGGGGTGAACCGGGAAAAAATGCACGAACCGCTTGAATTCTATGGCTGCTTCAAGAAAATCCCCGGTTTCGTAATTCCGGTTTGCAAATTCATAAACTGCCTCAGGCGTAAATTCCAGTTCACTTGATTCCGCGGTTTGCGCAAAAGCTGCCGCAAGAAAGCACACGGCCAAAACCAGTGCCGTGCAGTGTGCAGGGCTGAATATCCAGCGGAAAAACCGTGAAAATATCCTGACCCATGCGGCCGTATCGGTTTCAGTTCTGGGTAACACGCAATACTTCCTCTATGGTGGTGATTCCGTTTAAAACCTTGTCTATGCCGTCCTGGTAAAGGGTAGTCATGCCGTGCCTGACAGCCTCGTTTTTGATCCTGTGCGAATCATAGGTTCTTAAGACAAGATTCTGCAGCGCGGACTTGAGTTCAAGAATCTCATAAATGCCCACCCTGCCCCTGTATCCGCTGTGAAAACAACTGCTGCACCCGGTTGCACGATAAATGGAGGGTGTCTGGCCCTTTTCAGGGTCAACTCCCAGGCGATCCAGAGTGGAAGCATCCGGGGTGTAGGGCTCCTTGCACTCGCTGCACAAGACACGTACCAGGCGCTGGGCTATAACTGCAATCACTGATGAGGAAATAAGAAAGGGTTCAATTCCAAGATCCACCAGTCTGGTGATTGCGCTTGCAGAATCATTCGTGTGAAGGGTCGAAAACACGAGATGCCCTGTAAGGGCGGATTGCACGCCTATTTCAGCGGTTTCCAGGTCTCTTACCTCGCCGATTAAAATCACGTCAGGGTCCTGCCGTACAATGGAGCGCAGCCCGTTGGCAAACGTCAAATCTATTTTGGGATTGACCTGGATCTGGTTTACCCCCCTTAGCTGGTACTCCACGGGGTCCTCGATTGTTATGATGTTTATATCCGGGGAGTTCAGGCTTGACAGCACTGCATAAAGGGTTGTGGTCTTGCCGCTGCCTGTAGGTCCGGTCACAAGGATGATGCCGTGAGATGAACTGATTAGCCTTTTTATCTGCCCGAGTTTTTCCGTTCCCAGGCCCAGCTCTGAGAGCTGGAAAAGGTCCCCTGACTTGTTTAAAAGGCGCATCACCACCCTTTCGCCGTGCTGGATGGGGATGCTCGAAACCCGCAGGTCAATATCCTGGTTGCCTATTTTTACTTCAAATCGTCCGTCCTGGGGCAGGCGCTTTTCAGCAATGTTCATCCTGGCCATAACCTTGATTCGCGAGACAAGGGAGGCCTGCATCCATTTGGGGGGAGTAAGCATGTCATAGAGTACCCCGTCGATTCTGTAGCGGATCTTGAGGCTGTATTGTTCCGGTTCTATGTGGATGTCGCTTGCGCCGATCTTTACGGATTGTGAAATCACGTGATTGACCAGCTTGATAATGGGTGCATCGCTTGTATCTTCAAGCAGGTCGGAGGTTTCCTCTATTTCGCTTATGATATCGCCGCTGCTTTCCTCCATGTCTGCCACGAGCTGCTCGGCAGTGTCCCTGCTGCTGTCGTATGCCAGATTTATAATGGAATATATGGCGTCGCGGGTTGAAAGCACCACCTCAAAATCGTCAATTTCCAGCAGCTGCACCAGGTCGTCGAGCTGCTGGAATGCGGCTGGATCATTTATGGCTATCATGGTTTTCGACCCGTCATGGGGGACTTTGCCTCCGGATTCCCCGCGTATTGGCACCATGCAATATCTTTTCAGAAATCCTATGGGAACCTTTCCGGCAAACCAGGTATCCAGGCTTTCCAGCGGCAGCTTCTGCGTAAAGGAGAGGTCGTAGAGGCGGGAGTACGCTTCAAGCAGGCTGTGCTCGGATATGATCTTTTTTTTAAGAAGGATTTCTGAAAGGGCAACATTCTGCTCCGCACGTAACCTTCTTGCTTCGGCCAGCTCGTTTTCATCCACGCCGAACTCGTTTGTCAGTATATCAAAAAGCCGCTGCTTCATTTCTCGGATTCTTCTTTATCGTCTCCAGGCCGCCCGTAGAGCTTTATTGACTCATCAGGCACGATTTTCATTTCGCCCTTTTTTTCTTCATAAAAGTCAGAAGCCTCCCCCGGCTCTGACATTACCCTGGGGGTTAAAAACACAAAAAGGTTGGTTTCTTCATCAGAGGTAGCCATGGATCTGAAAAGCCAGCCAAGGAGCGGGACACTGCCAAGGCACGGTACACTGTAGTCCCTGTTTGAAAGGCTTTCATCAATGAGTCCGCCTATTACAACGGTGTTTTTGTTTTCAACTTCCACAGTGGTTTCAACTGTGCGCTTCAGTGTGGTGGGCTGCAGGTCTTCAGTGGTGTCTTCCAGCTTGGTCACTTCCTGGAGCATCTCCAGGCGGATTTTTCCGTCCTTGTTAATCTGCGGGGTGATCTCGAGCAATATGCCCACATCCTTGTATTCGTAATTGCTGTACTCTGTCTCCCCGCTGGCTGCCCTGGTGAGATAGGGGATGTTTCGCCCCACCCTGATCTTTGCGCTTTTGTTGTCAGTGGTCAATATCTGCGGCGTTGAAAGTATCTGTGCGTCCCTGTCTTTTTGATATGCCTGGATAAGAGCCCGTATGGTCGGAAACCGGATATCTCCCACCTGTATGTTTTCTCCGAGCACTCCCATGGAATATCCCGGCGGAAGAACCGCACCCCCGCTTTCCCCGGACTCCGGCACTGTGAAATTATACCCTGAGTCCCCGCCCATTGCTCCGCCTGAAAATCCGCCACCGTAGACCCCTTCCCTGCCGTCATGACTGGCTTCCCCTCCTACGAGCCATTCAGCGCCCAGGCGGAAGGACTTATCCTTGCTGACCTCCATTATCAGAACCTCTATATAGACCATTGCACGGGGTATATCGAGCCTTTCAATTACTGATGCAAGAACTTCGTAATCATCTTTGTCGGCCCGGATAATTAGGCTGTTTGTGGCCTCGTCCGCGCTGACCTTCACTGATTCCGATATCAGGGGCGCTTCCTTTTTTTCCGAATCATCGCCACCTTCAGACGGCAGTTCCTGAATCACATCAACCAGCTCTTCAGCCTTTGCGTTTTCAAGATAGTACACATGAACCTTTTCCTTGCCCTTGGGCATTTCCCTGTCCAGCATTTTAACAAGCTTTTTGATACGCTCGGCTTCAGGCTCGCTGGACTGAACCACTAAAGTGTTGGTTCTGTTTTCGGCTACTGCAATTATCGCGCTGCCGGGCCTCCTATCCCCGCTTTTGTCATTGAACAGCGAGTCTATCATCCCCGCCATTTCTTCGGCCTCTGCATGTTCAACAGGGATAAAGGATATCTCCCTGCCGGTGCCTTCAACATCCAGGGTGTCTATGATGCTCATAAGGCGCCTGATATTCGAATACACATCAGTGACGATAAGTGTCCCTGTGGGTGGATAGGATATTATTTCCGCGCTCTTTGAAACAAGGGGGGAGAAGATTTTTTTGATCTCATCAGGATCAGCGTAGTCAAGAGGGATCACCTGGGTGACTATCCTGTCTTCTTCTTCATCAGCCTGCCTTTTGAGTTTGGTTTCAATGCTCTTGGTACGTGCGCTCGGGGCGGGAATTATTTTTGTGACCTTACCGGATTCAACTGTTGCATATCCATGAACATCGAGCACCGATTCAAAGACCCTGTAGGCTTCTTCAGCCGTGATTTCAGATGGCGAGACCACGGTTATCTTTCCCTTAACCCTTGGATCCACTATAAAATTGCGACCAGTGAGTTCGCTTATAAACTTGATGAAAACATTGATGTCCACCTCGTTGAAATCGATGGAAACCCGCTGGTCGTCATCTTCTTGCGCGCTTTCCTCAATGTCTTCGGGCTGCCCGGAACCGTCCTGTTCCTGCCCCGAGGTCTGTGCGTTTACAGGAAAAGTCCTGATCAATACACAAAAAACCAGACAAATCAATATTGCCAAAACCTGCGGGGCTTTGGGGCAAGTCCGTTTCAGCACGCTTTGCCGCGAAAATGTCCGCATAACAATTATCCTCATATCAGACGCTGGTTAATCTATTCTGTAATTAATGCTCTGCCGCGTTCCGTCCCGTTTAATTTCCACCCTAACCTCGCCCGCGGACTCCAGATCCTTATAAAATCCCATGGCATCGTCCATGGAGCGGATCTCCTCTCCGTTTACAGCCTGGATTACATCTCCGCTCTCCAGGCCCATTTCCTCGAAAATCGAGCCGCCCCTGATACCGCTCAGCATGACACCCCTGGATTCCCCGTCTTCAAAGTAGGGTCTGACGCGCACCTGGCGCATAAGATTATTGACATCCTGCAGCGCTTCTGAAATCCGGTCGCGTCCGATGTCAATCGTATCTTCGCTGCCATCTTCGCCTGATTCCGTGTCGTCCTGCCCGCTGTCTCCTTTACTGCCATGCCGCTTTCCCTCCTCATCCATTTCAAGAATCTCGTCTTTTCCGTCTACATCCAGAACAACTTTTTTCCGGAGTATCATTTTCAGGCGGGCTTCCTCGATGGTGTCTCCCGTACGGTAGAGCTGTTGTTCGCTGTCTGATTCATTTTCTATTACCGCGTAGGAACTTCCGTCCGCGCCTGAAATAGTTCCCAAAAGGCGGAGTTCAAGTTTCGTTTTCTCCAGGTCTTCAAGATCGGAGCTCTTGATATCTTCAGGCGTTTTTTCTTCCTGCCTTGTATTGAACAGATTCCGGGCAACAATCACTTCATAATCGCTGAATTGTTTGCCGGCCCGGGACTTCTGCCCGGAACCACCGCCGTCTGTCCCCGTATCCACGGCACCGCGGTGGATTCCGGTCATGGATGCCGTTTGGAGCCTGCTTTCAACGGTTTCATAAAATATCTCAACGCAGAAAAAAACAACCGCTGCCACAAGTATCAGCTCCAGTATTTTCAAGCTTCTATCAAGCATATTATTTCATCCGGCTAACGAATGGAAATTTTCGGCCTGCCGAGGGTTCCGGCGATCTGTACCGGGATTTCTTCTCTTCCTTTATACTTTCCCGGAAGGGCTCCCCCGATTGATTTGAGCAGGGCAGGGTGCAAAGTGACTGCTGCATTCATTCGAATTCTGCTTGTTTCTACAGGTGCTGAAAGCATTATCCTCCCGCTCGCATCTGCTGAAAACTGCCTGCCTTCAAGTGTGAAATCCGGGATTTCAATCCTTCGGTTTTCAGATTTCAGTTCGGCTTCAGCCTGCCTGAATTCTATTTCCTCGATTCCAAACAAAGGCTGGTTGAGCTGAAGCATGCCCTGCCGGAGAGTAAAGACTGCGCTGCCGATGCCGTTCATGTCTGACGATCCGGTGTAATCTATCCTGCCTTCGAGCCTGCCTTCCATGGAGCGGTTGGTTATTTCACGGAATACTGGATTGAGCTCCTCCATGCGAAGATCCTTTAAATCAAGTTCCAGGGCAAGGTCCGCGCCGGAAGAGCCCTGCCCTGTTGCGATGCTTCCACGGATGGTTCCTCCGGCGGCTTCCGAGCTGACATTGAATGAGGGCTTTGCAGTGACAAGCCCTGTATAACCCGGACTCAGCGACAGGCGCTCTAATAAAAACGGCCCGGAGCCATTGTATCTGATTTGTATATCCCTGGCCACCATCGAGGGCGGAAACCCGGGTCTTATTGCCCCGACTGCGGCCTGCAGGCCGGGCATCGTGCTGCTGATACGATGCTCTGCATAACGGGAAACCGTTTCCTCCGGAAAACAGACATAGAGAAAAAACAGGGCAAGGCCCGCAATATACAGGGTATAAGCAATTGTTTTTCTGATTTTTCCTTTCATCGGTTACAGCCTGCGGCCCCGGGCATATATTTTTCCCCGCGGATCAAGTTTCATAGGTTTTTGCATGCATGACAACTGAAAGCAGGCTTTCCCCTTCGCCCGACCCGGAAACGGAAAGCCTTTCTATCCTGACCATGCTTTTTGAAGTCTCAACCTTGTAGAGGTATGAAATCAGTTGCTCGAGGGTGACGTCCTCGATCTTTAGTTCCACTGATGCAGTTTTCAGGTCGCTGGATTCATCGCGGGAAGAACCCGGCTTCATATAGGAAATATTGTCCTTGATCCCTGTTTGTCCTGCCAGGCGGTCCATGAAGGAAAACAGGGTAAAGTCTTCCTGCCTCTGGGAAAAAAGCTGCTCTGCTTTCTCACTCCTGGACCTGAGCTGCTGCAATTCCCGTCGCATCACCTTCATCTCAACCAGGTCCTGCCGTTTTTCGGTTATTTTATTGCCGAGTTGCTCCCGCTTTTGAAAAACAGGTTCAACCAAAAGCAAAAATATGAGAAACACCAGGACAAAACACCCCCCCAGCATGAGAAACATTTGTTCCCGGCGGCTTATATTCAACAACGGTTTCATTCGAAGGAATTTATTTATCATTGCCCTTCTCCGGCAATATCAGCCTTGATCCGGAAGCGTATTTTTTCAGTCCTGTTGTCCATATCGGCTGAACTGATTGTGATTCCGCTCAAATGCTCTGATTTTTCAAGCTGCATCTTGACATCGTCCACTGAATTGAATGCGCCCGTAAGCCCGGCTATCTGTACGCCGCTGCTGTCCCTTTCAAAACGGGTTATCACAACATCTGTCCCCTCGGGTATAAGCATGCTGATATCATGCATAATATCTATGTTTAAAACCCCGGCTCCGGCATGCTCTGCAAAAACGTTCTCGCCCTTGATCTGCTCGAGCCTGGACCTCATCTGCCTTACGGGGGCATTGACATCTTTTTCCCCGGGAAAGGCTTCCCTGTATTGTTTAACTATTGCTTCGTCCATTCTGGAAACCTGTTTTTGCAGAAAATGAGTTTCAATGGCAGCCCAGGATATAAACAAAACAAAGGCAATAAAAGCAAGGGCCCCGACTGTAACAATCCTTGTTTTATTTTCGTTCCAGTATTTTTCAAACACCGAATCCCTGCGGCCGAAATTAAAGGGCTTGAGTCCTTTAATCTCAACTCCGGCAAGGCACAGCGCGCCGTTTAGTTCCGGGCCCGGCATGGTTTGTTCTGCAAATGAGAGCTTAAGATCTGTATCAGCTGCAGGGTCCAGGCTAAAAGATTTTATTTCAAGCTCATTTTCAAGGGTTGACAAAAACCCGGGGTCGTTGGCGTCCATTCCGGAGACAACCAGTTTTTCCGGTTCCAGTTCTGTATCGTAAATGGACTCGAACGATGAAATCATCATTCGAACCCCGGCTGAAACCTCTTTTGCAGATGAAACTGCATCAGCGGCCCGTTGAGTTTTGCGCAGGGTACGGACAAGAAAGACCTTTCCTGACACCCCGATGCACACTGTTGCGCTTAAACGGTCGTTTTCAATTAACAGAAAATCTTTTAGCCCGTTATTTTGACCTTCTTCAAGGCAAAAGGCTTCAGGCATACCTCCGGTTGTCACATACCTGGGAGATATGTTGTTTTGGCCCAGCACTTCCATGACGTGCTCGAGTTTCTGCCTTTCAACCGCAGCCGCGATCAAATCGGTCTGCTGGCCCCTGCGCACTGTTATAAAATCTATAATCACCTTGTCTATTTCAAAAGGAAGGGTGGGTTCTAGTTCAAAGGGCAGAATACGGGTGATTTTTTTTCTGCTTTTAAACGGCACCGTGATATTGCGGAAAGAAACCCAGGAGGGCGGAATCGAGACAAGGCAATAGGCACCCGTAGGATCAAGGTCCCTGGCCAGGGTTTTCACTGCCCACTCTATGCTGTTGTGTTCCCGGTCAGGAGCATCTGCAAAATCCACGTATAGATGGCTTTCCAGATGATTTTCCTTCAGACCGGTTCTGACAACAACCGCGCTGAGCCCGGATTCCCTGATATTCAGTGCAAAAATCCTGTTGCTCATCCTCTAGGTCCGCTGTTTATTAAATTGCGGCAGAATCCTGATTAAGGCTCCGTATTCCGCCTTTTTCTTATAAAAAAACAAGTGCTTGATTTCGGACTGATGCTTTTTATTCATACTGCCACTTCACAACCCTGCATTGCCATTTTCCGGATTCTTCGTCCTTCTGCCTGCGCACAACAACGTTTGCTGCAAGGCTGGTTCCGTTGTGCTCAGCCTCGCATCTGATGCGAAACAGGTCGCTTTGAGTGGTAATCAGCTCACCGGGTATGTCCACGTCCTGCATGCCGGGTACTTTTTTATACCAGCTTTTGTCTCTCAGGTCGTTGACATATCCGTCGCCTGAAGTCTCTTCCCTGTACGCGGCAATTTCTTCTGCCAGAAATGCCTGGCCCTCAGGCAGCAAGGCCGCAAGAACGGGCACGGGGGCCGTGTTAATGTTGATTCTGCCAGGATAAGAAAATTCATGCCCGTCATTGCCTGAGGGTTCCATGCCGTGGACAGTTAGAAAATCTCTTATCCCCGCGGACCCGTTTACGCTGGAAAACATCTTTGCATTGATGTTTTTTACGCGAAGCAGCTCTGAAACATGCCTGAAAGGCCCGTTGCGGCATGAATAAGGCGGGTCCAGATCCATGTAATAAGGCTGCTCGGCTCCTGTCAAACCTGTGACGGAATCATCGTCGTCTGAATCAAGCCAGTCTTTTACAGGGTTTATAATCATGTCAGGTTCCATGTTTTCCGAAAAATCCAGCTGGCTGCCCCGGCTGTCGTACTGCTGAAGCAACAGGTCAAAAAAATTCGCCCAGAGCTGACGCTGGTCCCGGTTAAACTCTTTGCCTTCAGGGAAATTTACAAGCGCGTTTACCTGAATCCGGCTCAACTCATCTGTTATGTTCACGTGAAGGCTGTCATTGTCAAGTCCTGCAGCATTTATATACTGCCCTACAACCTCGGGGTCTGCCCAGTCTTCCTGGACGGAATCAGCTTCTGTCTCATTTTTGTCCTCTGCCAGAATGGAGCGTCCGATACTTACTCCTGATGAGATCATCTGCTGCAGGGTCATCATGTCCCGGCTGACAGCGGTTTTTGATGCAGAGGACTGTATCTGCCTGTTTAGCTCAAAACCCACTGCAATCAGAACCACGATTGCCGAAAGGGTTATCAGCAGCGCTATGCCCCTGTTATTGTTCAGCACTTTCCAGCGGTTCCCTGTATACGGGCAGGACAATAGAGGTTGAAAACCGATACTCCCTGCCGCCGGTGCTTATTTTCAATGCGACTTTCACCGCCCGCGGCGTTGCATAATCAATGTTTTCTGAGTCAGAATCCCAGGTTTCATGCCAGTTTCCATCTGAATCCCTATATGTGAACTCAAGCTCGGTTATATTCCTGCACAGAACCGGATCATTTTCAGGATCATCGTCACCGGATTCGGAATCATCGTATGGAAACGGCCTGTCGCCTCTTTTAAGCACATGGCCCTGACCTGAATCCGTGTCGCTGTTTTGACTCCTGTCAACATGATACCTTATCCTTGTCAGGCCGGGACGCATCGTTTTGTTATCTGCGGATAAATCGCGTCTATCTCCTGACATGGGAAGATGCTCACTTGAGGCAAAGCTGAGCTCTGAAAACTGATTGTTTCCGGTGTAATCGAGATCCGCCTCAAACCTGTAGGGATCAGACTCATCGTCGTAGTCCGCAGGCTTGTACAAGGGATATTGTTCAGCATACAGCGCCTTCAGGTCCATGGTTATCCTGTTTAAGCAGGTTGCAGCCATTTCGCTTACCGCGGCTTCCTCCTTGATTGCATCCGTCCTGGATACCACGGCATTAAATGTGCTGTAGACAATGGTTGCAATTACTCCGAATATGGAAATTGCAATCAGGATTTCGAGCAGGGTGAAACCTCTTCTTTCCTTCCTGCATCCTGCAATCCATACTGCTGATTTCAATCCTGCAGCCCCCTGTCCGCTGCAGGTTGGTGTCTTGACACTGTATATGTCATTTCCCTGCTGCCGCCTGAACTAACCCTCACCCTGATCTCGGCAAGCGTTAAGCCGGGACTGTCTTCGGGCTCAGGCTCCTTTTCATTTATTTCCACCTGCCAGGAAAACCCCGGATGATCCTCTCCGAAACCGCCCGAGGCTCCGCCCCTGTATTCCTGTGAATCCATCAGCGCATCTGTTATCTTTGCCTGGGCAAGAAACGGGGCAACTGAGTAGAATTTCACAGCCTCGGACATTCCTATTGTCTGGCTCTGCAGTCGAATAACGCTTATCATCGCTATTGCTATTACGGAAAGCGCAACAAGGACCTCGAGCAGGGTAAAGCCTTTTTCTGACATAGCCTCAGCGCGTCCGTATTCAGA
The DNA here is from genome assembly GCA_046540695.1 of Desulfobacterales bacterium. Lineage (GTDB taxonomy): Bacteria > Desulfobacterota > Desulfobacteria > Desulfobacterales > Desulfosalsimonadaceae > Desulfosalsimonas. The sequence continues at coordinate 11,035 of JBKHES010000009.1, forward strand.
ACTCCTCATAACCCTCCGTTAACGACGCACGAGGTAGAAAGGATTCAATCCGGCAGGACATCCTGGATCCGTCTTTTTTGCGTACATGGATAATGGCGCGGTCCGAATATCCTTTTGGATAGAAATAAATACGGGCAATGCCGCTTGTAACCTTCATGTCCCTGGGAAACGTAACGTCAATGAGGCTGCTGCCCTCCGGCAGATGGATTTCATCCGAACCGCCCTCACTGCCGGATTCTTCCTGTTCCATTGAAGCAGGGCCCCTCCGGATCCGGTTTCCATCCAGGTCCACGAACATGGCGAAAGTGTCTTGTTCTTCCACAGCCCTGCTTTTTAGCTCGCGTACGTTTGTAAGAAGCCAGCCGGAGAATCTGCGTGATTCATCAGTAAAGTAAGAGCGGTCCAGCCGAGGCACCGCAAAAAAAAGCATCACGCCTATGAGGGTAATAACAACTATGAGCTCGATCAGGGTAAACGCAGCTTCCCCGCAAAGCCGATTTTTCTCAGGCAATCCGCAAGCCTCCCGGCTCAGAAGCCGGTCTCCTGCACAAGGGGCCTGACAGCAGCACTATTCAATCTCCCAGCTCTTGATGTCAGCGTTCTGGCCTTCACCTCCCGGCTCACCGTCGGCACCATAGGAAATGATATCATAGTCTCCGTGGTTGCCGGGGCTGATATATTCATACTCATTGCCCCAGGGATCCTTTGTGATCCTTTTCTTTTCAACGTATCCGCCCTCGCGCCAGTCTCTGGGCTGCGGACCGGAGTCGGGCTCACTTACCAGGGCTTCCAGACCCTGCTCTGTGGTGGGATACCTTCCGTTGTCGAGTTTATATAGCTTCAAAGCGGTTTCCAGGGACTGTATATCTACTTTGGCCTTCATTCTTCTGGCCTGCTCGGGCCTGCCCATGATCCTGGGCATCATGTAGACCGCAAGTATGCTTAAAATAACGATCACCACCATAAGCTCTATCAATGTAAAGCCCTGCCGGTTTTTTAAAAAAAAATTTTTTCCTGAAAAACTGAGAAATCTTCGCATTATTCTGCCAGAATTAAGTTTTGCCCGCGTTGGTTTTTTCAACCTGTACGCAATTATAACAGGTGTTGATCCTACCTAACAAAGGAAACTTGATCAAGAGCTTTCTTTGCCGGGGGTCAGGATTCCGTTTTGTCTGTTCTTTACATCAGTACCGGGAGGAACTATATTTTCCTTGTTAAAAAGGGCATCAGCATTTATCTGAGCAGACATGTTTGATTCCAGTACCCCCGCACCTGAATGGAGGTTTTATGCAGAAGCAGGACGTATCAGTTCTCGACCGCCCCGAGATTTTAAGTATACTGTTTCACCCCAGACCCGCGCCACCGGGAGGCCCTCCTGAAGGAGCCGAGGATATAGCCGTGCCCGCGCCCGACGGAGCAGCCCTCGGGTGCAGGTTTTACACTGTGTCAGCCGAGCTTCCCCATGTCCTTTTTTTCCACGGAAACGGGGAAATCGCGGCTGATTATGATGCACTCGGCCCTATATACAACGACTACGGAATAAACTTTCTGGCGGCAGACTACCGCGGCTACGGCAAGAGCACGGGAACTCCCGGTGTATCGGCGATGCTGTCTGATTCTCACCTGATACTCGATGCGGTCATGGACTGGATGAAGCAAAACAGCAGAACAGGCCCTTTGTGGCTGATGGGCCGCTCCCTTGGAAGCGCGCCCGCACTTGAGCTTGCGGCATCCCGGGCGGACGAAATTTCGGGACTGATAATTGAGAGCGGGTTTGCCCGAACCATTTCCCTGCTGAAACACCTGGGCATTGATCCCGGAGCCCTGGGCATAGAAGAGTCATCTGTTTTTTCAAACGCTGACAAAATAGCCGGTTACACCGGCCCCACCCTGATCCTGCATGCCGGAAACGATCATATCATACCCCTGGACCATGCTGAAACTCTTTATGAAAGCTCACCTTCCGGAAAAAAGGAAATCGAGGTGGTGGAAGGCGCGGATCACAACACCATCATGCTAATTGCCGGGCACGGCTACTTCAGGCGGATCCGGGATTTTATCCATAAATATTCCGGTGTGTCCTAACAAGCTTCATCGCTCACAGCCCTGACGTGGCACAGGCAGGTAAAGTCAGCCGAACCAACGTATCCGAGTTCAGTGTCCACGAACCACGCGGACGTATAAGACTTTCTGTCTGCGCTCCACAGCCGCTGTTTGCCCGGATCGAATAACGGGGAAACGCAATAGTCGCCCAGAACAGAGGCCTGCCTGATCAGGGAAGCCAGCTCGTCCACAGTTGCAAGACGCCATGATCGAATTCCTGCAAAGCCGAAAGAATTGAGAAACTCAATATGCCTGTGGGCCTCGTGCCAATCCACCGGGTAACGGGTTGCTGACTTATTCCACAAGAGACCATGGACCGAATCCCTTGCCAGCTTACTGCCTGCATGCTCAAATCTGCCGGTTTTCACCGCGGCAGGCCTGTATTGAAAATCAAGACCGAATACATCCCTTGCATTTTTCACCGCGACTTTCAAAGGGGTTTTGCGCAAAGACCGGCGGTCTTGTTTTTCTGCTCCGTTTTGCCGGGCATCCCTGGGCGGCTGAAGGCGGCATGCCTGCTCAAGGTTTTTACTCCATTGGCGGTGTGAATCATCGAGGGCATCCATCATTTCCATGGAACCTGCAAACCTTTTTTCAGGATCAGGAGACACTGATTTTAACAAAAATTCATCCCAGCAGACTCCCAGAATCGAATTAACAGCCCCGGGCCTTGGCCTGGAGCCGGTTTCCGGGGGCAGATAACCCGTGAGCAGCCGCCACATCAAAACCCCGGCCCCGTATAGATCAGCCCTCGGATCGGCGCTGTCAGGATCTGACTGCTGCTCGGGAGCGGCATAATAGGGCGTGCCCACCTTGAAGGTTTCGGGCACCGTGCCTGTTTCTCCGCGCAGATGGGAAAGGCCGAAATCAATCAGCCGGGCCTCGTCTGTTTCTGTGATCAAAACGTTATATGGCTTAATATCCCTGTGCAGGATACCTGCGTGATGAAGCCGGTCAAGGCCCGCAAGAACCTGGCGGCAGTATCTGAATGACCTGGCTGGATCCATGGTGCGGGTGGGTTTTTCCATCTCGTAATGCTCGCCTATCATTGCACCTAAATTCATGCAGTGGTACTCCATTACGAAAAACGGGCGTTCGTGCTGGTCACGGTCAAAATCCAGGATCGAGGCAACGTTTGGATGCCGCAGACGGCCCAGGATCCGGGCCTCTGACAAAAACATCCTTTCAACTTCTTCTGCGCCAAGCAGGCTCACCATGTGCTCGTGCGGCAGAAGCAGTTTCAGGGCTGCGATTTTGCCGATTTCAGGCAGTTCCACCTTGTATACCCGCCCCATTCCCCCTTTGCCCAGAAGCCCTTTAATCCTGTATTTGCCAATCATCATGGGCAGCACTCTCTTTTGGTTGATAAGGTAAACCGGAAACGATAAAAAAACAGTATCCTATCATTTATTGTATTGTTTGGAAAACGCCTTTATGTTACGCAATCTACCAGAATCATAACCCGGAGCGGGGCAATCGTGGAAAAAAAAGGACATAATCCGGAAATACTGGCTTTTTGCGCAGACAGGGTATCACAACTCGTTTCAAATATAAAAGCCGCAAGGCGGGATCTCTCTTCCGGCTCCGCGATAGGCAGGCTCGGAGCAAAAACACGCCTGGAATTTGATTCAAAAGCCCCATTCCGCCTGATTCTGGTTACAGCCAAACCCGGTGCCGCACCAGAGCACCTTGAAGCCGGGCTGGAGCAAATTGACAATAAGGCAGGCGAAAGCCTTACCCCTGATTACGGTGTTTTTTTCGGAAACCAGCCTCCTGCCGGAAAACTCGCATTCTTGTTCCCGGGCCAGGGAAGCCAGTACCCGTTCATGTGCAGCGGGCTGGCAGAAGCTTTTGCAGAATCCCGGCCGGTCATTGAATCAGCAGAACGCGCATTTGACCGTAATCCTGAATTGTTGTCCCTGATATACCCGCAAGACAATGGCGGGGAAAGGCCAGACAGCGCTAATGCAGCCGCCCTGCAGGAAACAGATGTGGCTCAGCCCGCATTGGGACTTATCAGCCTGGTTGTGCTCGCGGTACTTCACCGCCACGGCCTTTTTGCTGATGCAGCATGCGGCCACAGCTTCGGGGAACTCACTGCTCTCTGCGCTGCCGGCCGCATCAAGGAGCCGGATTTTATGAATCTTGCCGTGGCAAGGGGAAGGCTGATGGCAGAGGCCGGCAATGCATCCGCAGACAGCGGCAAAATGCTCGCGGTTAAAGCTCCCTGTGAAAAAATCGAGGACCTGATTCACAAACACGGGGCAGACGTGATACTTGCAAACCGTAACAGCCCGAACCAGGGCGTGATCTCCGGGCCCACAGATGAAATCGCAAGGATGCAGGCAATTCTGCGAAAAAACCGGATCATATCAGCCATGCTTCCTGTTTCTGCAGCCTTTCATTCCAGGCTGGTCATGGATGCGGCCCGCCCTTTCAGTGAAACCGTTTTTTCCACTCCTTTTTATCCCGGCAGTATCCCGGTGTATTCCAACACCACAGCGGCCCCTTACCCCGAGGACCACGAGGCCGCGCGCAGGTTTCTCGGGGAGCATCTGACTCAGCCCGTAAATTTTGTTGACCAAATCTCAGGCATGTACGAATCAGGGGTGAGCACCTTCATAGAGGTGGGCCCCAAATCGGTTCTCACCGGGCTTGTCAAAAACATCCTGGCGGATCTTCCGCATGCCGCGTTTTCAACTGATGCCTCCGGCGGAAAGAACCCCGCACTGGTGGATCTCGCATTTGCCCTGTGCCGGGCGGCAGCTCTCGGATACGGGGTTCACCTGCGGAATTGGCCTTCTGCACAAACGGGCTAGCCCTTCCGGCCCGCCTGTTTTTCTCCTTTTACAGACTGCCCGCAGTAGGGGCAGAAAACAAAATCCTCATTTGCCACCGGCGCATCGCAGGATGAGCAGAAGGTGGGAACAGGAGCAAGTTCCACCACAAGTTCCCCCTCTGTAACAGGGACCATTTTTTTGTCCTCGGTATAATTCGCGGTTTTCAGCACCCGCTTGACTATCCCGTCTTCAGGGGCGGTCACTGCCTTTTCCTGCTTCATGATGGAAAGATTAAACAGTTCCTCGCCTTTTTTAACCACCTCGCCCGGGGTGGCATACACCACCCACAGGTCGCCGTTGCTGGGTGAGGCAACGTGATAAGGATTTGAAGGATCTGCCACCTCCGCTGCACCGGCCGCAGTTCCCTGCGGAGCCTGCACCTGTACCTCGTAGGTAATTATTTCCGAGTCCAGCAGGTATCTTACAATGCTGATTCCGCTTTTGCGCGGCTCGGAAATATCGAAAATCATCATCTTGTGGGGCTTTCCCTGGCTGTCGGAAAATTCAAGCTCCTGCTGCGGCTCCAGGCCCTCGAACCATACGTCAACAGGCAGCAGGTTCGGATCTGCATACTTTTTCTGAAACTCCATGGTCTTTAGCGCATCTGCAGGATGGTTCAGGTAAAGCACGAGCTCTTCATCCGTGGGCATACGCCTGATGCTGTTTCTCAAAGACAGCGCCTCTTTTTCCATGTCAATTTCTTTAAGGCTGTGCAGAGGCGACTGCTCGGTTCTGTTTTCCATGGCCCACTTATAGTCCTTTCCGAATGCGCTCCGGTAAACCCACTCCGGCGGAAATCCCTGCGGGAGTCTTCCGTATTTGCCGAGCAGAAGATCCCTGAACGCGTCGTTGCTGTCGCGGTAAATCTCAAGGCGGTCCTTTCTCATTGACTCGGAAAGCTCGTTTTCAGGAAGAGACGCGGCTGCTTCCAGCACCTCGAGCATATGCCTGACATGGGGCTCCCCGCCCCGCTTGTATGCGCCGGTGACCGCCAAAAAGGCGGTGTTCCACGTAATCTGGGAGCCGGGAGTTACATCGTGATAGCGCACGATTTTGCGTGTTCCTGCAAGAAACCGCAGCATGTGGGGCAGAAGCCGGATATATCCCTGTTTCATTGCCCCTTCCTGCGAAGACGAGGTGGCCCCGCCGGGCATACCGTGCTCCACGACGTCATAGTCGATGCCCTTGAAATAAGGCGAGCAGTACTGGTCATAATAAGGCATGATCTGCTTCAGGACAAAACCGCACTTCCTGATCATCTCTCTGTCCAGCCTTGATGAAAGCCCTGCTTCGTCTTCTATGAAAGCTGCAGTGGACATGACATCTCCCTGCCCGTACCACCTAACAGAGGCGCCTATGGCGGTATCAACAATATGGGCCCCCGCCCTGGCGGCCTCTCCGAGCGCGGGGACAAACAGTCCGTCAGTGTAGTGCCTGTGATAATGAATAATCAGCTCTGGATATTTATTTCTTATGGTGCTTACCAATCTCCGGATAAAATGCGGCGGGCAAACGCCTGCCATGTCCTTTAAGCCGAGTATGATCATGCGCGAGGCCTCGGAGGTGCCCACCCCCGCGGCCCTGCGGGTCATGTGGAGGATTTCCCCGATTACCTCCATGTAATGCTCAACCGTAAACCCGGGTGCGTAAGAAAGCGAAACCGCGGGCTCGAATATGCACTCGTTTCCGGAAAGCACAATTTCCGCAAACGGACGCATGTTTTCAACATGGTTTAGAAAGTCAAAGCACCTGATCACATCGTAATGCGAACATATCATCTCCCCGGTTTTTTCCATCATGGAGCGCGGCTGGGGCTTGTAGCCGAGCACGTTTGTGGAGCGTATCAAAATCTGCTTGGGTGTTTGCGGGGCGAAATCGTTCCATTCCGCTGCTTCAGTGAAGGGATAGGTCATGTTTGCGAGCATGGCCACGTGAAAATGAGCTCCACCGCCGTTTTCAATGGAAAAAAACCCGCATTGGTCCAGATACGGCCCTACCAGCCTGTCTTCTGCAAGGCGGAACCTGTTGCCGCTGTTGGACTGGGTGATATCCCTGGTTGTAGTGTCCGTGAAATGAACGATTCCCTCGTTTCTTGTGTCGCGAACAAGATCAAGCGCGGCCTTTCTGTCCCCCCTGGGGTAGATGAAAACCCCTGAGTCCCGGTTTTCAAACCTCGGCATAACCACTTCAAGGCGCCCAACCCGCTTGTCTGTTCGTCCCCTGTACTCTCCGAGCTCCGCAAAGGGATTGTGGCCCCGGGCCGATATTTCAGCAACCAGCCTGGAGATTCTCAGGCCTTCAGGCTCTATGTCGGAATAAAACATCAGCTCGGGATGGTTTTCTATAAACCTTGTATCGTAGCTGCCGGAGACAAATACCGGGTGTTTCACTATCTGGCTGTGGAAGGGGATGGTGGTTTTCACCCCGCTTATCATGTATTCGCGAAGCGCCCGCTGCATGAGCTTTACGGTTTTCGCCCAGGTATTTCCGTAGGTAATGAGAAGCGAGGCTGCGGAATCATACTGGGAGGGAAACTCGTATCCCTCTGTAACACAGGAGTCAAGACGCACTCCCTGTCCCCCGGGCGACACATATCTGGTTATCAGCCCGGAGTTGGGTGCAAACCCGTTCTGAGGGTCCTCGCAGTTGATCCTGCACTGCATGGCATGCAGAAACGGAACAGTTTTTTCGTCTGAAAACCGCAGAGAGGCGCCGAAAGCCACCGCAATCTGTTCTTCCACAAGGTCGATTCCGTACCGGCACTCAGTGATTCCGTGCTCCACCTGGAGTCGTGTGTTGACCTCGATCAAATAGGGGTTTGCATGCTCATCCAGAAGAAATTCCACGGTGGCAAGGCTGTAGTAGCCAACAGCGCTTATAAGCCTGCGGGAATATTCCTTGAGCTGGCGCCTTAACTCCTCAGTCATCTGCGGCCAGGGCGAGGGAGTAATTTCAACCAGCTTCTGGTGGTTGCGCTGAACGGAGCAGTCGCGCTCGTCAAATGCAAAAACGTTTCCGTAATGATCTGCAATCACCTGGATTTCTATATGGCGGACAGACGGCAGGTACTTTTCCACGTAGACCCCCGGATTTCCGAACGATGCTTCAGCCATTACCGAGGCCTTGTGAAATGATGACTCAAGCTGGTTTTCAGAATAAACCTCATAAATACCGCGGCCTCCGCCTCCACCTTCCGCTTTTATCATTATGGGAAAGCCTATTTCAGAGGCTATTTTCCTCGCCTCTGATACGCTTACCGCATCGTCCGAGCCCGGCACAACAGGCACTCCCTGCTCGCGGGCAAGACGCCGGACCGAGACCTTGTTGCCGAGAATCCTCATGGCTTCCGCAGGCGGTCCTATAAAAGCAATGCCCTCCCTGGCGCATCGTGCGGGGAAGGTGTCGTCTTCGGCGCCAAAGCCCCAGCCGGGGTGTATTCCTATGACACCCCTTTCACTCGCCTTTTTCACTATGCGATCCAGATCCAGGTAAGCATTGGGATCGCCTCCGAGCATAAGAAGTTCATGTGCCCCCAGGGTGGAAGGCGAGGTCTTGTCCACGTCTGTTGCCGTCATGATAGCCACGGCCTCGAGCTGCTCGGAGATTGAGCGGCTGATGCGCCGGGCGGGAATTCCGCGGTTGGCTATGAGTATTGGTTTGCCCTCGATTTCGGCACGGACCTGTTCAAAGCTTTTCCCTGCTGATCTGTCTTCTGATTTGCTCATGTAAATAAAATCCTAAATTGTAGTTATTTAAAAATGTTTATATATAAAAATTAATGTATTGCTTTAATTTTTTTTGCGACCCGGTCCCGGTTCTCAATCCTGCGGCCTGAACCTTATATTATCTTCAGGCAGAATGCTGCCCGTATATATTACCCTGGTTTTGCCGTCTGTTTCCACTATAAGCCCCCCGTCGGCAGAAAGGCCTTGTATTTTCGCAATATAGGCATCATGCTCGCTTTTTCTTACAGTCACCCTGCAGCCCTTCCATGCAAGTCTCTTGTGCACCAGCTCCACGAAATCATCAGGTGTCATGGCTTCCAACAGCTGGTAAAACCTGCTTCGCCCTGCCTGTGCAAGCCTGATCCAGAACTCAAGAGGAGTTATTTCCAAACCCGCATCCCTGAGGCTTGCTGCGGGAATGGCAAATGCGTCAGTGAGTTCGTTTCTGCCGGGAGCAGAGGCCAGATTGAGTCCTATGCCCACTACAAGTTTTCCTGCTCGGTTTTCGACAAGTATTCCGCAGACCTTTCGGTCGTCAGCAAGCAGATCATTGGGCCACTTGATGCGGATATCCGCGCCGAAAGATTCCAGAACCGAGGCTGTCAGCTCTCCTGCCATAAGAGAGGCCATGGCCACCCACCCGCCAGAATCACCACTTACTACTGCCGGGTCGGGCCAGTACCATGATACGTAAAGATTTCCCGGAGGCGAAATCCAGTGCCTCTGGGTCTGCCCCCTGCCCTGCTGCTGCTCCACTGCCAGCAGGCAGTCCCATGGTTCAAGTCCTGCCGTATCAACCAGGTAACGCACCCCGTCCATGGTGGACGAACACCTGCCGCATATCAGGGTTGCTGAAACCCCGGAGCCGGAGCCGGAGCCGGAACGCAGGGCGGCAAGACCGCCCCCCGGCCTGTCCTTAAATGGTATTGTCACCTCAGACCACGGGCCCAGGCGCCTGACATCCTCGGCCCATGCAGGGTGGGCCCCCGCAAGGCAGTCAGCGTCCAGGGGTTCAAACAACCCGCTCAGGCCATCTGCCAGAATATATATTCCCGGCTCCATTGATTGTTTTCCTCTTTTGTCTGCAGCAACTTGCTTCGCAGGATAAAATACAGCCCTCTTTTTTGATAAAAAAACCGGCATTTGTCAAGAATATTAACCGGAAGGCAGCATTTGCCGGGTGGTTTAAAATTCAGTGTTGAACCTTAGAAATCCGGGATTATTATTTGAATAAAAGGAATGCAGTATATCCTGAAAACGCCCCGGAGATAGACCCATGAGAAATGCAGGATTTGCCGGGCCGGCAGTTTCGGCCCTGATCGTGTTGATGGTAATTTTCATGAATATGGAGAATGCAGTTGCCATGGACAGATCTGCTGAAAGAATTATTGATCTTCCCGAACCCGCGCATGAAGGCCAGGTCTCGCTTGAACAGACACTTTTGAACCGAAGGTCGGAAAGATACTATTCAGACGCTCCGCTTTCCTTAAAGGAGATATCGCAGCTTCTGTGGGCCGCCCAGGGCATAACCGGCGGGGAGGAATTGAGAACCGCCCCTTCGGCGGGCGCCCTGTATCCACTGGAACTGTTTGTTGCAGCAGGCGAGGTAAAAGGACTTGATGCCGGGATATACAGGTATCATCCCGTGGATCACACCCTTGAGCGCGAAATTTCCGGAGACAGTCGCCGGGACCTTTGGGCTGCGGCCCTGCGCCAGTCCGCGGTAAGGGAGGCTCCCGCTGTTTTCGTTTTCACTGCTGTTTTTGAGCGCACAACTCAGAAATACAGCAGCCGCGGCAGGCAGTACGTGTTCATGGAGGCCGGGCATGCTGCCCAGAACCTGTGCCTGCAGGCAGAGGCTCTGGACCTGGGAGCAGTTACCATCGGGGCTTTTGACGACTCCGGCGTAAAAAACGCACTCGGGCTGAACAAAGACACCCGCCCCCTTTACCTGCTTCCGGCGGGCAAAACGGACTGATTTATCATTTAAAACCAAGCATCCTTTCATTCAGGCGCCTTGCCCGCAGGCAGAAAGCCTCGAGTTTCGCCTCGATCAGCTGGGGAAAGGGAGATCCGTCGCTTTCAACAGACAGAAAGGGAAGAGACTCAACGTCTGATAAAACGTTATCCAGATTCTCCTCCCTGTTGGGAAGCCCCAGCTTGTCGCGCCTGGTCATGACCTCTGTTAAGATCGACTCTGACACCCGGTTGGGCATGCACCCGAACGGGCCTATGGCGATAACGCCGCAGACCTCGGATGCAATTTCACTCATGGCCGCGCCAACTGTAAGAATTGCCTCTCCTCCGAGTCTGGGGGAAATATAGCGGGATGCATTTTCTATCAGGCTTTTCACTTCGGAGGAATTGCCGTGTGACAGCCCAGTTTTTGCAAGAGTGCCTGATATCTGCTTTTCGTAGCGGTTCATGAAAAGTTTTCTTATCCTGAACTTGATCCTCTGGCCAAGAGACATGCTCCCCCATTTTTCCCTGTCGTTTTCCAGGCAGTAGTCAGAATATCTTATCCATTCTGAAACAGGCGAGCAGACCACTGCAAAGCCCTTTTCAGCAAGCCTTTCCGTTAGGTACTGCCTGGACAGCGAATCGCGCCTGACGAATATTTCGCCGGTTATAAGTATCGTTGGCACTTCCGCCGGGTCCCTGCGCATGGGAATGGAGGAGAGCACATCAACGCTTTTTTCCAGCCTGTCCATGATCTGCTTGTAGCCTCCTGTCGCCATGGCCTCAACTATGGACTGCCAGGAGGGTTCGAATATCTGCATTGCATACTCAGTATCCACTGCATTGGCAAGCAGCATTGAGCGGATGTCTTCCATTAGATCGGAAATTACAAGCGCCCACCATGCCTTGTAGTAGTTCAGGTTATGTTCCAGCCCGAAGTAAGTGTTATCAGAGGTAAGCGAGAACACTGCCACATCCCTTAATTCCAGGCGGCCTATAAGGTCCTCCATGAAGACATAGTACTGGCCGAACCGGCACGGCCCTGAGGCTGATGCCATGAAATAGACCAGGATCTCGTCTTCTCGCTTTTTGTTATATGCATAATTGAGCAGCGTGCCTGTTGTCAGGATAAGAGGGAGGCATTCCTTGCAGGATGTGTTAGCCCGTCCCAGCTTTAGCACGTTTTCATCAGCAGGCGGATGAGGCGCCACGTTAAACCCGGAGGCCCTGAATGCCGCGGAAACCAGCTCGGTGCCCAGCCGTCCCATTGAAGGAATCAAAAATGTGACCCGTGGATCTGTGAGCGCAAGAACCCTTCCGTCCGAGGTTTTGACCTTCGGAGTTTTGTTTTCCATGAATGTATATGAGGGTGTAAATGACCGGCTTTCCGGGGGCTGCTTTTTTGTCAGCAAAAGCTGCCGGTATTCTGCCACGATGTCAAGGAAAGCCTCGATCCGGGTCTCAATTCCGGCATCCGCGGTATGGCTGTCCAGTTCCAGGGTCAAAGACGGCTTTCTGTCCATGATATCCCTGAAATAGCCCACCACGAAAGAATCAGGGCCGCAGGAAAAATTGGTTATGTAGTTGCCGAACAGCTGGGGATGTTTTTTTACGTACCTTGCTGCCTTCAAAATCATCTGGCCCATGCCCCAGTACATGTGCCGCTTTGAAGTCTCCGGCTCAATCGGCAGAAAATCCAGGGGAATAACATAGACCCCCCTGGAGGCGAGCTTGTGCGGGACTCCCATGTGTGCCTCTTCAACAAGCCCGTTATAAGGCCTTGAAAAGATCACCACGCCCACTTTGTCCGGATCTGATTCAAGCTGGTAAACGGCTTCTTCACCCAGGCGTTTCATTTCTTTGAAACAGTCAATCTGACGCTTTTTAGCCGCTTCAAAAGCCGCCCGGGCAGTACTGCGGTCCACTCCCATCTCAACGGCACAGTCCACCAGAGGCTTTCCGGCTTCGTCCATGCCCCGGGTCATGTCTATAAACGGCGAGAGAATCCTGGTCCCGTTTTCCTTTAATTCTTGCAGACGCTCCCGGAACGTAGTTGAAAGGTAATACGGCTCCGCCTGTACAAAGGGGCAAACCTGTGCATTGGCAAGCCCGTTTTCAACCGGTATGGACTTGACATGAGGCATAAACAAAAATTCCGGGGTATCGGAACTTTTTATCATTGAATAAAAATACCCGTGCGCCAGTTCTGCCGGAAAGCAGAACGCCGCGTTTCTCATGTCTATGCCCCCGGCGTCGGGCCTGCCGGAAAGAACCGGCTCAAATCCCAGGTTTGCAAAAAAATTCGAATAAAGCGGATAATAAGTATTTGTAAGAAAGCTCTTGTTTATTCCTACCCTGCCAAGGGTTTTGCCGATATCCTTACTGTCGGCTGCGTATTTGTGAAAAACCAGATGCTCGCGCTTTTTTACAAGGTCAAGGGATTCTATGTCGTATTCAATATTGCAGCGCAGATTATAGTAGCGGTTGCATGCTCCTCCGAAGGGATACTTTTTACCCTCCAGTTCAATAACCGCTATTTCGCAGCCCCGGTCGCATTTTTCCTTTCCCCCTTTGCAGGTAAAGGAGTTTTTGTAGACCACTTTTCTTTCTGTGAGGGCTTTTAAGTCAAAGTGCTTTTTTTGCATCAGCCCCATGTCAATGCGTTTCTTTATTTCCAGCGCCACGCCGAAAGCGCCCATGAGTCCGGGCTCAGGGGGCACTATGATGGGTTTTGATGAAAGCGACGCCATGGCCAGCGGCACGGCACGGTTGTAGCACACCCCGCCCTGCATGAAGACCTTGCCTCCCACGGGCCGGTTGCCCTTGACACGGTTTATGTAGTTCATGCATATGGAATAGACAAGCCCGGCTATGATATCCTGGTGAGCCACTCCTTCATGTACCGCTGTCTTGATGTCAGACGATATAAAGGCCGCGCACTGATCATTGAAATTCGGGGGATTTTCCGCGTCACCGGCAACCTCTGCAATTGACTCCACGTCCACTCCCAGGGTTTCCTCTGCGGATTCTGCAAGAAAGGAGCCGGTTCCCGCGGAGCAGGCCTCGTTCATTGCATAGTCTGAAGGAACTCCGCTTGTTATGTATGTGTATTTGGCGTCCTGGCCCCCTATTTCAAAAAGGGTGTCAACTTCGGGGTCAAAATGGACCGCTGCCGCGGCATGGGCAACTATTTCATTGACAACGCCTTGTGTTAGAGCGTGCAGACCTGCAATCTGCCTGCCTGATCCGCACACCCCCAGCCCAGTGATTGAAATCTCTGCAGGGTCGAGCTTTTGTTTTACCTGTTTCAAAATCTCGCTGTAACAGCAGCGCGATGCCCCCACCGGATCACCCCGGGTGTATAAATATACAGAGGCCAGAATTGACTCATCTTTGCTGCGCATAAGCACGGCCTTGGTGGTGGTTGAGCCAACGTCAAGGCCGAGGATGCACTCGTCTCCCTGCCTGATTTCTGATCTGTCGACGTGTTTGAACGTCACCCGGTCTTCAAAGTCCTTTAGCCTGGGCAGGACATCAAAGGAAACCGCGCCGGTTGCCACGAGCTCGTCTTCATTTTCCGCCATAGCCGGGGCCCTGTTTTGCTCAGCCCACAGGGCTGCGCCCAGGGCCTCGAAATAAGGTGCCTCTTCAGGCAATATCAGCCCGGAGATTGATTGATTAAGATAATCAATCATCATGCGGTTCTGAGCGGAGCCGCCCACGATCATGATGTTTTTCTTTTCAACATGCTTGAGCAGTTCCAGGATCTTGTTTGCCATCATGCGGCACAGCCCTGCTGTAACCCTGGACTTGGGAACGCCCTTGTTTATGGCATGGGTGCAGTCAGACTTGCAGAACACCGAGCATCTGCCCGAGACCTGGTAGGGAGTCTCGGTTGCAGACCAGTGCGCGGCTTCCTCGAGATTCACACCCATTCTGTTTAACTGCTGCATGAAAAATTCGCCTGTGCCTGAAGCGCATTTGTTGCCTGTCAGCACATTGGCTATCCTGCCCTTTTCGTCGAGTACGTAAACCATGAAGGTCTCGCCGCCTGCAGACACAATGGCAGGACAATTTATGCCCGCGGGCCTGACATGGCGGTATGCGTGCTCCACTGCTTCCGGCTCTGAAATGGTGGTGAGGTTGACAAATTCCCTGAACCTTCTACCGGTTGCAACTATGCTTGTGCATCGGTGAGCATTCGAATCCCTGAGCATTTCCAGAAGCGTGTTTCTGGGATTCCCGCCGTGGGGCACTGACCTGGCCCCGGCGATTTCCGGCCGGGCCCCGGGCCGGGGGAATTTCAGGTGTACAAGGGAAACCGTGGACGCGCCTAAACATATTCCCATGGTTTCCGTATCTTCAGATTCAATTAGATTTTCATACCGGATGTCCGAATTCGGCTCTTTCATCAGCTGCTTCCGCCATGCTTAATGGTTAATTTGTTTAAAAAAATATAGTAAACAATAAAGCCGTGCATGTCAATCAGCCGGCGGGCATTACAATCATTGAAGGCAAAAGCAAATGAGGCTGATGAATCCTTGATCTTTCGGCTTAATCCGAATAACCGGTACCTGGTGGATAACCACACCGGTTTCCAAAAAAACAGATTCCTTTAATTGCTTCAGATGTAATACAGATATTGACTTTTTATTAAGTATATCTGAGATTATGCATACTTAATGCCGGTAATTTATTATATGAAGGCAAAACTCGGCTTGAAAAGGAACTTCTTATGAACGAGGAAAATACACAGAACGAATCATGGGTGTTCGTGGCTGTCGAGGATCCCGGCGGCAATGAAAAATTCACCGGCCTTTATGATGAACAGGCCGGTGTTTCATACATACCCGCATTCAGGGAAAAAGAGGCGGCCCTTACATGCATGCTCAATCTTCCCCGCAGGGAGGGCAAGAAATACGAGGTCCAGGCGGTGATGCTTGACCATTTGGCAGAGGATGCGCGAACCAACGGATTTATGATTTTCATGCTTGATGCACAGGGTCGTATACTCGAACAGATTGAGCCATAGAATAAGGCGGATGCAGCATGGATAATCAATTGCCGGCAGTGGCCTCTATTATTGCCGAGTCATTGGGCCCCTGAAAATCAATACGCCTGGCCCGGCCGGCCCCTGCCGCCTCAAGCATCCCGGTGATTTCCTTTTCACTGTAGGCACGGCCGGAATCAGTGTTAACGAGCATGTTAAGGGAAAAAAGAGCCGGGAACAATGGAGAGTCCCTGTTGTTGTCGAGTATGAAATCATGGATTATTATTTTTCCCCCCTGGACAAGAGCGGATACCGCTTTTTCAAGAAGTCTGCTGCAATGCTGCGGGCCTTCCCCGTGCAGTACATGAGAAAGCCAGGCTGCGTCATAGGGCCCCTGGATTTCGTTTGCTGTATGATCCAATTCGGCAAATGATATCCGGTCTGACAGTCCGTGGGAGGCTATATTCCTTTCTGCAAACGGCCTCGTGGCAGGCAGGTCAGCCACTGTAGCACGGAGACCGGGATACTGCAGGCAGAAGTATATGGCAAAGGTACCCGGGCCGCCGCCCAGATCCAGCAGGGTGCTGCAGCCGCTTAAATCTACAGCTTTTGCAGCCTGCGGGGCCGTCAGCCTGGCAAGATTGTGCATGCCCATCAAAAAGCTTTCGCGTTGATTCTCGTCTTCGTGGGGGCCCCGGGTTCTTACCTTTTTACCGGTGACCACCGCCCTGTCGAGACTTGCCCATGCGGAAACAAGATGGTGGTGATGTGAGATGATATGTCCGAGATAATCCTCTGAAGAGCTGTCAAGCCATCGTGCTGCGGAATCCGTGTTCTCATAAGTATTGCCGCTCTTTGAAACCAGCCCCATTGCAGCCAGGGCATCGAGAAGCCGCTCCATGCCGTCTGAGTCAGCTCTGCAGTTTTCGGAAACCTCCCTGGCTGTCATTTGCCCGGTACCGAGAATCGAGAAGACATCCAGGACCACCGCGGCGTGAAGAGCGGCGCTTTTCCAGTAATAACCCGAAACTTCCAGTATGCCTGCTGCGCTCCATTTTTCATGCTTTTCCATGATTCCTCCCTGGTTTGAAGCCTTGTCTCGTTTGCTTTTTTATTGACGCAAACGGGATTCACTGTTAAAAAAAAGTGGTTATAACCGGAAACGCAACATGAAATTCTCATACTTGCAAGGAGTCCGGTATGAAAAATGTCGGTGTCTTATTGTCAGGATGCGGTGTTTATGACGGATCGGAAATCCACGAAACCGTTATTACACTTCTGGCCATTGAACGAAACGGTGCGGAAACGGTTTGCATGGCCCCTGACATCCCCCAGCATCACGTGGTAAACCATCTTACCGGCCAGACAGAAGAAGAAACAAGAAATGTGCTTGTGGAATCCGCCCGGATCGCACGCGGGGAAATTACTGACATAAAGCACATTCGCACTGCTGACATAGACGCACTTGTCATTCCCGGCGGTTTCGGCGCAGCAAAAAACTTCAGCGACTTTGCAATAAAGGGCAAGGACGCGGAAGTACACCCTGAGGTCAGGCGGCTGATCACTGAGATGGCTGATGCAAAAAAGCCCATAGGAGCAATGTGCATCTCCCCGGCAGTGCTTGCAAAGGTTCTCGAAAACCGGCATCCCGGGGTAACCATAGGCAACGACCTCGGCACGGCCGAGGCAATAGAAGCCATGGGAAGCACCCATACAGTATGCGATGCCGCAGCTATCCACGTGGACAATGAAAACATGCTGGTCACCACTCCTGCCTACATGACAGGGCCCTCGATAAGCTACGTTGCCGAAGGCATTGAAAAAATGGTGAAAAAAGTGCTTGAAATGGCATAGAATCACCGCAAATCCGTTTTCTGATCAGTCCGGCAGAGTATCATAAAAATACCGCATGGCATCGGATCTGGAAATAATTCCGATAACGCGGTTGTTTTCCATCACAGGCAGCCTGCCAATATCATGCTTGACCATAAGCCTTGCAGCATGCATGGGACTGCGATCAGGTGATATGGTAACATTTTTAGTGCTCATGAAAGCCTTGACCGGTGAGTTGAGCTGAGACGATTTCCTGAGCTTTTTAAAATCTCTTCTGGAAATCACACCCTGCAGAGTTCCGCTGTCTATAACCGGTAGGCCTGTGCACCCCCTGTCCTTTAATATCCGGCCCACCCTGGACATTGAAGTGTCGCTTGCAACGTGCACCACCGGAGAGGACATTATATCGCGCACCTGGACGGAGCTTTCCTGGTTGCCTTTTAAAAGTTCGACTACCCATTCCTCCAGTGAATGAGGATTGGCGGATTTCAGCATCGCGGAACCCGCGCCGGGATGCCCTCCACCGCCCATGCTGCGCATTATTGAGCCGATGTCTATATCTTCAACAATGCTGCGCCCGATAACAATGCATTTTCCGTTTTCCCTCTGCACGAAAATACCCACTGCAACATCGACGTTTACAATTTCACGGTACATGTGCACAACCAGGGA
Organism: Desulfobacterales bacterium; assembly: GCA_046540695.1. Lineage (GTDB taxonomy): Bacteria > Desulfobacterota > Desulfobacteria > Desulfobacterales > Desulfosalsimonadaceae > Desulfosalsimonas. The sequence goes on from JBKHES010000009.1 coordinate 29,157, forward strand.
CAAATTGTTTATATGACCATCAATCCAGGCGATATTGATGCTGGCGGAGTAGTTGTTGACTTTGGTGCGGGTTGCAGTCTTTAGCATCTCAAAGAGCAAATCTTTCTGCCTTTCTCCGTATCCCGGTTGAAGAAAGGTCCTCAGTATACTGAGATCAGCGCCCTGTTCAAGAAGATAGGCCGCTGCATAAGCATCCTCTGCGGTTGCTGACGGGAAGGTAAGGCTGCCTGTGTCCTCGTATAATCCGCATAGAAAAAGTGTCGCCTGTATGGGTGAAATACCGGTTTTTCTTTTCTTTAATTCGCGAATAAGAAGAGTAATTGTGGAGCCTGCTTTTTCCTGACACGTCCATGACGCCTCGATGTCGGAGTCTCCGGGGTCGTGGTGGTCCCAGACCAGGATTTCAAGACCGGATTTTTCCCTGAGCTGCTGCTGCATTTTTTCAAGCCTGGACCACTTGTTTGTATCCACAATAATCAATTTTGCCACATCCTTCGGGTCAATATCATCGATACCTGACAGCCTGAACATATCCTTGTGGATGGATAAAAACGATTTTACGTTGGGATTAATGCTTTTTGGTAAAACCGCGGTTGTGTCAGGGTAAATCAGTGAAGCTGCAACAAGCGAGGCAAGGGCGTCAAAATCTGTATTTTTGTGCGTGGTGACTATCTGCATTCAAAAGCCCCGGAATTTATGACTACGGGTTTTAAAAAGGAGCGGGCCGTGGCCGGCTGCGTTTTGATCCGCAATAGTAGGATAAAATGGAAACTGTTTTCAAGACTTTTAACTGTTTTTAAGCTTTTATATTAATTTGTCTTGCATATGTAAAAGGCAGCATGATAACATTAACTTACTGAATATGGGGAGCAAAAATCCGGAACCCGTGTACACCTTCGTGACTCGGGCAGCAGGATTTTTACAGAATTTCGACGGCCGCGGCTGCGGCCACGGCATAAAGGCAGGGCATGGATTACATCCGCAATCCGTCCGGTTCAAAAAATGCAGCCAGGAAAAACCACCAGGAGCCTGCGCTTTCAAACCGCCGAATAATCGACACTGACCTTGAAACATTATCTGACCCGGAGCAAATCACTCTGGGTAAAACCAAACTTGTCAATATCTTAAACCTGAAGCATTTCAGAAACGAAACAGTCCGGCTAAATTTCCTGCATCCCGAGACCGGCCGTAAACTTGTATTTGAGGCTTTCCCGCAGCCGTGCTTCGGAAAATACCTTGTCTGTCTCTGGGCCAATCCCCCCTCTTCTCCTGAAAGGATAGATAGATACAGGCTGACGGGGTTTTCTTTTTCCCGTGGATCTGAATATATACATGCGGAAGCCGGCATCCGGGCAACAAGCACAAAGGGCATCTGTCTCGTGCTTGCTGAAAAAGCAAGTATTCAAAGTTCCCGCCTGTCTACCAGGCATGAGTGCAGATCAGTGCATGCAAGATTAATGCAGCATGGGGCTGTATTTGCAGGCAGGCTAAAGGACTTTAATGCTTCCGCCTTTTGCGTGGCCCTGAACTTATCATCTGAATGCCCCCCCATACAGTGGCTCAATACAAACACTTCGGTTACCCTGCTTCTGGAAACTGAAAACAGCGTGGTTTACTCGGGAGAGTGCCGGATATTCAAGACCACGAACAAGAGAAACGAAAAAGTCCTGGTGTTAGAGCCTGTAAACGACACCATCCAGAGATTCTCGCCCAGGCAATACAGGAGCAGGCGCGTATCGGTTTTCCCGTCGCCTGATATAGTCTTTTACCACCCTCTTACCGGCAACATTGTGAGCCTCAAGGCACTGGACATATCAGGCGCCGGCATATCCGTGGAGGAATCAAGGCAAAATTCGGTAATGGTGGCCGGGCTGATCCTTCCTGATATGACCATAAATTTTTCTAACGCCTTTACCTTACGCTGCAAGGCCCAGGTTGCATACACGCGGACAGTGAGTTCAGAGCAGAATAAAGAGCGGATAAAATGCGGAATAACATTTCTCGACATGGACCCGGCAGAGCATGTGCGCCTCATGTCCATGATTCAGCAGGCTGAAAACAGTCACTCATACATCTGCAACACGGTGGATTTTGATTTTCTTTGGGAATTCTTCTTTGAAACCGGGTTTATTTATCCCAAGAAATACGCGTTTATCCACCCCCACAAGGAAGAACTCAAAAAAACCTATGAAAAGCTCTACGCCTGCCAGTCAACCATTGCCAGACATTTTACCTGGCAGCAGGACGGGGCAATAGTCGCCCACCTTTCCATGCTGCGTTTTTACGAAAAAACCTGGCTCATCCAGCATCTTGCCGCGAGAACTGAAAAGCGTTTCAAAACCGGAATCGAAATGGTGGACCAGATAGCTGCCTTTGCATATGAAACCCACAGGCTGGCATCTTCCAGGATGTCATATCTCATATGCTACTACAGGCCCTCCAACCGTTTTCCTGCCCATTTTTTCGGGGGCTCTGCAGAGAAAATCAACAATGCTGAGGCATGTTCGGTGGACGAGTTTGCTTATTACCATACACGGCCGGGCAAAACAGCAGGTACAGGGTTATCAGGTGACTGGAGTCTCTCAAAAGCCGGGTATGAGGAGTTGTGTGAATTAAGGGATTTTTATGATCAGCAGTCAGGCGGAAGGATGATAAATGCTCTCGACCTGGTCGCCGAAAAACCGGTCCGGACCAGAAGCGATTTGTCAGACAGGTATCACGAAATGGGCCTGCGGCGGGAAAGGCGGGTCTTTGCCTTAAAGCACCGAAATGAGACAAAAGCAGTGATCATGGTAAATGTTTCAGATGTCTCGCTTAACCTTTCTGACCTGACAAACTGTATTAACATCTTTGTAATTGACAACAATACGCCTTACGAGGCAGTTCAGCAGGCTGTATCCATGATGGGGCAATACTATCAGTCAACAAGAGTCCCTGCCCTTATTTATCCGCTTTCCTATGTCAAAAACGCCGGAGCCGCCTATGACCGTGTATACTGCCTCTGGGCAATGGACATGCAGTATACTGACGATTTTTTCAGAATCTACAATTATTTGAAATAATCCCTTTTCCTGTCATCCTGTATTTGTAACGCTTCTCAATCTTGCTGCCGCGTTTCTTCTGGTCTCATTTTCATAGCCGGGATTGATTTTTTGATAATAACTTATAAATGCATCAACCACACGCTTGTCAAAAAAAGTGCCTGCGTTTTCCCAGATATTTCTTATTGCACTGGCAGGATGCATTGGAGTGTTGTAGTATCTGCTTGCAGTCAGGGCCTCGAAGTTGTCTGCAACTGCAATGATTCTTGCTCCAAGCGGAATGTCGCTTCCAGTTAACCCCCGCGGGTAACCGTTTCCGTCCATTCTCTCGTGGTGGGACGCAGCAATTTCAGGCACCTGCTCCAGGTGACCTTCGAAATTGATCTGGCGCAGTATTTCATAAGTTTTTTCGGCATGTCCCTTGATGTATTCGTATTCATTGAAAGAAAGTTTGTCAGCCTTCTTTAAAAGAGAGTCAGGAATGCCGATTTTTCCGTAGTCATGCAGCAGTGCCGCCACTCTAACGGCCTCGCTGTATTCCTTGCTTATGCCGAGTTCTTCGCAGATGCCGCTGCAGTATTCTGCAACCCATTCCGAATGACCCTTGGTTACAGGATCCCTTGCGTCAATGCTTGAAACCATTACCTGCACAACTGAATGCAGCTGCTTTTCCTTTGCCTCAAGGTGCTGCATGTGGCGGAGGGTGACTCCAATAATATTTGATACACCAACAAGCAGGCTCATGTCGCTGTGGAGCAAAAGCCGCTTTGATCGCATATTGTCCACCGCCAGAACCCCGAGGCTTTCATTGTCGCAGATTATGGGTGAACATATAAAGGAAACCGCGCCCATCTGCCTGGCAAATTCAATGCTGCGCGAAGACATCGAGGCTTCTATCTCGTTGACGTCATTGATGAGAAAAGGTTTCTGATCCCTGAAGGAAACTACGAAAACCCCCTTGGATTCAGGCTTGTCAAGATGAAATTCTATGTTTTTGAGGAACTTTTCCTGTTTTTTGCTGTATCCGAAGCCTGCTGAAAACCTCAGCCTTTTTTTCTCTGGATCACAAAGCATGATCATGCCGCGGTCATAATCCAGACGTGTTTTTAAAACCTCCACCATTGCAGGCAGTACTTCCTGCAGGCTTGAGCACCGGTTTACAACCTGCCCGATCTCGCGGGTGACAAGTGTGTTGTTGTAATTTATATCAATCTGGTCAACGAGCTGTTCGCTGGACTCCTGGAGATTCTGCATGGCAATGGCAAGATTTTTTCTTTCAAACCGTTCTCCGAAAAATGCAGCGGCAAAAAGCAGGGCAAGCAGCCCGGACAATGCGCTCATTGCCTGGCTGACCGGCAGATAGAAAACCGAGAATACCGTTGCCAGCAGCAGGACAATCAACATGTAGTTGCGGAGAATCCTTAAATAGTCACCCGGGGACTTGTTCCAGGAAATAATATAGCGGCATACATCTCCGCCGTCGAAAATACACTCAGGATGCTCTATATTTACGGACCGGTGGTTGAAAATGTTTAAAACCGCCTCGAAAAATCCCTTACGGTTTTCACAGTGGTAGGCTTTTTCAGAAAACCCGGGTCTCGGCTTTACCGTGATCTCGACCCTTTCGGGACCAATTTGGCGGGAGTGGCAGTAAACAGTGCGTGTAAAACCTGAAAGGACGTTGCCTATAAGTTCGTAGAATCTGCCGGGACTGGAAAAACTGTGGACATAATAACGGATGGCTCCTATTGAATCCGGTAAAGAGGCATGGCGCCCGGCATCTCTTGCCAGATTCCTGTTGCCTGTGGCGGCCACCAGGAGCTCGTATAGAAGGTCGGTTTGATAGCTGGTAAACCAGTGGCCCTGGTCTTCTACTTCGTGTAATTTAATACCTGCATTCGAAAGGATTTCAGGGATGTTTACATGCGGATATTTTTTGCGGACCAGTTGTATATAGGTCTTGATAACCCGGCTGTTGTAAAGCGGGCCGTCTGAAGGGGAATTATCTACTACTGAATTCATTGCTTTCTTATAATCTCAAAATCCAATTGTTTATAAGTTAGACCCGGAAATTATTTTACTTTCGGCTATTTACCACATTTTCATATATTTGCAAGCATTTTATTTACCCGCCCCTGAATTCAGGCGCGGTGCAATATTTTTCATAAAACTGTATTGCAAAGGCCGCACATCCTTTCCGCGCGCCTGTCAAGCATCCGTTCCAGGCCTCCGTAAAGATCCGGTGTGAAGCCAAGGGCCTTTTGCCATACCTCGTGGTCTTCCATGCAGAAATAAATCAAAACCTCCGGGGCCCTTTCACGGATACTGTTTATGATCCTCCGGTAAAGCCTGATCCGAAGCGGCTTGAAATAGCGCATCTTTCCGTCGAGCCCCTTTATAAATTCGCCGTATATGATTTTTGAATCCGGGAAACGCCGGGCGGTTACATCTTTTAACTCAGGCATGAACCTGAAGGACCCCAGGCTTATCCAGACTATGTTTTCAGGATCGATCCTGGCAAAAAGTCTTTCCACCACTGATGCGTATTCAAGATGGCAGCCGGGATACAGAATCATCGGGTCAAAATGAAAGGCAACCCGATAACCCTTTGCCTGGCATTTTTCTGCAGCCGCAATCCTGGCTTCAAGCGAGGCGGTTTTTCTTTCCTGGTTTCTTATTACGTGGTCGGTGTTCAGCGACCAGGCGACAATGGTTTTTGTGCCGTGACCCGAATCCGGCAGACCGTCAACCCGGCCGGTCTTGGTTTTGAGTTCAAGAACCGAGGTGTCCTGCAGCGCAAACCTGTGCACAAGTTTTTCAGCCAGAGGATATAAAGGCTCCCATATCAAACTGTCGGTAAATTCACCAGTTCCTATTCTGCCGGTGACTCGGTGTGAAAAAAATTCTTCGAGTTCGTTTTCCATTTGGTCATGATTTGTGAAAAACTGAAGCACCGGAGGATGATAATAGGCCTGCAGAATGCAGTAGGCACAGTCCATAACGCAATATGCGCCCACATGAAGTATCTTGTAGCCGCAGCAGGTGTAATGCGAGGTACCCGGGCAATTCCGGATAAACGGGCCCTTGTTCCTTGTAAGCAAAAGAACCGATTTTCCTGCTGATTCAGGATCCGCGGAACCTGCAAGGCTTTTGTATAATTCCGCGGGGTCGCCTATATGCTCCGCAGGCAGCTCCAGCCTTCGGCAAACCTCCCGGGCAACAGGGTCTGATGCTGCAGATGCGTCAATATATATCCGGCGGATCTTCAATTTCGCGATTCAGTATTGCATGCAGTTCAGGATGCCTGCAGATTTTTTCAAGTTTTTCAGCGGACCTGCAGAGCTGGCCGGCAGTAGAGAACCTTACAGTGAAAGTATATTTAGTATCCTCAAAATTTGCAGGCGGCTTCAAATCCATGTTTTCATCCAGCCCGAGATTTCTCCTGCGGCTTAAAAATTCAGCTTCTGCCCGGCTGAGCCAGGGATACCTGCGCCTGCGGATTTCCGATCGAAACATATTCAGACGTCGGCCGCGGTCAATATCAGGGGAATTCAGGATGCGGACAAGCTCCGGGTTTTTGAGAAGCGAGTCAATCCCTGAATCCTGCAGGGCGGCAAGTTCATTGAGTCCCGCAAGTATTTCCCTTTGCTGATTAAGAGTCGGGCGCAGTATGTCAAAAACTTCCGCCACTGCTATTGCAGAGCGCCCGGGCATGGATTGCAGTGCAAGGGCGGTATTAATGGAGATATAATTCTGTGCAACCCCGGCTTTCACAGGTTCAGGCAGGGCGGAAACGCGAAGCAGCTTGTCTGTCATCTCAGCGGGAATACACAGCCCCGAAGATTGAAGGGCTTTCGATACAGCCTGTTTGCTGCCGCATAAACCGTAAAGTTTTTCAACCAGCCTGCATTGTTCTCCCAGGTTGAGCGTGCGGGCTGCTGCGTTGTCTGCAGCAGCCACCTGGAGGCAGTACAGGGAAGCTGTCTCCGGCGGCAGTATCCGGGCATGAATACGGGGCAGCTCCAGGTGTACGCATGCGGATATGCGCCTGAACCCGGCTACAACCCGCATCCCCCCCTGCTGCCTTAATTGAACAACAGGAGGGGCGATCAGCCCGAGGTTTCTCAAGGAGTCCGCAAGAGATTCAATCCCGTGCTGATCCGTAAAAAGATAGCTCGGGTCTGACAAATCCACAAAAGCTGTTTCAATTATTTGCTGCTCAGCTTGCATCCGCCCCGCTGACAAGAGCCCGCAGAGCCTCTTCGTACTTGCTTCGGGTCTTTTCAATAACCTCTTTCGGAAGCCTCGGGGCAGGAGGGTTTTTATCCCAGTTGACAGAATTGAGGTAATCCCTCAAATACTGCTTGTCAAAACTGTCCTGGGGCCCGCCAGGTTTGTATGATGCCCTTGGCCAGAATCGCGAGGAATCAGGGGTCAGAATCTCGTCTATCAGTATAAGGCGATCGTTTTCATCCAGGCCGAACTCAAATTTCGTGTCTGCGATGATAATCCCGCTTTTTTCTGCTATTTCAGCCCCCTTTTTGTATATCTGAAGGCTCAGATCCTTTAGCTGGCTGGCCCTCTGGCTCCCTATTGTTTCAGCCATCTCGTCATAGTCAATGTTAACGTCATGTTCTCCCATCTCCGCCTTTGTGGAAGGCGTAAATATAGGCTCTGGGAGAGGATCCGATTCGCGGAGCCCGTCAGGCAGTTTTATACCGCTAACCTCGCCCGTGGCCTGGTAGGCCTTCCAGCCGGAGCCTGAAATATAGCCCCTGACAATGCATTCCACCGGCAGCGGAGTTATTTTTTTCACAAGCATGCTGCGGCCTTTCAGGGTACCTGCATACGGGCGGCATGCCTCAGGGTATTCATTGACATCACTTGTAATTACGTGATTGTCTATAATCGGTTTCATCTCCCTGAACCAGAAAAGCGAGATCTCCGTTAGCATACTTCCCTTTTCAGGTATGGGGTCTGTCATGACAACGTCGAATGCAGATATCCTGTCAGTGGCAACCATCAGCAGGGTATCGCCGAGATCATAAATATCGCGGACCTTTCCGCGCTTAAAAACCTGCAGATCCTCGAACTGGGTTTCAAAAACAGTTTGTGTCATCAAATTCTCCGTTTCTATTCGTATTGGCGGTTAAACTCTCTGATAAACTTTTTTAACACGGCAAGCGAATCCCTGTCCATCTCGCAGAACTCTATGCCAGCCTCAAACCGACCGGATTCGCCGCGGTTGCAGTAAATCACGCGTCCCTTTATATCAACCACTTCATCTCCTATGCCCATTGCCACAAGCACTATGTACCTGGTTTCTATGGGCTCGTGAGTCTCGAGCTTCGCGCCGGTTTCGTTGATATTAAGGGTTCTGCCCATACCCTGATTCCATTCCTTTCCGTCTGAGTCAAGACATACATAAGACAGAAGGTTTACTGATTCGTATCGCTGCTGGCGGCGCTTTTCGTGTTTATCCATTTCCTAGGCTCCTTGTCATTATACGGATGATCAAATGCCGAATGCTTACCCGGGTTGCCTTTCCCCGGCCTTCCGCAGCAGATCAAAAACCCGTCCCGTGGTTACGGAAATCCCGTTGGTCACATTTTGCACCATGTTTTTAAAAGTGGGTGACAGCTGTTCGTACTCGCGTTCAATCTGTCCCGGGTCAAGTCTTTTGGCGCCGAATTCCCCGGAAACATAAATTTCCGCGGAATACGGTTCATGGGCGGTATTAAGGTGTGGAATCCTTCCCACGATATCAACCGGGCCCAGCTCAAGCAGCTGCACGTATCCGATATTTGTCTTGATGCAGACCACGGCCTCACCGCTGGTAATCTGGAGAACCTGGTCCTCGTTTTTGCCCCGGCCCATCAGAAATTTTCCCTGCGGCTTCTGTCCTTTTGCCTCGAAGCTGTTGAGTAAAAGCTTTGCGCAGATATCGGTTACCTGGCGCATTCTCCTGTCGATTGAAACCAGGATGTTCTGGAAAAGATCCGAGAGATTTGAATACTCCCTTGCAATCAGCTCGGAGTCTATCACACCGAGCTGCACCCTGCCCTTTGCTTTAACGCTGGCGCTCCTTACATTGCCCTCCCTTAAAAAGGACACCACGCTTCCTATGTAGGCGCCTTCTGTCAGGCGAAGAATCGGAGCACTGCCTTCCGGCATCACGCGCACCACTTCCGCAACCCCCTCCAGTATCACCCAGAACCAGTTGCCGAACCTGTTCTGGGCAACAATCTCCTGGCCGTCTTCAAAGGTTTCCTCGTCCACCACGTAAACATAATCCACAACCGGCCCCTTGAGAAGCGGAAGACCTCCGCTGTCTGACTCGGCCTTTTCCCCGCCCGAACCCTCCGGCCCCCTGACCGGTATCAATCCCTCGTCAACCATTCTTAAACCATCCAGTATAAGTTCCATCCGGCTCTTTTTTATGATCCGATCACAGGAGATTTCCTGGTTTATAAACTCAAACTCTGCCTGCCTCCAGCCAAAAAAGGAGTTCAGGGCCTCTATTCCTGTCTGCGTACCGAACTCTGCGTCAACAGGATCGCCGTCCTTCAGGTATATGTAGCCCGGATGCTCTGCATACCGGCTTACCAGCTTGAGAACGCCGCTGCTGGCATTGCCGCCGAGCTGCTGGAGCAATTCGGCAAGCCCGACAAATTCCAGGCTTCCCTTGAGTACTGATTTATCAGACATTACGCCTTATCCCTGGGCCCATTTGAATTCCCTGTGAAGATGCTTTAACGTAAGTTTCAGGCACTGGGTCAGTGTTGCGCCCACCCCCTGGCCCTCAACCGCGCTGGCGGAAAACGAGGGAACCATGAGCTGACGGTTGAGATCCTTTTCCATTTGCTCCACCGGCATCAAGGGCATGGCACTGTTTTCCAGGTCCCTTTTATTATACTGCATTACCAGGGGGATACGCAATATGCTCAGTCCCATGCTTTTAAGATTTTCATGCAGGTCCCTTAATGACTCCATGTTTTTTTCCCTGCGCACCTTAAGGGAATCAGCAACAAAGACCACGCCGTCGACCCCTTTTAAAACGAGCTTTCGGGTGGATCTGTACTGGACCTGCCCCGGAACCGTGTAGAGCTGCACCTTGATGTCGCATCCCTTTATCTGCCCTATTCCCATGGGCAGAAAATCAAAAAAAAGGGTCCTGTCCCCGTCGGTGTCAATGGAGAGCATCTCTCCGTTGACCTGCTTTTTATATGTTTTGTGAATATATTCAAGGTTTGTGGTCTTGCCGCACCTGCCCGGACCGTAATAAACAATTTTGCACTCGATTTCCCGTTTGTTTAAATTTACAACAGCCATATATAAACCGACTCCGATAGGATTGCCTGCTCTGCCTCGATCAGTACCCGCAGTGAACCGCTGCGGCTTTTTGAGCTACTGCGACTCAATGCGCAATATTTCAAGATCCATACTGTAGTCCCCCTGCTTGGGGCCTGCGCTGATTTCTTTTTTCGACGCAACCGATACCATGCCAGAAAAAATCGCCACAGAGGAATAAAACACCACGCCGTGTATTTTTGCACCTGTTTCAAGGCTGTTGAATATGTCCCTGCCCTGTTTCGGCACAATCAGGTTAAGCCGCCTTCCGGTCTGGAAATTTACCTCAATCTCCACTTTTTCACCCTGCCTCGGGCCGCAAGGAAGCTGAAAGGATACTGCGCTGATATCTAAAATATCGTCATCATCGATTTCCGTGGCCTGCTCCTGCGGCTGGTCTTCTGCATCTGCAGCCGGACTTTCCTCTGCACCCGGGGATTCGAGCAGTTCCCCCAGCATTTTACCGAGTTCTTCGATCTCATTTTCCGAAAACCGGGCGTCTGAACGCCATTGCCCGTATATCCCGTTCAATTCCTCAGGCGGGATGTGGCGTACACCGTATTCAAGTATCTTTCCGGCTGCCGCCAGCCTGAGATCATCATAGTCAAACAGGGCCTCGAATTCCTGTTTTGCCTTTTTGTACTGTCCGAACTCCGCAAGTGAAATGGCCCCTCCCATGGCTGCTGAACCCATAACTCCAGGGTCGTCAAATGAAAACATCTCCTTTATAAGAGACTGGGCACGTTCGGATAGTTCCGGGGGATTGCCGGGTGAATTGATGGTCTCGGAGCTCTTGCTGAGAAGATTTATCCGTGAGGTTATTTTCGACAGCATTGAATCGCGGTTTTTAATCCTGGAATTGTTCCTGATCAGCCCCTCCAATGACCTGTAGGTTTCAAGGGCCTCGTTGATCAGTCCCTGGCTCCTGTAGAGTTCAGCTTCCCGGATCATCTGTTTGATTTTTTCCGCCTGATTCATCGGTGTACTCAAGATTGATGCATTATAATCAAGGTTATTGACTTCACGGTGACAGTTATACGCCGGCCCGCATGCAGCAATAATACTTTGTAAATACTATGAACTCAAGATATTTTTTACAATGTTGCCCGTAGCTGACCGGTTGACGGTCAGGCTCTGCAG
>JBKHES010000010.1:0-37325 GCA_046540695.1 Desulfobacterales bacterium
AAAATTCTTACGCCTCCAGTTTTCCACCGGCAAAGGCAGGTGTCAATGCATATTCCAGCAATTCCCGGTGAAGAATTATCAGGTCCTTGTTATGCTGTTCCAGTCTTATCGGGACCGGGATCGGGGTCGGGATCGGAGTCGATTTCGATACCGATCCCGACCCCGATTTCGATCAAACTACGAAAAAAAATCAGAAAAGGGAGTTAATATATGCCGATTCCCACGATTTAAAAAAATAACCGGGAGTTACAGACTATTTTACAGGTTCCGTGGACACGGTAGAACAGGGTGCGGATGCTGTAAAATATCTTGCCCTGGCAGAAAAACTCGACGGGATAACCGGGCGGTATTTTAACGGGAAAAACCCGGCCCGGGCGAATGCACAGGCCTACGACATTGATGCAAGACGGCGCCTGCGGGAACTGAGCCGGGAGCTGGCGGGTTTCTGATTCTTTACATCATGAAAAACGGGTCAACGTCAATGGCCGTGTGTACGTCGCGGGCTGTGAAAAGAGAAGGATTTTCTGATATCAGGCGCTGCAGAAAGCCCCTTATGGCCTCGGCCGAGGGGGATTTGAGAAGGATTTGCCACCTGTGGCGGCCTGCTATTCGGGGTACCGGCGATTCTATCGGGCCGAGTATCTGCACCTGCCTGAACTTTTCATCGCCGCTTTTTTGGAGCCTGTGGAACAGGCGGCCGGTTTCCTCAGCGTGACTGCGGGTTTTGTTTTTGTCCCTGCCGGATATCTTCAACTGGGTCATGCGGGCAAAAGGCGGGTACTGCAGGGATTTGCGAAACCGGATCTCCTGGTTGTAAAAAGCCATGAAATCCTGGGCTCGGGCGGACTCTATTGCGAAATGATCAGGGCTGTATGTCTGCAGAACCACCTTGCCGGGCGCGGTGCCCCGGCCTGCGCGCCCTGCCACCTGGGCCAGGACCTGGAAAGTCATCTCGCCTGCCCTGAAATCCGGAAAGGAAAGCGAAAGATCCGCGCAAATGATTCCCACTGTGGTTATGTTGGGAAAATCGTGCCCCTTTGCAACCATCTGGGTGCCAACCAGGATGTCTATGTTCTGCTCGCGCAGGTCTTTTAGAATTTTTAACAGGGTTCCCCTGCGGTTTATGGTATCCCGGTCCATGCGCGCCGTCCTGGCATCGGGAAACAGGGTGCGCACTGCTTCTTCGAGTTTTTCGGTGCCCATTCCCAGCTGCTTGATGGAGGCTGAGCCGCACGTGTCGCACTTTGAGGCGGCAGCGCGGAAATATCCGCACATGTGGCACTTGTAGATGTTTGCCTTTTTGTGAAGCGTCAGGGTGATGTCGCAGTGGCGGCATTTCAGGGCCTCGCCGCACCGGGCGCAGACCGGGTAGCTTGCAAATCCGCGGCGGTTTAAAAAAAGCAGCGCCTGTTCGCCCCTTTTCAGGGTGTCTTTCACCTCTTTTTCCAGGGGCGGGGTTATAAAGCGCCTTGCCCCTTTTAACCCCCTGTGCTGCCGTAGATCCACAACCATGACCTCGGGCATGGTCTGGCCGGCAATGCGCCGGGTGAGGTTTAACTCCCTGAACTTGCCTGCAGCAACGTTGTATACAGACTGCACCGAGGGTGTGGCCGATCCCAGCACCGCGACAGCGTCTGAGAGCTTGGCCCGCACCACTGCCATGTCACGGGCGTTGTAGTGAAGCCTGCCTTCCTGCTTGTAAGAGGTGTCGTGTTCCTCGTCAACTATAATGATCCCCGGGCGGGCAAGGGGCGCAAACACCGCAGAGCGGGCTCCTATGACAACCGGGGCCTCGCCGCGGGCAACGCGCATCCACTGGTCAAAGCGTTCGCCTGCTGAAAGCCCGGAATGCAGCACTGCAACTCGCCCCCCGAAACGGGCGCGGAACCTGCGCTCTATCTCTGAGATCAACGCGATTTCAGGCACAAGTATAAGTGCCGTGCGGTTCTGCCCGAGTGCTTCCGCCGCAAGGTGCATGTATACCTCGGTCTTGCCCGAGCCGGTGACCCCCGCAAGCAGGTATGCGCAGAAGCCGGTTTTTAAGGCTTTTCCGGCCTCCCTTACCACTAGCTGCTGCTCCGCGGTAAGCCTGGGCGGGGTGTCAGGGTCCACCGGGTCGCCGAAGGGATCCCTGTAGACCTCCTGCTCGCTTATGCATACGCAGCCCTGCTTTGCAAGCTCCCGTACGTGGTTTGCAGCGGTGGGAACGACTTGTTTCAGCGAGTCAACCGGAGTAGGGCCGTTTTTTTGCAAATGCTCGAGAATGCGGAGTTTCTGGGCCGAAAACTTTTCCTCCGGGATGTGTGCGCCTGAAAGAGCGGCGCAGCGCCGGGTCTTTGTCCGCACCGTCTGCCTGTAAAACTGCTGCTGTTTTTCAAGCAGGCCCCGGCGGCGCATTTTTTCAAGCAGGCTTCGTGGAATGTTTTCGCCTGTCCTGCGGCAGAGAAAAGACCACCTGCAGGCGTTTTCCCGGAGTGTTTCAAGTACTATTTTTTCCCGCTCCGGCAGTTCTCCGCGGTCAAGCGTGTTTATTCCTTCTTCAGTGGGCTTGTAAACTGCGTGTTCCGAAGGATTAATGCCGCCTGGAAGCGCCTCCGAGATCACCTCGCCAATGGGGTGCATGTAATAGTCTGCTATCCAGCGAAAAAAGGGAACCATTTCCTCCGGAAACACCGGGGCGTCTTCGTCTATTACATCTTCGGCCGGCTTGAGGCCGTCCTGGTGTTCCCTGGTATCAGGGCCGAGCACGTATCCAGTGATTCTGCGGGAGCCGAAGGGGACCAGAACACGCTTGCCGGCCCCTGCCAGGCCGGATAGTTCTGCAGGGACCTCGTAGGTATAGGTCCTGAACACCGGCATGGCCACGGCCACCTCGATTTGTTCAGGAACTTGCTGCATGCGGGGTATCCCGGGAGTCAGCCTGCTGCCTGCGCTCGTATTCCTGGGCCTGGGCCACTGTGATGGCAGTTACGTTGACCACGTTTTCCATGTCAGTGCCGCGCTGTACCACGTTGAAAGGTCTGCTGATGCCCATGAGAAGCGGACCCACAGCCTTTGCCCCGCCAAGGCGCTGCATAAGCTTGTATGCGATGTTGCCCGAAGACAGTTCCGGGAAGATAAGAACATTTGCAGGCGCCCCCAGGCGGTTGAAGGGGTAGTGCTCGTTTAAGATCTCGGAGACCACAGCGGTGTCCGCCTGCATCTCCCCGTCTATTACAAGCGACGGGTCCTGTTCCAGCACGAGCTCCACAGCCCTTTCCACCCGCTTGGCGTCAGGATGCCTGGTGTCGCCGAAGTTGGAAAACGAAAGCATGGCTATCCTTGGATCGATGTCGAAGAATCTTGCCATTTCAGCGGTCATGAGCGCGATTTCTGCGAGATCGGCGGAAGTGGGGTTGATGTTGACCGTGGCGTCTGCAAAAAGCAGTGTGCGGTCCCTGAAAATCATCAAATACACCCCTGATACCTTGTTGACCCCCGGCCTTCGCGATACGACCTGGAGCACCGGCCGGATGGAGTCCGGATAGGATCTGCTTATCCCGTGGACCTGTCCGTCCACCATGCCCTCGTGCACCATCATGGCCCCGAACACGAAACGGTTTTCAAGCTGATGACGTGTTTCCGCAGGGCCCCAGCCCTTTCTCGCCCTCATCATGTGAAGCTTCTGTGCATATTGCTCAAAAAGGCTGCTCTGCTTGTGATCAAGGATTTCGATTCCGTCAAGGGGAACGTGTATTTCACCTGCAAGCTTTTCGATTGATTCCCTGCTTCCCAAAAGCACCGGATTGGCAATTCCCTCGCTTGCCACGTGATGGGCGGCTCTCAATACTACAGGGTGGTCTCCTTCGGGCATTACGATCCGTTTAGGATTCTGCTGGGCCCGCGTTATGATCTTTCTCATTATTTCGCGCTCCGGTCCCAGCCGGGCCTCAAGGTACTGGATATATGCTTGCGGGTCGGGTATTTCCGTGCGGGAAACGCCGGTTTTAACCGCGGCTTCGGCCACCGCCGGGGTGACTTTGAGCAGAACCCTTGAGTCCAGGGGCTTGGGTATGATGTAGTCAGGACCGAACGTCAGGGCGGTGCCTCCGTAGGCACGTATCACGGAGTCGGGCACGTCCTCGCGGGGAAGTTCCGCCAGGGCGTATACCGCGGCCAGCTTCATTTCCTCGTTTATTGCAGAAGCCCTTACGTCAAGGGCTCCCCTGAAGATATAGGGAAATCCCAGCACGTTGTTGACCTGGTTGGGGTAATCCGAGCGGCCTGTGGCTATGATGGCGTCAGGCCGGGCCTCTTTGGCCTCGTAATAGCCGATCTCAGGCTCGGGGTTGGCAAGGGCGAATATTATGGGATTCCTGTTTAAAAGTTTCAAAAGATCCGGGGTGAAAGCCCCCTCCACTGACAGCCCGAGCAGCACGTCAGCGCCGCGGGCAGCCTCCTGGAGAGTGCGCTTGTCCGTGTCAGCCGCAAACTCCTCCTTATAGGGATTCATTCCCTGTTTGCGCCCCTTGTAGATTACCCCCCTGGAATCCACGAACACTATGTTTTCCTTTTTAACTCCCAGCTGTACATACATCCTGGCAGTGGCAATGGCGGCAGCTCCGGCGCCGTTTACCACCACGCTAAGGTCTTCGGTGCTGCGGTTTGTCAGCCTGCAGGCGTTTATAAGGGCAGCAGCGGAGATGATGGCTGTTCCGTGCTGGTCGTCGTGGAACACCGGGATGTCCATTTCACGGCGGAGGGTGTCTTCTATGTAGAAACAGTCAGGGGCTTTTATGTCCTCGAGGTTTATGCCGCCGAATGTGGGCTCCAGCATCCTGACCGTGCGTATGAATTCGTCAGGGTCCTCGGTCTTTACCTCGATGTCGAATACGTCCAGGTCTGCAAAGCGCTTGAACAGTACAGCCTTGCCCTCCATGACCGGCTTGCCCGCAAGGGCTCCTATGTTTCCGAGTCCGAGCACGGCGGTGCCGTTAGTGATAACGCCCACAAGGTTGCTCTTGTCTGTGTAGTCATAGGAAAGATTGGGCTCTTCCCGGATTTTCAGGCACGGCAGGGCCACGCCCGGGGTATAGGCAATTGACAGATCCCCCTGGGACATGCAGGGCTTGGTGGGAACTATCTCGATTTTTCCGGGCCGGGGCTTGCTGTGATATTCGAGGATTTCTTCGTCAGTGGGCATACCGGGAGTCCTTTTTTGAATCTGAGCGAATGAAAACAATTGCCGGGATAAATATATCTACCTCCACATCGGCTGGCGTGTCAACCTAAGTAAGGAGTGTCTATCAATTGCCGGTGAAGAATTATCAGGTAGTTGTTATGCTGTTTCAGTCTTATCTGGATCGGGATCGGAGTCGATTTCGATCCCGATCCCGATTGCGATCAAACTACGAAAGAAATCAGAAAAGGACCTTAGTATATGCCGATTCCCATGACTTGAAAAAATCACCGGGAATTGGTTAGGAGTGTCACATCACAGTCCTGCTGCCGAAAACGGCTGCCGGGTGCTGTGTTTTTGGGCCAGCTTTTCAAACATCCGGGCCAGGCCGGAGCCCAGGGCATTGATCGAGGCAATGTTTAGGTTCTGCTCCACTGCCGCGTCAAAGTAAATGCTCAGGTTTGATTCAAAGTCCTCTTCAGCAGGCCAGTAGCAGATCATTATCGCGGCCTTGGGAAGCACGTAAAACACCCGGGCAATATCAGCATCCAGGTGCTCCGCAGGAAGGCCGTTAAAAACGTCCAGCAGGTCAACGAAAAGATCGTAATCATTGTCTGCAATCTGCTTGAGGGGCTTTTCGCAGCGCTGTCTGAACAGGCCGTACCATGAACTTCCGTTTTTTAACTCCCTGAAGGGCAGCCAGCTGCCTGTAAGATCCTTGCCTGCGCCTTCGGTTATATATGTCAGAACAGGCACTGATACCCAGGGGTTTGTGTGAATGTCCGCAGACAGGGTGCCGTCCTGGTACACTCTGAAATTCTTGCCCAGCACCTTTAAGGTCAGGCGGTTGTTTTCATAAACCCCGCCCAGTTTTTCAGCCACCGCGGAAAGGTCCATCTGTCTGACCCTGCTTTTCAGGTATTCGACATAGGCCTCTATCTCCTCTTCAGAAGTGCGGGGTTTTTCAGTTTCTTCACCGGTTTCATCGCCTCCGCTGTATTGTTCAACAACCGAGGGATCCAGTTTCGGGCATTCGCTGAGCTTCTTTTTCCCCTTGAAAACCTGGGCGGCAAACGCCATGCAGGTTGGCTCGTTGCACTGGCGGCAGTTGGACTTGTCCAGCAGTCTCAGTATATCCATGGGTGTCTTGAGTGTGCTCATATGCTGCTCCTCCTTTCATTTAAGGTAATTAATATAAGCATTTGTGCACTTCATGTCACCCCCTGGACGGGCAAACGATCCAGGAAAAATGTTTTTGTTTGGCTTGAAAAATATTTTTTAAAGAGTAAAATGAGATCTTTCACAAAAACGAGTGAACGTTCGTTTTATTTTTTATGGCTTGGATCCGGCGCGCCGCAAACGCGCCTGGGGTTTGTATGAACCTTCTTGAATTGATAAAGGAAAACGGAAAATGGGCGTAATTAATGAGGCAATGGCCCGGAATCAGCGTTCGCTTTCGGAATACGAAGCCAAAAAGCTGCTTTCCGGCTACGGGATTCCCGTGACGCGCGAAAAACTGGCTTCTGACCGCGAAGCCGCTGTTGCCGCGGCGGCGGAAATAGGCTTTCCTGTGGTTGTCAAGGGCTCGGGCCCTGATCTGATGCACAAGACGGAGTCAGGGGTTGTTTTTGTAAACATTTCAGATGAACGTGGTGTTGCGGAGGCGTTTGACTCGGTTGCCGAGAAAATGGGCAGCGGTTTTGAAGGGGTCCTGGTCCAGGAGATGGTCTCCGGCAAGAGAGAGCTTGCATTGGGCCTGCACAGAGAGCCGCAGTTCGGCCCCTGCGTAATGCTCGGCCTGGGCGGGGTGCTAACGGAGCTTGTAAACGACACTGCCTTTCGTATCGCCCCGTTTGACGAAGCCGAGGCTGCGGACATGGCCGCGGGCCTGCGCGCGGATAAAATTTTCGGGCCTTTCAGGGGCGAGGCCGCCGCGGACATGAAGGCTCTGTTCAAATCCCTGTGCGCCCTGGGCCGCATGGGAATTGAACACGAAAATATTGCGGAAGCAGACATCAATCCGGTAATCATTACCCCGGAAGGAGGCCTGAAGGCAGTTGACGCACTCGTTATATTAAAGGAAGGCAAAGATGGATCCGAAGATTGAAAATTCTCCCCTCCACGGCATAGCCAATCCGTCAAGCATCGCCATTTTCGGCGCATCAAACAAGCATACGGCCATGGGCACAAGTCTTTTGTCCTCCATAAAGGCCATGGGGTATGAAGGAAGTATATATCCCGTGCATCCCAGGGAAAAACAAGTGCTCGGCCATACGGCATATGAGTCTGTGCTGGACCTGCCTGAAGTACCAGGCCTTGCAATAATTGTTCTGCCTACAGGCGTGGTGCCAGAGGTTATGGAGGCCTGCGGCGAAAAGGGTATAAAGCATGCAATAGTGGTTTCCGGCGGGTTTAAGGAAGTCGGGGAAAACGGGGCTGAGCTCGAGGAAACGCTCAAGCGGACAGCTGCAAAACACGGGATCCGGTTTCTGGGCCCCAACTGCATAGGCGCGGTAAACACCCATTTAAAGTTCAATGCCACTTTTTTACCCTGCGAGCATCCCCCCGGATTCATAGGCATGGCTTCGCAGAGCGGAAGCTTTATAACCCAGATGTTTGCATATCTCGGCAGGTACGGCCTGGGTTTTTCCACCGGGTTCAGCGTGGGAAACGAGGCAAATATAGATATCGTGGACTGCATGCGTTATCTCGCAGCATGCCCGAACACTAGAGTAATAGCACTTTACATAGAAAGCATCCGAAGGGGCAGGGAATTTATAGATGCTGCACGGCAAATCGTTCCCCACAAGCCGATTGTAGCCTATTATGCAGGAGGAACCGAGGCGGGCCGCATGGCGGGCCTTTCACACACCGGCGCGCTAGCCGGCGGGGAGCGCATATATGACGGCGTTTTTCGCCAGAGCGGTGTAATCCGTGCATGGTCAATTGAAGAGCTCTTCGACATCTGCTGGTGTCTTGGTTCCTGTCCCGTGCCGGCTGGAAACCGGGTGATGATCCAGACCCATTCAGGCGGCCCGGGCGCTGTTGCAGCTGACGCTTGCGCGCGCTCGGGGCTTGAGCTTCCCAGGCTTTCCGGGGAAACAAAGGAAAAACTAGCCGATTATGTCCCGCACACCGGCAGCATGAACAATCCTGTGGACCTGACGTTTACCAAGCGCAACATGGATTTTTTTGAAAAGATTCCAAATATTTTAAAGCAGGATGAAAACGCGGACATGCTGCTTATGTATCTTATGATGCCGCGCCGCACAATCATGATGGTTATGGAAAGCATGGGCGTTACCGGCGAGGAGGCAAGGGCTGAAACCAATAAAATCATCTCTGAGCAAAGCAGGCAGCTTGCTGAGATGATGCTCGGCTCTGGAAAACCCGTGGTAGGGTTTTCCTATTATTCCGGGGAAAGCCCCTTTATCCGCGGCCTCTATGATGCAGGAGCCCCGGTGCTGCCCGGACCCAACAGGGCGGCCCGGGCCATGGGAGCGATGGTGGAATACAGGCAGCTGCGGGAAAAAATCCTGAAGAGCTCAGGTTAAATCCGGGTCCGGCCCATCCCGGATATACACGGATCCGGAAAATTAATAACCGGAACAGCAGTTAATCCTTGCTGCCCCTTTCGTCGATCTGTACATACGGCCGGTGGTTTTGGCCTGTGTAAATCTGCCTGGGGCGAACAAGCCGCTGTTCCGGGTCCAGAAGGTTTTCACGCCACTGTGCAATCCAGCCGGGCAGCCGGCCTATGGCGAACATCACGGTGAACATGTTGGTCGGGATCTGCATGGCCTTGAGCAGGATGCCGCTGTAGAAATCAACGTTGGGATACAGGTTGTTTTTCTGGAAATATTCATCGTTGACCGCGATTTCTTCGAGTTCCAGGGCGATGTCAAGCAGCGGGTCGTCTATGTTCATCCTGTCGAGAACGTCGTGCACGTATTTTTTGAGTATCCTGGCCCTGGGGTCATAGGTTTTGTATACGCGGTGGCCGAAGCCCATTAGCCGGAAGGGGTCTTTTTTGTCCTTGGCCCGCTCCACCATTTCTTTCACAGGCAGCCCGCGTTCGTGGATCTCCGTTAACATCTGGACAACCGCCTGGTTGGCTCCTCCGTGGAGGTCACCCCACAGGGCGGAAACCCCGGCTGAAAGCGATGCGTAGATATTGGTCCTGGCGCTTCCCACGCTGCGAACCACTGCGGTGGAACAGTTCTGCTCGTGATCCGCGTGCAGAATCCAGAAAACGTTTAGTGCCTTTACCAGTTCCTTGCGCGCAATATATGGCTTCACAGGAGTGTTGAACATCATGTGCAGGAAATTGGCGCAGTAGGTATAGTCAGGTCTCGGATACTCCACCCTGTGGCCCCGGGAGATCTTGTATGCCATTGCAGCCATGGTGCGCACCTTGGACAAAAGGCGCAGGGCGATCTCCTCGAATCCCTCCTCGGTGGTTATAAGTTCCGGATAAAAGCTTCTGAGCGCGTTTACCATCGCGGACAGAATACCCATGGGGTGAGAGGCGCGCGGAAAATTCTGGTAGAAATTCTGCATGTCCTCGTGGACCAGGGAATGATCGTTTAACTGCACGCTGGTGCGGTTTAACTCTTTGCGGGTCGGCAGTTCACCGTTGATGAGCAGATAGGCGGTTTCCACGAACGAGGAGTGCTCCGCCAGCTCTTCTATGGGAACGCCCCTGTAGCGCAGAATCCCCTTTTCCCCGTCCATGTAGGTGATTGTGCTTCTGCAGCTGCCCGTGTTGCCGTATCCCGGGTCAAAGGTGATGTATCCGCTCTCTGCCCGCAGGCTCCGGATGTCTATCCCCTTTTCGCCCTCGGTGCCTTCTACGACCGGAAGCTGGATCGTTTTTCCGTTTACTGTCAGGGTTGCGTATTCGGTCATGGATAATACCCCGTAAAATATAGTTGTAAATTATGGCTTGTAATCCGCGGTAAAAAAGGTTATTAAGACTCGAGTATCATTCCGATATCCGTATCCCTTTAAACTCTTTGTAAAATCTATTTAAATACACCAGTTGCGGAAAACAGGTCAAGTGTTTAATTCCTGGTTATTCTGTAATCTGCGAAGTCTTAAATCGGAGGAAATTATGCGAACCATGACGGCGATAAAATTTTTATGCATACTGGCTGCCGCGGCTGTAGTTGCCCCGGCGTCTGTTTCAGCCCTTCCGCTCGTGGATGTCGAGGGCGCAGTGGGCGGCTGGCAGGCCTCGTCTTCAGGGAATTTGGCCTACGAAGGTACTGATAATTTAGGCACTGACCTCGACCTTGAAGACGACCTTGGCTACGATGATGAAACCGATTTCACCGCGCGCCTGAAGATCGGAATGCCCCTTGTAATACCAAACATATATCTCATGGCCACGCCCCTTGAATACGAGGAAAGGTCGACACGCACGGAAAAATTTGAATTCGGCGATAAAGAGTTTGAAGCCAAAGAAGACTTCAGGTCCAGGCTGACCCTGGATCATTACGACATCGGGCTGTTCTACAACATCCCCCTGCTCAGGGGCTTTACCCTGAACACCCTGAGTGTTGAAGCAGGGCTTAATGCAAGGATCATAGATGCAGAAGCAGTTATCGAGCAGGAGGTCTCAGGAACAACCCGGTATGAAAAGAAATCAGGGACCATACCTGTTCCCATGATCTATCTGGGCCTGGGCCTGCAGCCTCTGGACCGGCTCGGCCTTGAGGCGGAAGTCCGGGGCATCTCATACAGCGACTATGAGATCCTGAGCCTGATCGGCCGCCTGAAGGTGGATGCTGTGGGCCCCGTGTTTGTCTCGGGCGGATACAGGTATGACACCTATGATGTAGAAGACGACGATCTTGAGATTGATCTTGATTTTTCAGGGCCGTTTCTGGAAACAGGGGTGGATTTTTAACCCGCGCTTTAAACCGCCGGCGGAGCTATCTGTCTCCGCCGGCTTTTTTAAGCAGTTCCCTGGCATGAGCCATGGTGGTTTCCGTGATGGCCTCGCCGCCTATCATGCGGGCGGTTTCCTCGATCCTGCCGGACTCGTCTAACCTGTCAATCCGCGTGGCGGTCCTTCCCCGTAAAACGTCCTTGGTTATGCGGAAGTGATGATCCCCGAACCTTGCTATCTGGGCCAGGTGGGTTATGCATATCACCTGGCTGGATTCCGCCAGGCCAGCGAGCTTTCTTCCCACGACCTCTGCCACCTCTCCGCCGATGCCCGCGTCAACCTCGTCGAAGACCACGGTTTCAACTGTTTCCGTATCTGCAAGTATGGCCTTTAACGCCAAAATTATCCGGGAAAGCTCACCTCCGGAGGCTATTTTTGAAAGTGGCCTGGGTGTTTCGCCCGGGTTCGGGGCTATCATGAACACCGGCTGTTCAGCCCCCCTTTCAGACAGTGCCTTTCCGTCAAAACAAAGCCATTGCGGGGTTTCAGGCCCGGGGGTGTTTTCCCTGAAACTCACCGAAAACCGGGTGTCAGCCATTTTCAGGGATTGGAGCTCGGATTCCATTTTTTCCGCAAGATCATCCGCGGCTGAGCGTCGTTTTTCAGAAAGCTCTGATGCAAGCCTGAAAAGGCGGTCCCCGGCCTCTGAGAGGAGGTTTTCAGTCTCTGCAATCCTGTCGTCAAGGTTTTCGATATCCGAGAGTTCTTTTTCAACTGAGTCCAGGTATTGCAGTATTTCTTCAACCGAGGACCCGTATTTTCTCTTGAGCCTGTTTATTGTATCAAGCCTTGATTCGATCTCTTCTATGCGGCCCGGGTCGAACTCTATGCCGTCTGCGTAACCGCGCAGCTGATCCACGGTATCCTCGATCCTTATTGCAGCATCGGACAGGGCCCCGGCTGCTTCTTCAAGCCAGGGGTCTGTGGCAGAAGCCTTTTCTATCTCCTTCTGCACGGACTTCAGGCGTTCCGAGACAGCGCCTTCCCGGTTGTAGAGTTCCTCTATTCCCCCTCCGACTGTTTGATAAAGGGTTTCTGCGTTTTTCAGGCGTTTTAAGTCCTGTCTTATGGTTTCTTCCTCCCCCGGAGAAAGCTCAGCTGACTCTATTTCATCTTTTTGAAACTGCAGCAGTTCCAGGCGCTCTGACTGCCTGGTTTTCTGTTCCCACAGTTCCTCCAATCCCCGGATCAGGGGCTGGATCTCCCTGTAGGATTCGGATACTGATTTCTGCAGCCCGTTGAGTCCGCCGAACTGATCGAGGATGCGCAGGTGCTCTGATTCCTTTAAAAGCCTCTGGTGTTCGTGCTGGCCGGATATGCCTGCCAGGTTGTCGGTAAGCCTGGAAAGAAGCTGCATGGTGGCGAGACGGCCGTTGATATACACCCTGTGCCTGTCGTTTTTTGACAGTATCCTGCGTATGAGCAGTTCTTCTCCTGAATCGTAGCCCTGTTGGTCAAGAATACCGGCAGCAGGTCCTGACGGATCCACGTCAAAGAAGGCTTCGAGTTCCGCAGTATCCGAGCCGGTGCGGATCATGGCGGCATCCGCCCGGCTTCCCAGAAGGGTGCTAAGAGCGGTGATTATTATTGATTTGCCCGCACCGGTCTCACCGCTTATTATGTTTAAGCCCTTTTCGAATCTGACCCGCAGGTCATCGATGATTGCAAAATTTTTGATTCCGATTTCGCGAAGCATATTTTTATAACGCCTGATCCTGGTCAGCCTGCAGCCACAGGAAAAAACCTTTAAATGCCGTGTAAAGCTTTTTCACAGCCGCCGGCTGTGAAAAAGACCTGCATGCGGCCTGTCCTGATAATTGATTTTTTTTTAAAAAAATTGACCTTAAAGTCTTTATGGCTTAATGTGTAACATAAAGTCTTGTTTTTTTATATCCGAATCGTGCCCGATGTCAAGGAGGCCTGCCCGGTCGGGCAGAGTTTCGCGATATTTGGCATCAGCAGAAACCAAACCCCTGCGGTAAGGTAAAAGGAGGGTTTCATATGAAAAAGATAATGTTTTTTTTACTGATCCTGGCCGTGACTGCCGGCCTGCTTGGTTCACCCGCGCTGGCTTATTCTGCGGATAAAGATGACACCTCCAAAGACGGTGCCGCCATGGCGGTGGATGTTTTTGCAGCCAGGCCTCTGGGCTTTGCGTCAACCGTGCTCGGATCTGCCACTTTTGTGGTTTCGCTGCCGTTTTCAGCACTTGGCGGAAATGTAGGACCCTCCTATGACAGGCTGGTAATTAGCCCCGCGCGCTACACATTTGACCGGCCGCTGGGACAGTTTGACTAAAATCAGCCGCCGCCGGTCCATTCCATGGGCAGGCGGCCTTTTTTGCCTGTGTTGCATTCCTTGCAGCAGGGAGCTACATTTGCCCTGGTGGTTTTGCCGCCTCGCGAAATCGGCACAATGTGGTCCATGGTAAGCTCGCGGGGCGGGATCTGGCTGCCGCAGTAGTAACAGATTCCCCTGGCGCATTTGCGCTTCCACCACTGGCTTGCCCTTAGCTGGCGGGCCTTTGCCTTTTCCTTTTTTATTTCCTCTTCTTCCGGTATATACATGTTTATTCCGTTTCAGCAAGCCATCTGTCTATTTCCCTGCACAAAAGCCTGTAAAATTCCTCTGAGCCACCGAGCCCCCGGCGGCCGAAAAAATAGTTTACTTCCAGAAAAAGGGGTGCGGGGTTTTTGTTTCCTGCCGGAAATATCAGGTCAAATCCCGCCAGATTTATCCCGGTTTTCGCGCAAAGGGTTCGTACCTGTTTTTCAGCGGCTTCTTTCAGCTCCGGATGCAGGCTGTGATCGATCTGTGCCCCGTGTGATGCCGCGGCATTAAATTTTCCGGGATCAGGCTGAATCCTCCAGTAGGAAACAAGCGTTTTTCCCACCACCGCCACCCTGAGGGACATCCCCTTTGTCCGGATGTATTGCTGTATCATAAACCCGTACTGGCCTGTTTTTTCCCATGCGGCTGTCTGCCTGAAAAGATTCTGTATCTGCTCTTGGTTTTCCACAAGCCATACCCCGGATCCCTCGCCGGATCCATTGTATTTGAATACAAACGGAAAGTCAAAACAGTCGGGCCTGGTTCTTTCCCGGTATCTTTTCCGGTAGTCCTCCAGGCTTTCGAAAACCTCGGTTTCAGGGTGGGGGGCGCCGAAGTGCGAAAACATCCTGATCTGCCCGGTTTTATCAGGCCAGGCAAAGCGGGCGGTGTAATCCGGAAACACGCGGCTGCAGTTGCTGCGGGCTGCATCAAAAAGAGATCGTCTGCATCCCTGCGGCAGGATTACGGCCCGGGCTGCTCTTATAAGTGCCAGGTCTTCTTCATCCGGGTCCCTGCCGGCGCAGATCCTGTTTTTGTCAGCACAGTAGCAGGGGTGAAATGAGACCACCATCAGTATCCGAGTTTCCGGATCGCCTTTGGATTTTTGCTCCAGTTTTTTTCCACCCGGACAAATAGCTTTAAAAATACCCTGGCTCCAAGCAGGCTTTCAATATCATGCCTGGCAGCGGTTCCTATCTCCCTGAGCATCTGCCCGCGCCTGCCTATGATGATGCCCTTCTGGGAGTTTCTCTCCACGTGTATTGCGGCGTGAATGCTGATTCGGCCGCGCTCCTGCTCCTCTGAGAAATCTTCAATGGTTACAGCTGTTGAATAAGGGATTTCCTGGCCGGTTGCCTCAAACACCTTTTCCCTTATCATTTCAGATACTATGAAGCGCTCGGGCATGTCAGTGATGGCGTCTTCAGGGTAATACGCCGGACCCGGGGGAAGCAGGCCAGCCATTGCATCCTCGAGCTGCTGTATCTGGGTTCCCTTTTTTGCAGACACCGGAATGATTTCCGCGAAATTAAATGTTTTGGACCAGCGGTCGATCTGCTCCAGCAGTTTCGGCTTTTCAACAAGGTCTATTTTGTTTAAGGCCAGTACTGCGGGCGTGTTTGTTTTGGCCCGCAGTTTTTCAACTATAATGGATTCGGATGCAGAATCAGGGCGCGCGGCATCGGCAAGCATGAGCACCAGGTCCGCCTCTTCTATGGCGGTCATGGCGACTTCAACTATTTTGCTGTTAAGAATCTTTTCGCTTTTATGCGCCCCCGGTGTATCGAGAAAAACTATCTGGCAGTGGTCCCTGTGGGCTATGCCCGTGATACGGTTTCTTGTAGTTTGCGGCTTTGCAGAGGTGATGGATATTTTTTCTCCCACCAGCAGGTTTAAAAGGGTCGATTTGCCTGAGTTCGGGGCGCCGGCAATTACAACGAACCCGGATCGGAAGTCCTGCTCTGTGTTATCTGTATGTTCATTCATTTTTCTGTCCGGTCCATGTCGTGCATGTCGAGCAGGCTGGTTATCATCTCCCACAGGACGTCTGTTCCCTGGCGGGATTTTGCAGAAAAGCAAAGCGTTTCATCCTCCTCAAGCTCCAGGGTCTGCCGTATGCGGCGGGCCTGGGCTGCCTGTTTGTTCCTGGAGAACTTGTCTGCCTTTGTCAGCACCATGATGGCAGGGATCCTGTGGTGGCCCAGGTAGTCGAGAAGCTGGATTTCCTCTTCGCCCGGCATCCTGCGGATGTCCTGGAGAACCACCACGCCTCTGAGGGTGGGCCTGGTGCTCAGGTAGGTCTCCACCATTTTTCCCCATTTTTCCCTTTCGGAGGCAGGGACTTTGGCATAACCGTAGCCGGGAAGATCAACAAAGGAAAACTCGTTGTTTATGATGAAAAAGTTTATCAACCGGGTTTTGCCGGGAGTTGAGCCAGTCTTTACAAGATGCCTGCGGTTTAACAGCGTATTGATAAGGCTTGACTTGCCCACATTGGACCTGCCTGCAAAGGCTATTTCCGGCAGCTCCGCCGGCGGGTACTGGCCGGCGGATGCTGCGCTTTTGTCAAATGAGGCTGAGGTGATTTTCATGGCAGTGTTTTACCGGAAATTACTGATGCGGAATGTTTCACCTATATCACCTTGTTTAAAGGATATTCGATGATTCCTTCCGCACCGTTTTCCATTAAAACCGGGATCAGGTCGCGCACCGTGTCCGAGCTTACCACTGATTCCACAGAGTACCAGCTGCTGTGGTAGAGCTGGGCTATTGTTGGAGCCGTAAGGCTCGGCAGCAGAGAGACGACCTTTTCGAGCCCGGATTCAGGTACGTTCATTTTCAGGCCCACCATCTTTTCAGCGGCAAGGGCGCCTTTTAACAGGAGGGCAAGCTGCTCGATTTTCTTTCGTTTTTCCGGATTTTTCCAGGCCTCGTGATTGGCTATCAGCTGGGTGTTTGTCTGCATCATTTCGTGGATGACGCGCAATCCATGGGCCCGGATGGTGCTTTCGGTTTCGGTTATTTCAACCACGGCGTCAGCCAGGCCGGAGACAACCTTGGCCTCTGTCGCACCCCAGGAATAGTCTATGCTGACATCTATGGATTTTTCCCGGAAATACCGGCGCGTATAATTGACAAGCTCGGTTGCTATCTTCTTGCCGGCAAGGTCCTCGATTTTTTCAACAGGCGAGTCGCTTGCAACGGCTATCACCCAGCGGGCAGGTCTGGCCGAGACCTTGGAGTAGACCAGATCGGTTACAACATGGACATCAGAGTTGTTTTCCGCTATCCAGTCCCTGCCGGTAAGCCCGGTGTCCAGGGCGCCGGATTCAACGTATACAGACATCTCCTGCGCGCGGCAGAGGGTGCATTCCATTTGCTCGTCATTGATATCAGGAAAGTAGCTCCTGCCGTTGACGTTGATTTTCCACCCGGAGCGCCGGAAAAGCTCGATGGTTGACTTCTGCAGGCTTCCCTTGGGTATGCCGAGTTTGAGTGTCTCTGTCATTTTTTGTAAACCTCTTCTGGATCAAAAATCTTTTGTTCTGCGATTTGCGCACAGTCGTCCACGATTTTCCTGTAAAAGCAAGACTTGTATCCCTTGTGGCAGGCCGCGCCCCCGAGCTGGTCAACCTTGAGCAGTATGGTGTCGCTGTCGCAGTCAAACCGTACTTCCCTGACCTTCTGTATATGCCCGGAGGTTTCGCCCTTTACCCACAGCTTGTCCCTGGAACGGCTGTAATAAGTTGCTTTTTCCGTATTCAGGGTGTTTTCCCACGCAGCCCGGTTCATATAGGCAAGCATGAGAACTTCCCCGGTTTCATAGTCCTGCACTATTGCGGGAAGAAGCCCCCCGCCCTTTTCAAAATCAAGCTCAACCATTGTCTTTTCCTGCCGTGAAATAATGCCTTAAAAATTAAAAATATTAACTATCCAAAGCGTATAACCATAAAACAATAATAAACAATTCAATACGCGTCAATGAATTTTGAAAGTGTCTGCCTGCTGCCCGGATAAGCCGGGTTTTCGTTAATATTTTTGTTTTTTTGAAAAACCGGTGCGGATGGTTATCTTGACATGTATAAAGATGTTGTAGTAAATGATAACGCTACGGCTTCTTGCGGCGGTGATTGCATTTTGCACATCGTGTGTTTGCAATTTACGGCGGAAACCGAAAACAGCAAAAAGTTCAGGAAGGAAGAAAAATGGCCGAAGCAATCAAGGAAATCAGCGACAATACATTCGAGCAGGAAGTTTTGAAGGCGGATCAGCCTGTGCTGGTAGATTTCTGGGCGCCCTGGTGCGGTCCCTGCAAGGCGATAGCGCCCGTGCTCGAGGAAATCAGCAAGGATTACGAGGGAAAGATCAAGATCGTTAAATGCAACGTTGACGATAACCCCTCTACGCCGAGCAACTATGGCATCCGGGCAATCCCGACCCTGCTCCTGTTCAAAAACGGCGAAAAAATGGAGCAGATTGTGGGCATGGTACAGAAGGCCAAGCTCGAGGATGCCATCAACAAAAGCTTGTAGCGGTGAGGGATGAAAAAAACTCAGTATGACCTAGTGATCGTGGGTGCCGGCCCGGCCGGGCTCTGTGCAGCCATTTATGCTGCGCGGGCCCGGCTTTCAGTGCTTGTCCTGGAAAAGGCGGCGCCGGGTGGTCAGTTGATTGTAACCGACCTGGTCGAGAATTATCCGGGATTTCCCGAAGGCATCAGCGGCGCGGAGCTGATGATGAAAATGGCCGACCAGGCGGAACGTCATGACGCCGAAATTGTAACCGAGGAGGTAATCGGCCTGGATCTGGCCGGTCCCGTTAAAAAATTGCGGCTTACAGGCGGCGAGGTTTCAGCCAGGTCCGTAATCCTTGCCACTGGCGCTCACCCTGAAAGAATAGGGATTCCTGGAGAGGATCGTTATTACGGCCAGGGGGTGTCCACGTGCGCCACCTGCGACGCTCCGTTTTTCAAGGACGCGGAGGTGGCGGCAGTCGGCGGGGGCGACACCGCGCTAAAGGAAAGCATTTTCCTTACAAAATTCGCCTCAAAAGTATATCTGATCCATCGCCGAGACGAGCTGCGGGCTGCCCGGATCCTGCAGGAAAGGGCTTTTGAAAACGAAAAAATCGAGATTCTCTGGAGCTGCCGCCCCGTTGAGATAAAAGGCGGAAATGCAGGGGTCGAATCTCTGAGGGTGGAAAACATCAAAACAGGCGCCGAATTTGACCTGCCTGTGGCAGGCTGTTTCATATGGGTAGGCATCACCCCCAACACGGAGTTTCTCGGCGGAGCGGTGGATATGGATGAAAAGGGATTCATAAAGACGGATCATCGCATGCAGACCTCTTTGCCGGGAGTATACGCGGCCGGCGATGTGCGCGTCAGCCCCCTGCGACAGGCTGTCACTGCGGTCGGTGACGGAGCGGTTGCAGCCGAGGAAGCCGCCCTTTATATCGACTCAGGGTCCTGATTCTGTTGATTTAAATACCCTTGCCAATTTTATAATAAAACAGGATACGCCATGTGCAGAATTGTAACGAAATCTCTTGCAGCGGTGCTGTGCGCCGCACTGTTGATCGGGTCGGCGGGCTGCGCCGCATGGTTCGGAAAGGATCAGGAAAAAACGGCCCCTGAACTGGCTGAAGAAGGTGAGCAGTATTTCGGGGACGAAAAATATTCAAAGGCGATTGAGTCCTACGAACGCCTGAAAAACTGGTATCCTTACAGCCGGTATACCAAGACTGCTGAACTTCGGATTGCCGACGCACATTATAATCTGGAGGAGTATGAACAGGCGCGCGCGGCCTATGAATACTACGAGCGAATGCACCCGGGCGACGAGGAGGTCCCTTATGTTATCTACAGGATCGGGATGTGCCATTATGAGCGTATAAGAAGCATTGACCGAACCCAGGTGCCCACTCAGAATGCACTCGAGGCGTTCGGCCGCCTCAGGTCCAGGTTTCCTGAAAGCGAATATGCCGAAAAGGCGGAGCCCAGGATAAAGGAATGCAGGCAGCGCCTTGCCGGACACGAATTCTATGTAGGCAGGTTTTATTTCAAGTCCGGACAGTACGAAGCTGCGCTGAACCGTTTCGAAAACCTTGTCAGCGCTTATCCTGATGTTGAAAAGTACAGGGATGATGCTTCCGAATACATTGCGCGCTGTGAAAAGCGCCTGGCTGAAATGGAAGGCGAGGAAGAAGACGGTGTCATCCGTCAGCCCACAAGGTCAGGCGGGCCGGGTCAGGATTCGGCTCCCGCGATGCCCCGGCAGTAAAAAAGCTCTTTACAAACCCAAAAAAACAGGGCATAAATTTATGTTTCATTTGAATAGAACTTTGTTTGAAAGGAGCTGTTAGGTATGTCCAGGATTTGCGATATATGCGGTAAAAGGCCTCTGGTGGGCAACAACGTCAGCCATGCCCATAATGTCACAAAGCGGCGTTTCAGCCCGAACCTCCAGAGGGTACGGGCAATGCACCAGGGAAGCGTGAAAAAAATGACAGTATGCACCAGCTGCATAAGAAGCGGGCTGGTGGCAAAGGCCCCTTAGCAAGGCATTCTTTTCTATTCCCTTTTTACCTCCTGCACCGCGGATATTTTTTTTAATTTTCCCATCACATTGTCAAGGTGCTGCAGGTCGTTTACCAGGATGGTAAACTCTCCGTAAATATACTTGTTGCCACGGTTTTCCAGGCGGACGTCATGGATATTGGCGCCCGCCTTGCTTATTTCCGTGGAAATCTCCGCAAGCAGGCCGATTCGGTCGTATCCCGTGATTTTGAGAGAAACGGGAAACTGGCTGCCTTTTTCAGTTTTCCACTCCACCTCGATCTGACGGTCAGGGCTCAGCTTAAGGGCATTGACGCACCCGCTCCTGTGAATGGTAACCCCCTGGCCGTGGGTTATGTACCCGGTTATGGGGTCTCCTGGAACCGGCTGGCAGCACTTGGCAAACCTTATCAGAATATCATCCATGCCCTGCACGGATACCCCGTCCTCGGCCTTCTCCCGGCGTTTGCGGTCCCTGGGGCGCATCAGCCTGTCCATCAGACCGGTCTCCCTCTTTTCTCCCGCCTGCGGGTCGATCTTTCTTATGATCTGAAGAGGGGTGATTTTTCCCATGCCGACATTTGCTATCAGGTCCTCCACTGACCTGAAGTTAAATGACTCTGCCGCCTTTTCCATTTCCGGGGTGTGGACCATGGAAGAGAAATTGAGCTTGTGCTTTCTGAAGGCTTTTTCGCAGAGTTCCCGGCCCAGGCTGAGGCTCCGCTCCTTTTCCTGCTTGCGTATCCACTGGCGTATCCTGGATTTTGCTTTTACGGTCTTTACGAAGTTGAGCCAGTCCTTGCTTGGATGATGCCCTTTGGAGGTAAGGATTTCAACTATATCGCCTGTCTTGAGTTCGTATTGGAGCGGAACCAGCCTTCCGTTTACCTTTGCTCCTGTGCACTCGTTTCCCACCTCCGTATGAATCAGAAAGGCAAAGTCCACCGGAGTTGCCCCTTTTGGAAGGGATTTGACCTCTCCCTGGGGGGTGAACACGAAAACCTCGTCGGGAAACAGGTCAATGCGGACGTTTTCAAGAAACTCCTCCGGGTTGCCGAAATTTTTCTGGTTTTCCACCAGGTTGTGGATCCAGGCGAAGGTGTTTTTTGTGGTGAGGCCCTGGGTTTTGCCCTCCTTGTAGCTCCAGTGGGCGGCTATTCCGAATTTTGCAACATAATCCATCTCGCGGGTCCGGATCTGGATTTCCATTCTCTCCCCGTAGGGTCCGATAACGGTTGTATGGAGCGACTGGTACATGTTGGGCTTGGGAACGGCGATATAGTCCTTTATCTTTTTGGATATGGGCTTCCACTTTGAATGAATCTGTCCCAGGGCTGCATAGCACTGGGCCACGTTTTCAACTATGATGCGGAAGGCTATTATGTCATAGACCTCCTCGAATTCCAGGTTCTGGCTAAGCATTTTCTGGTATATGCTGTAGTACTGCTTGTACCTTCCGGTCACGGTTGCGGCAATACCGGACTCAGCCATTTTTTCCTCAATCAGGGTCTTTACCGTGGATACGTATCGCTCGCGCTCCTCGCGGTTTGTCTCCACAAGATCCTGGATGCGCTGGTATTCTTCCGGGTTTGCATAGTAGAATGCATTTTCCTCGAGTTCGTTTTTGAGCCAGTAAATACCGAGCCTTGAGGCGATCGGGACGTATATGTCAAGTGTTTCCTGGGCTATATACTTCTGTTTTTTTAGGTTTTTGTGATAGTGAAGGGTCCTTATGTTGTGGAGCCTGTCTGCAAGCTTGATCAGAATAACCCTGAGATCATCCGCCATGGCCAGGATCATTTTGCGTATATTTTCCGCGTGCCGCTGCTGGTCCGTGCTGAAAGGAAGCACGCTTATCTTTGTAACACCGGAGACAATGTGGGCCACGTCTTCTCCGAAAATGTTGTAAATCTCCTCGATTGAAGAGTGTGTATCTTCCACCACGTCGTGGAGCAGCCCGGCCGCGATGCTTACCGGATCGAGTTTCATGTCAGCCAGGATGTCTGCAACCTCAAGGGGGTGAGACAGGTAGGGTTCACCGGAAAGGCGCATTTGCCCTGCATGTACCCTTGCAGAATAGATGTAGGCCCGGTCCACGATGTCCACATCTGCTTCCGGGTAATACTCGGTGATCTTTTCGAGGATGTCGGTAATTCTGATCATATTAATTCCGCCCCGTCCTGTCGGCCGGGCTGCTAGTAAGCTTTGGCGAATACAACGCGTCCTGTTTGTGCAGGGGCGCCGCATTCTATGCATTTGCCTTTTTCAGGCTGAGCGTCGAACGGAATACAGCGTATCGTTACATTCAGCCGGTCCTTTATTGCTGTTTCACACTCTGTTTTCCCGCACCAGTGGGATTTTGCAAACCCGCCGTGTATCTCCGGGCGTTCGGTGTTTTCAGGGGTGAAAAAAGCCTTGAATTCATCCCATCCGTCTATGCTGCGGGTGTTTTGCTCCCTGAATTCCAGGGCGTTGTTATAAAGCTCGTCCTGTATCTCGTCGAGCAGTCCGCATATTTCTTCCACGAAGCGGTCTTTCTGCATGGATACGCTGTCTTTTCTGTCCCGGTCGCGCCTTGATAAATAAACCGCGTCGTTGGCAATATCCTTGGGCCCTATTTCCACGCGCAGGGGAATGCCCTTCTTGATCCATTCCCAGTTCCGGGTGCCGCCGATATCGCGGTCATCTAGTTCCACGCGCAGAGGGGTGCCGTGATAGTTTAGTGAGCGCAGTTTTTCCGCCAGGTCCCTTGCGTATGCGATAACGTTTTCGTTATTGGCGCCCTTTTTTAAAATAGGCAGGAGCACCACGTGGGCCGGGGCCACGCGGGGAGGCATCACAACGCCGTTGTCATCGCTGTGGGCCATTATAAGTCCGCCTATCAGTCGTGTGGATGCCCCCCAGGACGTTGTCCAGCCGTATTCCTCGGTCTCCATTGCGGACTGGAACTTTATGCCCGAGGCCTTTGCAAAGTTCTGGCCCAGAAAATGAGATGTACCGGCCTGAAGGGCTTTTTTGTCCTGCATCATTGCCTCGATGCAGGTGGTGACCTCAGCCCCGGGAAATTTTTCCGCGGCTGTCTTTTCCCCTGTGAGCACAGGCATGGCCAGGTATTTTTCCGCAAGGTCCTTATACACATTAAGCATCATGTATGTGCGGTCAATTGCTTCCTGCTTTGTGGCATGTACTGTGTGCCCCTCCTGCCACAAAAACTCGCTGGTGCGCAGAAAGATGCGTGTGCGAAGCTCCCAGCGAACCACGTTCGCCCACTGGTTTATCAGAACAGGCAGATCCCTGTAACTTCTGATCCACCTGGAAAATGCGTCCCCTATAATGGTCTCGGAAGTCGGCCGTATTATCAGGGGCTCGTTTAATTTTGCAGCAGGCACAAGCTTTTCGTTTTCATCCTTTTCAAGCTTGTGATGAGTTACAACCGCGCATTCCTTGGCAAAGCCCTCAACGTGCTTTGCCTCCTTCTCCAAAAAGCTGATCGGGATAAAAAGCGGGAAATAAGCGTTTTTCACACCCGTGGCCTTAAACATGTCATCCAGGCTGCGCGATATATTTTCCCAAAGGGAATAGCCCCACGGCTTTATAACCATGCAGCCCCTCACGGGCGAAAGCTCTGCCATGTCAGAAGCACGTATCACCTGCTGATACCATTCAGGATAGTTTTCCGCCCTGGTGGGGCGGATCGCGGTTTCATCTTTTTTTGCCATCAGTTTCCCTTTTTATAAAGTTGCAAGTCTTAAGTTTTAAGCTCCGGGCCACAAGGTGCAGGGCGCAATAACGAATCCCTGCGTAAGCATACCTTTTGTACCCGTAGTCCGGGCCTTGTGCATTTTACTTTTCTCCCTGAGTTATTTCCTCGACTGCGGCAAGCAGCTCAGCCACCAGGCGGTCCTGGGTGAACCTTTTGACTATCCGCCCCTTTTTAAAAAGCACTCCAGTGCCGTCCCCGCCTGCAATGCCCACATCCGCCTCCCTTGCCTCGCCCGGGCCGTTTACTTCGCAGCCCATTATGGCGACCCTGATGTGACCGGGGTTGTTTAAAAGCGCTTTTTCCACGGATTCGGCAATGGAAAACAGGTCAATCCGGCATCTGCCGCAGGTTGGGCACGAGATTATTTCCGGACCCCTGTGCCTTATGTCCAGGGCCTTCAGGATTTCATATCCCACGCGTACCTCCTCTGCCGGGTCGCGTGTGAGCGAAACCCTTATAGTATCGCCTATGCCGTCTATCAGGATGCCGCCTATGCCCACTGCGGATTTTACAATGCCCGAATAAAGTCCCCCGGCCTCAGTGATGCCAACATGAAGGGGGACATCGGATTTTTCGGAAAAAAGCCGGTATGCCTCTATTGTCTGCAATACATCCGAGGACTTGATGGAGACCTTGACCTGGTGAAAATCCATTTCCGCCAGCAACCCGATCTGTCTCAGGGCGCTTTCCACAAGCGCCTCCGCATTCGCCCCCCCGTACTTTTGCCGGAGATCCCGGTCCAGTGAGCCTGAATTGACACCTATGCGGATAGATGCCTGATTGTTTGCTGCAGCACTTACCACCTGCCTGACCCGGCTTTTTGAACCTATATTGCCGGGGTTGATCCTGATGCAGTCCGCCCCGGCTCCCAGTGCTGCAACTGCAAGCCTGTAATCAAAGTGAATGTCTGCAACCAGGGGGATTGAAATCCGCTTTTTTATTTCAGGCAGTGCATTGCAGGCTTCCTTGTCTGGTACGGCAACCCGGATGATTTCGCATCCGGCTTGTTCAAGCCGCTTTATCTGGGCAACTGTGGATGCCGTGTCCGCAGTCTGCGTATTGGTCATGGACTGCACTGAAACAGGTGCGCATCCCCCCACATCCACGGAACCGACCCGGATCCGCCTGGTATTTTTTCTTTTTACGGCAAGAGGCATGGCTTACTGTGAATTCTAAACATAGAATAACTATTGAGGCGACAGCTCCCGCAGGCAGTCACGCAAACATTTGCATATTTTAATTAGTTAACAAACGGGTGTTTTTTGTTCAAGCCAAATATCGCATCAACAGTCATTGACAATTTTTCTCCTGTCCATCATTATACCGGGACCGATGAAAAAGAGAGCGGAAAAACACGTGGAACGGAGACGCGGCCATGGAAAAAAATGACGCCCGTATACGCGAACGTATGACTGAGCGGGCTTCAGACGGAAGGCTGCCGTGTGCGGCGGCGTTTGCCCTGGCAGAGGAACTCGGGGTTTCCCCGGCGGTTATCGGCGAGTACGCCGATGAGATTGGTATAAGGCTCGTAAAATGTCAGCTGGGCTTGTTCGGCTACGAGCCTGAAAAAAAGATTGTAAAGCCCCGGCATCCGGTTCCGGATGAACTGCGTGCCGCTGTAATGGAGCGGCTGGCAGGCGGGCGTCTTGGCTGCAGCAGGGCTTTTGAGGCAGCCGGGCAGCTCGGGGTCCGGAAAATGGATGTAAGCGGTGCCTGCGAGGCCCTGGGAATCAAGATCAAGCCCTGTCAGCTCGGGGCTTTCTAGCCGGGTTGCCGCCCTTTATCTTAAAAACGGGTTGACCCTCTTTTCCTGCCCGATGGTAGTGGCCGGGCCGTGGCCCGTGTAAACCTTTGTATCTTCGTCAAGTGAAAGCAGCTTGGTTTTGATGCTTGTAATCAGGGTGTTGTAATCGCCGCCCGGCAGGTCGGTTCTGCCTATGGAGCCGGCAAACAAGCTGTCTCCCACAAACACCATCTTGTCGGTGAGCAGTGAAATCCCCCCGGGGGAGTGACCCGGGGTGTGCAGCACTTTCAGGGAGATGTCTCCGAAGGATATAACATCGCCCTCATCAACGGTTTTGTCCGGTGGAGGGGAGTTCTCCGCGGACAACCCGAAAGACGCGGCCGCCCTTCCCAGTTCCGCGAGCATGGGTTCATCTGCCTTGTGTATCACAAGCTCGGCGCCAGAGGCGTTTTTCAGCTGCGAATTTCCGCCCACATGATCGAAATGGCCGTGGGTGTTTATTATATATTTCAGCGTAAGTTTGTCCTCGGCAAGCTTCATGAGTATCTTGTCGGCTTCCTCGCCGGGATCTATCACGGCGGCGGATTTCGTGCGTTCACATCCGAGAATGTAGCAGTTGGCCATTATTGGACCTACGGCGAGCGCTTTTAAAATCAAAATCAACCTCCTTGTTCAATGCCTGATTCGAAACGTAAAAACAATATCCGGATCTGTTTCTGAAGTATTTAAAATCTATTTCTTTTTTTTAGCTTTTTCAGCGATTTCAACTATTGAGGCCACTTTCGGCCTGGGCTGAGCCCTGAGCAGGTTTTCGTATACCCCGGCAGGGAGGTTTTGCCTGAGATAAGTTTGCACATCAAAGATCTCCCACCAGCAGTCCAGTATTTTAAAGCACGGCATGTCGCCTTCCCCGCTTATGAGGCAGTAGCGGAAGGAAATT
Source organism: Desulfobacterales bacterium (assembly GCA_046540695.1). Classification (GTDB taxonomy): domain Bacteria; phylum Desulfobacterota; class Desulfobacteria; order Desulfobacterales; family Desulfosalsimonadaceae; genus Desulfosalsimonas. The sequence continues at coordinate 26,446 of JBKHES010000010.1, forward strand.
ATGCTGCCCAGCCTGGGGCATCTTATTTCAGGGATGTCTTTTCCTTGCTCACTCATGTCTCAGCTCAGGTACTTTTTAAATGCCTGGGTTTGGGAAAATCAGCATATACTTTTTCAGAGCCGTGCAGTTCTTTGTCAGTCAGTTCTATGTCTTTTATGCTGCCTGCGAAAAAGGCCTCATACGCACCAAGATCAAGCATTCCGTGGCCGCTCCAGTTAAACAGTATGACCTTTTCCCTGCCTTCTTCCCGTGCCTTTATTGCTTCATCAACAGTAAGCGCAAGCGCATGTGTTGTCTCAGGGGCGGGTATGAGCCCTTCGGTGCGTGCAAGCAGCACCCCTGCTTCATACGCCTTGGTCTGGGTCACCGAGCGCGCCTCAAACAGACCTTCATCCACGAGCTGGCTGACAGTGGGGGCCATACCGTGATATCGCAGGCCCCCGGAGTGAACAGGGGGAGGCACGAACGTGTGGCCCAGGCTGTACATGGGCAGCAGGGGCGTGTATTTTGCAGTGTCTCCGTGGTCGTAGACAAATGGCGCCTGGGTCAGAGTCGGGCATCCTGCGGGTTCCACGGGGTAGATGTCAATGTGTCTGCCGTTGATCTTATCATGGGCGTAAGGAAATGCCAGCCCTGCAAAATTGCTTCCACCGCCTGCGCATCCGATTATTATGTCGGGATAGTCTCCCGCCTTTTCCATCTGTTTTTTGGCTTCCAGGCCTATAATGGTCTGATGAAGCATTACATGATTTAAAACGCTTCCGAGGGAATATCGGGTCTGACCGGTTTTGTCCGCAACCGCCGTCTCTATGGCCTCGCTTATTGCAATTCCCAGGGTGCCGGGGGTATCAGGGTCAAGTTCCAGTGCTTGTCTGCCCGCCTCTGTTTCGGTGCTGGGGCTGGGCCCGCAGTTTCCGCCCCACGCAGCCATCATGGTCTTGCGGTATGGCTTCTGGTCAAAGCTTATGCGCACCATGAACACCCTGCATTCAATTCCGTACTGGCAGCAGGCAAAGGCAAGTGCGCTGCCCCACTGGCCTGCGCCGGTTTCAGTGGTTATTTTTTTTATACCGAAAGCCTTGTTGTAATAGGCCTGCGGCACGGCAGTGTTGGGCTTGTGGCTCCCCGGAGGGCTCACTGACTCGTTTTTGAAATATATCCTGGCAGGCGTGCCAAGCGCCTTTTCCAGGTTATAGGCACGAACCAGCGGGGTGGGGTGCCAAATGGACAGGATATCAAGGACTTCATCCGGGATGTCTATCCAGCGCTCGGTGCTGACCTCCTGTTCTATCAGGTTCATGGGAAACACCGGTGCAAGCTGCTCAGGGGTCACGGGTTTTCCCTCAGGGCCCAGCGGCGGATTGATTTTTATGTCCGCCAGAATATTGTACCATTGCCGGGGTATTTCCTCCGGCTTGAGAAAGATCTGTCTGTTTCGCATCAGGAGCTCCTTTTTCAAGTGGTCGTGCCACATCGCCTTGCGCCGGGCTGAAAGACCTATTCCCCGTCGTTAATGCCTTCTGCTTCAGCTTCCGGGCTGCAGTATTTCTGCCGGATACTGTCGAGTATACCGTTTATGAAGGCACCTGACTTTTCGGTGCCGTATTTTTTGCCAATGTCGACTGCCTCGTTTATGGCCACCCTGGGCGGGATCTCGTCGCAGAAAAGTATTTCGTAGACTGCAATCCTTATTATGTTGCGGTCCACGTAATCCATTCTTGCAAGCTTCCAGTTGCTAGACGCTTCTGCCAGACGGGAGTTGATCTCTGCCTTATGCCTGACAACCCCCCTGACCAGGTCCAGGCCGAAGGGGCTTACCTTGTCTGAGGGCTTGAGCAGGGAGCACAGTTCTTCTACCAGCTCCTCTGAGTCGTCGTCGAGCACGTCCATGCAGAAAAGCGCCTGCAGCGCCATCTCTCTTGATTTGCGGCGGATACTCATGAAGTCGAAAGGCTGCGAGTTATCAATTTAGCATTTCAAACAGGTTAGCCATTTCAACTGCTGCAACAGCTGCATCCCATCCCTTGTTGCCGGCTTTTGTTCCTGCCCGTTCTATGGCCTGCTCTATGGTGTCTGCCGTGATTACGCCGAAGATAACCGGCAGGCCGGTTTCCATGCCTGCCGCAGCAATTCCCTTGGAAACCTCTGCGCTGACGTAATCAAAATGAGGGGTGGAGCCCCTTATGATCGCGCCCAGGCAGATAACGGCATGGTGCTTTTGCTTGGCGGCAAGCTTTTTTGCCACCAGCGGAATTTCAAAAGACCCGGGAACCCGGATCACCTCGATGTCGTCATCCGAGGCGCCGCTTCGCACCAGGGCGTCAGTGGCTCCTGAAAGGAGTTTTTCCGAGATAAAATCGTTAAAACGGCTTACCACTATTGCAAACCGCCTGCCCTCTGCAATAAGGTTGGCTTCGATTGTTCTAGGCATGGACCTTTTTCCCCTGGTTTTTGGGTTTATCCTTGGGGTCGATGCTTAAGTAGTGACCCATTTTCAGTTGCTTGCATTCAAGGTAGCAGCGGTTGTAATCGTTGGGCTCGGTCTGTATTGGGATCTGCTCGACAACGCTTAAGCCGTAGCCCTCCAGCCCGACAATTTTCTTTGGATTGTTTGTAATCAGCTTCATTTTTTTCACACCAAGGTCGGCGAGAACCTGGGCGCCGATTCCGTAGTCCCTCAGGTCCGCCTGGAAGCCGAGCTTTTCGTTTGCCTCCACTGTATCATAACCCTCGTCCTGCAGCACGTAGGCCTTCAGCTTGTTTACAAGGCCTATGCCCCTGCCTTCCTGGCGCACGTACAAAAGAACGCCGCTGCCCTCCTTTTCCATCATTTTCATGGCGCTTTGAAGCTGCTCTCCGCAGTCGCAGCGCTGTGATCCGAAGATATCGCCTGTCAGGCACTCCGAGTGAACCCGGACCAGCGTGGGGGATTCCGGGTCGATTTCGCCTTTTACAAGCGCTATATGCTGGAAGTCGTCAACGTCGTTTTCATAGACGATGACCCTGAAGTTTCCGGCAAACCTTGTGGGAATGCTGGTTTCCACGACGCTTCGCACAAAGGACTCGGTTCGCATCCTGTATTCAATCAGGTCCGCTATGGTGCATATACCAATGCCGTGCTCCTGGCTGAATTTCTCAAGAGAAGGCATGCGGGCCATTGTGCCGTCTTCATCCATGATCTCGCAGATTACGCCCGCGGGTTTCAGTCCGGCCAGCCTGGCCAGGTCCACTGATCCCTCTGTCTGGCCCGTGCGCACTATCACACCTCCCCTGCGGGCCCTTAAGGGAAAAACGTGGCCCGGCATCACAAGATCTTCGGCAGTGGCATTGTCAGCGATTGCCGCCTGTATGGTTGTGGCCCGGTCGGCGGCGGAAATGCCCGTGGTTACGCCGTGCTTGGCCTCGATGGATACTGTGAATCCGGTTTCGAACTGAGAGGTGTTGTGTCTGACCATCATGGGAAGTTCCAGCTGCCCGACCCTTTCGGGTGTTAAAGACAGGCAGATCAGTCCCCTGCCGTATTTGGCCATGAAGTTTATCGCCTCCGGCGTGACCGCCTCGGCTGCCATGGTGAGGTCTCCCTCGTTTTCCCGGTCCTCGTCGTCTACCAGGATAACCATTTTGCCTTGCCGGATTTCCTTTATTGCTTCCTCAATAGTTAAATGTCCCATGCTTTACTCCGTATTTTACAAAAAACCGGTTTTTGCAAGAAACTCCATGTTGATGCCTTTGCCGGAGGATTCGCCGGTTTTTTCTCCTTTTACGAATTTTTCAACGTATTTGCCTATCATGTCGGTTTCAATATTGACCCAATCGCCGGGGTTTTTCAACCCGATTGTTGTAATCTTTGCTGTATGCGGTATCAGGGCGATCTCAAATCCGCGGGGGCTGCATGTATTAATTGTAAGGCTTACGCCGTCGACAGCCACAGATCCCTTGGGGATCATGTAGCGGCTAAGGTTTTCAGGGACCTCGAATCCCACTGCCAGGCTGCCGCCGAGGTCTTTTTTGTATAGGATTTTTGCCATGCCGTCAATGTGGCCTGATACCAGGTGGCCGTCAAGCCTGTCTGAAAGACGCAGGGCCCTTTCAAGATTAACCCGGCCGCCGGGTCGTGCATTGCCGAGGGTACTTTTTTTAAGCGTCTCCGGCGAAACATCCGCGCTAAAGGCCTGGCCGGATATTTCAACCGCGGTAAGGCAGGCCCCGTCAACGGATATGCTGTCGCCTGTGCGGGTGCCGCTCATGTCAAAGCCCGTGCTTACGGTGATCTTCCGGCCGGCTTTTTCGGGCCGGATATCGGTTATTGTTCCCAGGCTTTCTATAATGCCGGTAAACATTTTTTCTCAGAGGCCTTTTTGAATTATAGCTCTGTATGCCGTACAGTCGCATCAATTATGCTGTCATGATAAAAATAAGCAGATTACACAATGTGGGCAAAAATTACAAACATGTTTTAATGCCCCTGTTTTTACCCGCGCCGGCAGTGCTTTCAGTCAACGTAGCCTTCCACCATGATATCATGGTCAAACCTGCTGATCCGGATATCACGGACCCCGGAGGCGGAAGCCATAAGGCGGGGGGCGGGCCCGCTGCAGATGGGTATGCCGTCTCCGCCCAGGATCCTGGGTGCGTAAAAAAAGCACACCTTGTCAACAAGGCGGGCTGAAAAAAATGCCCCGGAGACCATGCTGCCGCCTTCCACCAGAACGCTGGTGATGCTGATCCTGCCGAGTTGCTCCATCAGGGCGTTTAAATCCACCCCTCCTTGACCGTGCGGCAGGCGAAGCACCTTTGCCCCGGTATTTTCAAGGCGCCGGGCCTTTTCGGGATCCGCACTGCTTCCTGCCGCTATAATAGTCCGCGCTGAGGATGATTGAGTAAGGACGCGCGCATCTTCGGGAATTGACAAGCGGGTGTCAAGAATCACCCGGACGGGATCGCTCGTGCTCTGCTCTTCGAGCCGCGCGGTCAGGCTCGGATCATCAGACCTGACCGTATTTATGCCAACCAGAATGGCATCGGTCCAGTGGCGCAGCAGGTGTACATGCCTCCTGGCCGCGGGTCCTGTCACCCATTTTGAGTCCCCTGTCCGTGATGCTATCTTTCCGTCCAGGGTGGAAGCGGACTTGAGTATAACAAAGGGACGGCCTGTTGAGGTGAACTTGATGAAAAATTCGTTCAGGCGCCTGGCTTCTTGCTCGTATAGTCCGGTTTCAACCTCGATTCCGCAGGAGGCAAGGTATGAGGCGCCGCCTCCTTTCACCTCCGGGTTCGGGTCAGGCATTGCACACACGACCCGGCTGATGCCCGCCGCGATTATGGCTTCGGTGCACGGCGGGGTCCGGCCGTGGTGGTTGCAGGGTTCGAGGGTCACGTACATTGTCGCCCCGCTGGTTTCCCCTCCCGCGTCTGATATGGCGTTTACCTCTGCGTGTGGACCGCCCGGGGTTTCGTGCCAACCACGTCCGGTGATGCGGTCGTTTTTGACTATTACAGCCCCCACCATGGGATTGGGCGAAGTCCAGCCGCGCCCTTTTTCGGCCAGTTCAAGGGCTGTTTTCATGTAGTCTGCGTCTGTGTGCTGCATGTGGGGTTTGTTTACCGGTGATCAAGAAGTGTTTTGAGTTCTGTTACAAAGTCGTGGACATCCTTGAAGTCTCTGTACACGGATGCAAACCTGACATAGGCCACTTTGTCGAGTTCATGCAGCCGGGCCATGATTTTTTCCCCGATTACCCGGGATGGTATCTCTTTTTCCTCTGCTTCCCTGAGGTCCCTTTCAAGCTCCTCTATAAAGCCTTCAATGGCGTCCATGCTGATTTCGCGTTTTTCGCATGCCTTTTTGAGCCCTGAGCGGACCTTTTCACGGCTGAAAACCTCGCGCCGCTTGTCTTTCTTGATAATCATAAGCGGCACTTCCTCGACTATTTCATAGGTGGTAAACCGCCTGAGGCAGCCGAGGCACTCCCGCCTTCTTCTTATGGCGTTGCCCTCCTTGCTCAGTCTTGAATCAATAACCCTGTTATCGTTTTCCGCGCAAAAAGGGCACTTCATCATGTCCCCCCGTTTACCTGGCGCAGGGCGATGCCGGCTTCGTCGAGCAGATTCATGGAAAGGTCATCGGCATACCCCTCGTTGTAACATATTTCCGCCATGCCGGAATTTATGAGCATTTTGGTGCAGATGGCGCACGGCAGGTTCGTGCAGTAAAGGCTCCCTCCACGTATTGCCACTCCGTGGTAGGCGGCCTGGATTACCGCGTTTTGTTCAGCATGAATGCCCCGGCAAAGTTCATGCCGCTGGCCAGACTCTATATTCATGGTCTCCCGCAGACAACCGATGCTGGTGCAGTGACTTATTCCGGCGGGTGCACCGTTGTAGCCTGTTGCAAGGATCCTGTGCTCTTTGACTATTATGGCACCCACGGCCCTTCTTATGCAGGTGGAACGCCTGGACACCAGGCGGGCTAAATCCATGAAATAGGTATCCCAGGAGGGGCGGTGACCGGTGCGGGTCATGCTGTTTTTTGCCCTTTCATTGCATGATGCCCGCCTGAATGCCGGATTGCTCCGGGCAAAAAAACAGGGGGCGGTTATTGGGTTGCATCAAACAGCGGGAACCGTGAGCAGAGTTTTTCCACGTTCTGACGGATCTTACTCAGGCGGCCCTCATCGCCGGGGTGTTTTAAAACATCTGCAATATAACCGCCGATTTCCATCATTTCTGCTTCTTTCATGCCGCGGGTGGTAACAGCGGCAGTGCCTATGCGGATCCCGCTGGTTATAAACGGGTTTTCAGTGTCATACGGGACTGCGTTCTTGTTTATTGTAATTCCGGCTATTCCCAGGGCTTCTTCGGCCCCTTTGCCTGTTATTCCCAGGTTTCTGAGGTCTGCCAGCATCATGTGGTTGTCGGTCCCGCCTGAAATCAGGTCCACCCCGTTTTCCTGGAGCACTGCGGCAAGAGCCCTTGCGTTTTCGATAACCCTAGCCTGGTAGTCTTTGAATTCCTGTGTCTTTGCAATTTTAAATGCCACTGCCTTGGCCGCGATAACATGCATTAAAGGTCCGCCCTGGATGCCGGGGAATATCTCCTTGTTGAGTTTTTTGCTGAGGTCGTTTTTGGCAAGTATAAGACCGCCCCTGGGCCCGCGCAGTGTTTTGTGGGTGGTTGAGGTGACAACGTCTGCATGCGGCACCGGAGAGGGATGGTGCCCTGCGGCAATCAGGCCCGCTATATGGGCCATGTCCACCATAAGATAGGCTCCCACGGACCGGGCAATTGCCGAGAATCTTTCAAAGTCTATGACCCGGGAGTATGCGCTGGCGCCCGAAATGATCATTTTGGGACGGTGTTTTTCCGCAAGTTCTGCCACCTGGTCGTAGTCTATGGTACCGGTTTCACGCCTGACACCGTAATGTACGAACTTGTAGAATCTTCCTGAAAAACTGGCCGCGGCCCCGTGGGTCAGGTGGCCGCCGTGGGCAAGATCCATTGCCAGTATGGTGTCGCCCAGTTCAAGCATGGAAAAAAGGACCGCCATGTTGGCCTGGGAGCCTGAATGGGGCTGGACATTTGCATAACCTGCGCCGAAAAGATCCATGGCCCTTTCAATGGCAAGTGTCTCTGCCACGTCCACAAATTCGCACCCCCCGTAATATCGCTTGTCAGGATATCCCTCGGCGTACTTGTTGGTCAAAACGCTTGCCTGGGCGGCCATGACAGCAGGGGGTACTATGTTTTCCGAGGCTATGAGTTCCAGGGTATTCTTCTGCCTGTCAAATTCCCTGGATATGGCTTCTGCAATCTCTGGATCTATCTTTTCCACTGTGCTGTGCTTCAGGGTCAGGTCGCCGGCCGTGGCGTTTTTATCTGTAAGGTCAGTCACGTTCTTACCTCGCGGTTTTTGAGTTTTTCAGGCGCGGGTGCAGAAAGCTTTCGAGCAGGGCTTAAAATTCGCAGAATTTATCAAGGCGCGCCTTGTGGCGTCCGCCTTCAAATGGTGTTTCCAGCCATGTTTTAACGATCTGCCGGGCCAGCTCGGTGCCTATAACCCTGCCGCCGAGTACCAGGATGTTGGCATCGTTGTGTTTTCTGCTCATCATGGCGGAAAACGGGTCGTGGCACAGTGCGGCGCGAACGCCTGAAAGACGGTTGGCAACCATTGACATTCCCAGGCCGGTGCCGCAGATGAGTATTCCGCGATCGTATTCGCCCCTGTCTACCGCCCGGGCTACCTGCATGCCGTAGTCGGGATAGTCCACGGACTCGGTGCCATGGGTGCCGAAGTCCTCGGCTTCGTAGCCCAGGTTCGAAATCTGCTGTTTTATGAATTCCTTCAGCTCGTATCCTGCGTGATCAGAGCCTATGGCGATTGGTCGCATCCGGGTTCCCCGTATTTTATGCCTGGGTTTTTTTCTTTATGTACTCTATGGCGTTTTCCACGGTTCTGAGCTGCTCGGCGTCCTCGTCAGGTACCTCGATGTCGAACTCTTCTTCCATGGTCATTATCATTTCCACGATTGCAAGAGAGTCTGCGCCGAGATCATCTATCAGCGAGGCCTTTGGCACTACGTCGCCGGGGTCCACCTCGAGCTTTTCAGCGATTAGCTTTTTCACCTTATCTTCTATCTGCATAAACCTTTACTCCTCAGAATAAGCCTGAAATCACGCAGGCATCACGGCTATTTTTCGGTGTCGATAATGCTGCGCCCCCTGTAGTGGCCGCATTCCGGGCATGCCCGGTGTGCCATGACCGCCTCGCCGCACTGGGTGCACTTCGTAAGGCCGGGGGCCGCAGTTTTCTGGTGGGTCCGGCGCTTGTCTCTTTTGGATCTCGATACTTTGTGCTTTGGTACCGCCATTTTGAAAATCTCCCAACTATTTGAAATATCATTTAATTTTAAAAAATCGCATTAAAAATATCATTAAGACTAGTATGTTAAAATCAGCACGATGTCAAGGGATTTCAAGCGGGTTTTAACAGGAGGTCTTGATTTTTAGAGATAAGGCGGCTATAATCGAATATTTTTAATCGGAACCGAGAGGATGTATTAACATGGAAAAAATTGTAACCCGTTTTCCGCCCAGCCCCACAGGATACCTCCATATTGGCGGGGCGCGCACTGCTCTATTCAACTGGCTGTATACAAGGGGCCGCGGCGGCAAATTTATTCTTCGATTTGAGGACACCGACACCCAGCGCTCCACCCGGGAGTATGTGGACGCCATTCTCGATTCTCTCAAGTGGCTCGGCATTGATTGGGACGAGGGACCCTATTACCAGTCCAGTCGCCTGGATATATACAGGGACTATATCCAGCGCCTTATTGCCTCCGGTCATGCCTACTACTGCACCTGCTCGAAGGAAGAAGTTGATGCCATGCGCGATGAGGCTTCAAAAAAAGGGCAGAAACCCGGATACGACGGCACCTGCAGGGAAAAAAATCTGCCGGCCAGCCCGGGGGCGGTTGTAAGGTTTAAATCACCGTACGCCGGCAATACCGTGGTTGAAGACAAAATACGGGGCAACATTGTCTTCCCGAATGCCGAACTCGACGATTTCGTCATCCAGCGGGCGGACGGAACGCCCATATACAATCTTGCGGTTGTTGTCGATGACATCACCATGGGGGTAAACACCATTATCCGCGGAGACGATCACATAAGCAACACCCCAAAGCAGATCCTGCTTTACCGGGCCCTGGATGCGCGTGTGCCTGATTTTGGACATGTTCCCATGGTGCTTGGACATGACAAGGCAAGGCTGAGCAAGAGGCACGGGGCCATGTCTGTTATGGCATACAGGGATATGGGCTATTTTCCTGACGCGCTTTTAAATTACTTGGCCAGGCTGGGCTGGTCGCACGGCGACCAGGAGTTTTTCACAAGGCAGGAGCTAATTGAAAAATTTGACCTTGCACATATCGGCCGCTCAGCAGGGGTTTTCAACCCTGAAAAGTTGCTGGCTCTCAATGCGGAGCACATACGCAATACACCGGAGCAGACCCTTGCGCCCCACCTGATTCCGTTTTTGCGCCAGAATGGAATAGAGGCCGTGGAAGACAGTTATTTATATGCAGTGATAAAGACTCTTAAGCCGCGGAGCAAAACATTTATTGAAATGGCCGCCGGGGCGTGTTTTTATTTCAGGGCCCCTGCGTCATACGATGAAAAGGGGGTGAAAAAGTTTTTCAATCCTGCGCTTGCAGAGCCCATGAGGCAGCTTGCAAGGGAGCTTGAAACCACAGAACCTTTTGAGGAAAAGCAGCTGGAGGCCGCCTTTATGAAGGTCATGGAGGCCCATGACCTCAAGTTCGGAAAGATAGCCCAGCCCGTTCGTCTTGCCCTGACAGGCAGCACAGTGAGCCCGGGGATATTTGAGATGATCGAGGTGCTGGGCAGGCAGGAAACAGTTGCAAGAATCGACAGGGCTGTTTCTCATATCTGCGGAAAAGCTTCAGGGGGGACCTGGGAAGCATAAAAAATTGCCTTGACAGGGAGTCCTTTTTTGCTATTTTATATATTTAATCCAGCATGCTGAGGGTTGGTCTAGCGGCAAGACGACGGGTTCTGGCCCCGTTAACCCAGGTTCGAATCCTGGACCCTCAGCCAGCGAAAATAAAGGGGTTGCGGAAAACGGTCCGCAGCCCCTTTTTAGGTTTTTGAGGTTTTGTCTTACGCTTATGGCACCTGTGGGTTATATGCCAGGCATAATCCGATAAAAATCCCCCTTGGCTCCGGGCCTTCTCATGGAAGGAAGTCCAAGGCCGGGATCGGTTTTTGAAGCGATGTTGAGCGCTCTTGCGGTCAGGAGCGAAAAAACTGATCCCGGCCGCAGGGCTTCCTTTCTGCAAAAAAACAGCGCTGTGTAAGAA
>JBKHES010000011.1:0-35202 GCA_046540695.1 Desulfobacterales bacterium
GGGCCTCGTTCATCATGAGAAACATGGCGCGCATGCCCTTGTTTTCCTCGCCGAGCAGCGTGCCGATGCAGTTGCCCTTTCCGCCGAGGGTCAGGGTGCAGGTTGAGTTTCCGTGCAGGCCCATTTTTTCTTCAATGCCCGTGCACACAACGTCGTTGAACTCTCCTAAGCTTCCGTCTTCGTTTACCCTGTACTTGGGCACCAGGAACAGAGAGATCCCGCGGGTTCCCGCAGGCGCGCCCTCTATGCGGGCCAGCACCGGGTGTACGATGTTTTCCACCATATCCTGCTCGCCGCCGGAGATAAATATCTTGGTGCCCGAGATGGTAAACGTGCCGTCGTCATTGCGGACTGCGGTGGTCTGCAGAGCGCCCACGTCCGAGCCCGCCTCGGGCTCGGTGAGAAGCATTGTACCCGACCACTGGCCGGAATAGAGCTTCGGCAGGTAGTGTTTTTTCTGGTCCTCGGTACCAAATGTCTTTACCAGGTTTGCAGCTCCGTGTGAAAGGCCGTGGTAGAGCATGAAGGCAGGGTTGGCTCCGTAGAAGTATTCCTCTGCCGCCAGGGCTACTGTCTTGGGCATGCCCTGACCGCCCCATTCGGGCTCGTCTATCATGGCCAGCCATTCGCCGTCCCTGTAGAGGTCGTTTACCTGGTGAAAGGACTCGGGTACCCTGACCGTGCCGTCCTTTTCAAGGGTGCACCCCACCTGGTCGCTTTCCTTCTGGGTGGGCAGAATCGCCTTTATTGCCAGGTTCCGGGCTTCGGAAACGATCATGTCAATGGTTTTCTTTTTGAATTCCGCGAATTTCTCGTGGGTCGCCAATTCGCCCACCTGCATCTGCTCGTGCAGCACAAAATCCACGTCTCTGCGGTCTGCGATCAGTTGTGCCATGGTATAAGGGTCTCCTTGTTTTTCCTTTGTTCACGATGATTTGGACAAAACTTAATCCGGGATTAACCCGGAATGTCCAATACCATTAAATTAATCGGGATACAAAGTCAAGCACGAGGGATAAGCACGCAAGCACGAGGGATAAGCCGGGGGCCGCAAATACTTTGACTTTTTGTGGAATTTTTATGGTTGATATATCGGGAAAAATGGTTATTATCTTTATATGGTGAAATATCTGCCTTTATATCATAGCATTACACCATCTCGCGGTTCATCCTTGATTTTGCACGCACTAACTTCCAAGCCATATAAGGAGGGCAAAAAATGGACAGCAAAGTTACGTTGAGCGTAATCAAGGCAGATGTGGGCGGACTTGTGGGGCACTCATCCATCCACCAGGATTTGATTGACGAGGCGGAAAAAGGTCTCGAAGGCGCAAAGCACCAGGAGAAAATCCTGGATTATTACGTGACCGCATGCGGCGACGACCTTGAGCTGATCATGACCCACCGGCAGGGAACAGACAACAAGGACATACATCAGCTTGCCTGGGATATTTTCTGGGGCTGCGCCGAAACCGCAAAAAAACTCAAGCTTTACGGCGCCGGCCAGGACCTGTTAAGCGATGCATTCTCCAACACCATCCGGGGTATGGGCCCGGGACTGGCAGAGATGGAATTCGATGAACGCAAGTCCGAGCCGGTAATAGTCTACATGGCTGACAAGACATCTGCAGGTGCGTGGAACCTTCCCATCTATAAAGCCTTTGCCGATCCGTTCAACACCGCTGGCCTGATTATTTCGCCGAGCCTTCATGACGGCTTTAAGTTCGAAGTCCATGACGTGAAAAAACATCAACGCATCTTTTTTGACGCACCCGAGGAGATCTACGACCTGCTGGTGTTCATAGGCGCGCCCAGCCAGTACATGGTAAAGGCGGTATACACCAAGGAGGGCGAAATCGCCGCAGCCACCTCAACGGAACGCCTGGCCCTGACCGCAGGCAAATACGTGGGCAAGGACGATCCGGTCTACATTACCCGCTCCCAGGGGGATTTTCCTGCAGTGGGCGAGCTGCTCGAGCCTTTTACAAGGGCCCAGCTCGTGGAGGGATGGATGCGGGGTTCTCACTGCGGCCCGCTGATGCCGGTTGCCGTGCGCGATGCCAATCCTTCGCGCTTTGACGGTCCGCCCCGCGTAACCGCTCTGGGATTTCAGCTTGCAGGCGGGCATCTCATAGGGCCGCGCGACATGTTTGACGATCCCAGCTTTGACATCGCCCGCAATGAATGCAACAAGCTCGCAGACCACATGCGCCGCCACGGACCGTTCGAGCCTCACCGCCTGCCAATGGAGGAAATGGAATACACAACCATGCCCCAGGTAATGAAACGCCTGGAAGACCGCTGGGAGCCCATCTGATTCAAGGTACGCCCGTAAAATTATAAAATTTGAAAATGCCGCAGGGCTTATCAGCTTTGCGGCATTTTTTCGGTTGATGGTATACCGCTTATATCGATTTGATGTCCGGATGGTGCAAGGAATACGGAAAGACCCGCCGCAGGTATACCCGGATGATAAATTTCAGGGAAGGCCGGCGCGGCCATCTCCGGCAGGGGCGTTTTGCATCATATGTTATGGATGTCAAAGTGTTTCTTCCCTCATGTCCCCGCAATCATAAACCCCCCTTTGTTATAGCTCAATGTTTTTATGATTGAAAATCTTGGCTTACAAAATTGTAGATAAAATTTACAATTTTGTTTTCACCGGATGTGGTCCGGAAAACCATGAAAATTATAAGTTATTGGTTTTATTTATCTATACGACTTTTTAAAAAAATGGCATGTGATTTGCTTTTCATGGTAAACGATGGAACGGGTTGCGGCGGTATTGACAATCCAAAATCAGGCTAATGTCAGAACTCGATGTAAGTAAAAGGAGCCGGAAAATGATTAAAAAACTGCTGTTCGTATTGTCTGCATTATTATTATTATTATTACCTGCCGCGGCCTTTGCCGACCAGGGCCTTGATACCGGGGATACGGCCTGGATAATAGTGGCCACCGCCCTTGTAATGATGATGACCCCTGCCGGGCTGGCGCTTTTTTACGGGGGCATGTCCAGGTATAAAAACCTGCTCAACACCCTGGCAATGACTTTTGTGGCCTACTGCCTTGCCAGCGTGATCTGGGTTATGTGGGGGTATACCCTGGCATTCGGCCCGGATGCCGGCGGCCTCATCGGAGGCCTGGATCACTTGTTTTTAGCAGGCATCGGCCCTGACAGCCTGTCCGGTACAATTCCCACCCTTGTATTTGTGGTCTTCCAGATGACCTTTGCCGCAATTACAGTTGCGCTGGTGCTCGGGGCGATCGTGGACCGCATGAAGTTTTCCGCGTGGATTGTCTTCACGGTGCTATGGCTGACAGTGGTCTACAGCCCGATGGCCCACTGGGTGTGGGGAGGCGGCTGGATGCATGCCATGGGCGCCCTGGACTTTGCCGGCGGCAACGTGGTGCATATCAACGCGGGCGTGGCAGGGCTGGTACTTTCCCTGATGGTTGGAAAAAGGCTGGGCTACGGCAGGGAGGCCATGTTTCCCTCCAGTGTCACCCTGACAGCACTGGGTGCTGCCCTGCTGTGGTTCGGCTGGTTCGGATTCAATGCCGGCAGTCAGTTGGCAGCCGACGGTGTCGCTGCCTCAGCCTTCCTGGTTACAAACACCTCGGCAGCAGTTGGGGCGCTGGGCTGGATGTTTGCTGAATGGTACTTTGATAAGCGGCCCACCGTGCTGGGCATTGCCTCCGGAATCGTGGCTGGACTGGTTGCCATTACCCCGGCAGCAGGTTTTGTGAACATGCCCGCCGCCCTGGTAATCGGTGCCGTGGCAGGATTTATAGGGTTTTACAGCGTGGCCAGGCTCAAGCAGAAGATAGGCTATGATGACTCCCTGGATGCCTTCGGCGTACACGGCGTATGCGGCATGTGGGGGGCGCTTGCCACCGGGATATTCGCCAACCCTTCAATTACAGAGGGCGCCGCAGGCCTGATGTACGGAAATCCAAAGCAGCTTGTCATCCAGGCGGTTTCCATTGTCGCCACAGTGGCCTTTACAGCCGCGGCCACCTTCGTGGTGGTGCTAATCACCCGGCTGGTTGCAGGCGGCCTTCGCGTGGGCTCTGACAACGAAATCACCGGCCTGGACAGCTCGATTCACGGAGAGAGGGCCTTTGAGATAACCGAGTGACAGATACCCCTGCAACGCGGTTGGAGATGAACATCGGACAGGCGAAAAACTTTTTAGTGAGAGCGTGCGCTTAACAGGAGAGAGAAGAATGAAAAAAATAGAAGCCATAATCAAGCCGTTCAAACTCGACGACGTGCGCCAGGTTTTAAATGATATAGGCATCCAGGGCATGACAATAACCGAGGTCAAGGGATACGGCCGCCAGAAAGGTCATAAGGAGATCTACCGGGGCGCGGAATACAGGGTTGATTTCATGCCGAAAATAAAGCTGGAAATCGTGATTCCTGCCGACCGCACCGATGAGGTAATAGAGGCGGTGAGGGCGGCTGCCGGCACCGGCAAGATCGGAGACGGCAAGATTTTTGTAATTCCCCTGGAGGGTGTCACCCGGGTTCGCACCGGGGAGGTCGACGGGGAGGCAATTTAGGTGCATACCGGGCCTTGGAATTTCATCCGGTAAATTAAATTGCACGGGGGATCACGATGAACCTGATAAGGGAACCCATGAATTTCGCGGCTTTTTGAAGTGCACGAGCAAAGGCGGCCGGCGACCCCGGAAATGGCCGCCCTGGAAAAACAAAATCCGGGCGGCAAGGCAGGTATACCTGCTCAAGTAGCAGGGATGTCGCCCGAATCGTGCAGCCGTGGCAGTAAACTTTCGTATCCAGGGGGACGCGGGGAAGGAGGCCGGCCCCGCGCCTTCCTGTTAAAGGGGGCAGAAGCCCCCTTATTTTTACATCCTATTTCAGTCTTTTCTGCAGGTCCTGCAGTTCTTCTGCTTCGTAGCGCTCCTGGCGGATTGTCAGGTCCAGGTTGGACATCAGGCCGCCGTGCTTTTTTGCTTCCTGGTCCGACTGGAGTTTTAAATGCAGGTCAAGTGACTCCTGTAAATCGTTGATGGCCTTGTCAATGGCTGCATCAAAAGATTTACCGCGGTCTGTGATTCCTGGTGAGAAGTCAGGATCCATACCGTTTTCAGCGATTTCCTCGGAGCTGTGGGCAAGCTGTTTCATCTTGGTCATGGAAAAGTCCATCCGCTGCCATGCTTCCACTCCCTGGTCCTGGAAAACCCATGCGTCGCGGAGGGTCTGGAGTATCTGCTGGTATTTCGCAGCCACGCTTTTCTGCAGCATGTCTGCAAGCCCGTCAGGAAGTTGGTTTTCCTCTCCGGGCATTCCTGCTGCTTCTTCCTGCGTCAGCTTGTCGCGCATTTTCTGAAACTTTTCAGCGTGCATTTCCGATTCCCAGGCCTCTCTGAGCAGCACTCGCTTGATGTGATGTTCATTGACCATTTCTGCTTCCTTTTCATAATGGGGAACCAGGTTTTTTTCGTAATCCACATAGGATTTTATGATTGTGGCCCTGTTGGTGGGGTCATAGGGGTAATCCGCCGGTTCAAGGTCCGGCTCGCCGCCCAGCGCCCCTATGATCATGCCCAGCCAGTGCATGTGCCACATTTCCTCCCTGGCCCTGGAAAGAAGCTTGGCGCCGATGGGCGTGTCCTCGCCTTCCAGGTAGCTGTGGGTCACGTAGCGCAGGATGGCTGCATGTTCGTCTGCAAGGTCCCTGTTTAGCATTTCGATAAGTTCTTGTTTCTCCATGTCTTCATCCTTTTTGTGATGGTTTGCGGCAAGCTGTCACTTATCAAGATAACGGTTGATAAACGGTGGTTCAAGCTTAAATAATCAGCTTAAATAATCAAACAGCATAACAGGAGGCGGGCAGCGCTCGCGCGCAGCGCTTTCATGTCCAGAAAAATCCTTGCCCGGCCTACGGGAAACTAGTATGTCTGTATACGGCAACATGCAACCAGGGTTTTTGAAAAACCGGCGGGGATGCTTTGGATCAGATCGGATTATTCGTAAAACAGGATAGGGCGGCCCAGGAAAAGGCCGGGGCGTTTGAAGACTGGCTTCGCTCCAGGGGTATCGACGTGGTGCGCCAGGATTCTTTCCAGCCGAGGTTGAGCCTTGATGGTGTGGGCGGAGGCGTGGATCCGGAGCACATCTCCTGCGTGTTCGTGCTTGGCGGTGACGGAACTTTTTTAAGCGCCCTGCGCTGGATCGGCGATGCGGGCATCCCCATGATAGGGGTGAAATTCGGCGATATAGGCTTTCTTGCCGAAATCTCCGAAGATTCCCTGTTCACGGCGGCAGAGGCGGTGCTTAAACGTGAGTTCGCAATAGAATCCCGGGACCGCCTGCAGGTCAGGATATTCAGAAACGGCAGTCTCCGTGTGCGGGACACGGTTTTAAACGACGTGGTGATAAACAAGGGCGCGCTTGCAAGGCTTGCCAATATCGAGACCTATATAGACGAACGCTACCTGACAACCTACCGAAGCGACGGCCTTATAGTGGCAACCCCCACAGGCTCAACCGCATATTCCCTGGCTGCCGGAGGCCCTGTTGTTCATCCCGCGGTGGAAGGCTTCCTGGTAACCCCCATTTGCCCCTTCACACTTACCAACCGCGTGCTCGTGGTGCCCAATACATCGCAGATAAAGATCCGCATGGGGGAAAAGGCCTCTGACATAGTTGCCACGTTTGACGGCCAGGAGGGCATGGAGCTTGACGAATCAGACGAGATTATAATCGAAAAGAGCAGTTTCCCGCTCAACCTCATCAAGCTGCCGGGCTATAACTACTTTGACATCCTGAAGGCAAAGCTGCGCTGGAGCGGCGGACGCATCTGAAAATCAGCCAACCGGCCCTCTGCCTGCAAAAAGAAATCCCTTCCTTTCTCAGATGACCAGGTCTTCTATGAAATCGATAAGCTGGTTTAAGTTCATGCAGGGGCGTACTTCGTGGCAGTAGGCCTTGTAGGTGTTCATCTCGCTGTCGCCGGTTGCCCAGAATGCCTCGGGCTCGGGGTTGAGCCAGATGATTCGCCTTGATTTCTCCCGGATTTCCTCGAGTATTGATTCCCCCGGGTTGTGGTAATTGGACCGGGCGTCTCCCAGGATTATAACCGTTGTCTTTCTGTTGAGCAGGTGCATGTGGTCGCGTTTGAACTGGGAGAAAACAGAGCCGTAGTCTGTCAGCGAGTCAAACCTTATATCCGTGCTGGAAAGCACCTTTTCCACGGCCCGGTTTGCCTCGTGGTTTTCAAATATCTCGGTTATATCAGTGGTGCCGCAGACAAAGGCAAAGCTGTGTACCGCCGAGAAGCAGTCTTGCATGGAATAGAGCATGTTCAGCATGAATCCTGCCGCAGACCACACGGAGCCTGAGACGTCACACAGGGCAACGATCCTTGTTTTGCGAAGGGGGCGGTTGCGGTATTTTATGATCACGGGCACCCCCTGGAACCTTCCCGCATGCCTGAGAGTGCGCCTTACATCCAGGCTCCCCCTGTTTTTTGCAGCATAACGCCGTCCCATCCTGTCTTTTAACTTGCGCACCAGCTGCTTTATGATATCTCGCATTTCCTCGGTTTCCCTGGGGGTAAGCGACGAGAAGGGTCGTTCGCCGAGGTTTTCAAAGTGCGTTTGGTGGGATCGCACCTGTCTCAGGCCGTCATTAAGGGGGCGTCCGTCCTCGGTGAGCATTCGCCTGGCTATTTCGAGACGGCGTTTTACCTGTTCTGCCGCCCGGTTAGGTCCTTTCCGCGATCCTGCAGCATTGTTTCCCTGCCCCGCAAGTCCCGAAGAGGCACTGCTGCCCATGGCGTTAATCCTGAGCATTATCTCCATTCTTCCCGCGAGCTGACCCAGGTTTGACTTTACTCCACCCGCGGCCGGGGCATCCTGCTGTGTTTCCAGTCCGCGCAGAAGCTGAAGGTAGGCAGATGGCTCTCCTGCAAGGAAATCAAGTATTGCCTGATCAATCCTGTCGCCTGAAGATCGGGCGCTCAGTTGCCCGAGCAGCTCGCTTTCCTCCTGCCGGAAATTACCCGCCCCGCTTTCATTTTCAGGCGTGGCTGAAGCCATTTCATGGAAAAACAGTTGGTAAAGCCTGTCAAATGCCCTTTGCTCCCTCCGGCTTTTGGCAAAATTTGCCTTGAGAACCGTTTTGAACCGGGTTTCCTCGGAGATGTCTATATATTCAAGCTGGCGGGCGCAGTCTATCACCTCTGCCGTTGATACACGGAGATCGGCGGCCCGGCATGCCTCCGCGAATTTTACCAGCAGGTTCATCATTGCCGCGGCAGTATCCTCTCAATTGAATCGCGCACCAGTCCCGCATCAGACCGGTTCTTGCAGATAACGTTCAGGGTGTCGAAGACAGCCTGCCCCGACAGTTCCTTAAACTGCAGTGCCGCAAGAGCACGGGCCCAGTCTATTGTCTCGGATATGCAGGGCCGTTTTTTCATGTCAAGCTCCCGGATCTTGTTGACCGCCTCGACAAGGTGGTCTGCCAGGCGTTTTTCGATCCCCGGAAGCTTGAGTTTTATGATTCTTTTTTCAAGCTCCGGCTCAGGATAATCAATGTAGAGGTGAAGGCATCTGCGTTTTAACGCATCGCTCATATCCCGGTAGTTGTTTGAGGTAAGCACCACCATGGGTATGCGGCGGGCCTTTTTCAGCCCGAGTTCCGGGATGGTAACCTGGAATTCCGAGAGCAGCTCCAGCAGGAATGCCTCGAATTCAGGGTCTGCCTTGTCTATTTCATCAATGAGCAAAACCACCGGCTCATCAGAGGTGATTGCCCTTAAAAGCGGTCTTTCCAATAAGAAGCGCTCGGAGAAAAAAGCATCCTCCTGGTCCGCGATGCGTTCAACCGCTTCTGCAATGCTTCCGGCCCCGGCTATAAGATCGTTTATCTTTTCCTTTATCATCTGGGTGTAGAGAAGCTGTTTCGCGTATTCCCACTCGTAGAGAGCCTTTGCCTCATCCAGGCCCTCGTAGCACTGAAGCCTGATTTTCTGCCGGTTCAGGCTGCTGGCGATCGCCCGGGCGAGCTCGGTTTTGCCTGCGCCCGCAGGCCCTTCAACCAGGATGGGCTTGCCTGTTGCAGAAGCCAGAAACACCACTGTAGCAATTTCCCTGGAGGGGATGTAGTCGGCGTTTTCCAGTTTTTCGATCACTTCTTCTATGCTTGTAAATTCCATCTGTAATCCCCGGTTGTTTTGCTGAGCCTCTCGAAATAGATTTCCCTGCAGGTGCGTTCTATGCCAGCCATTCTGCAAAGCGCTTCGTTGAAGTCTTTTGTAGCGCATGTAAAAACCCCGTGTCCGTAAACTATTGCCGCTCCTGTTCTTTTTACGGCTGGCGGCACCGTCCTGCAAAGCCCGAAGCGTCCGCTGCCTGTTTCGCCCGGGACCACGGGTATCCCGCCCACTTCACGGGGTGCAGGGCAGTCCAGGTGGCAGCTTCCGGTGTGCCTGCAGTCTTTTTCAAGGCAGTCCATTGACATTATAACTGAAAAAAGTGGATGGCCGTGAAGTATTGCACGGCAGTCGGCTAAAGAGGCGATTTCAAGATGCGCGGGCAGCTCTGAGGATGGCTTGCCGGTCTTGCAAAGGCCGTTTTTAATGGAGGCTGAAAGCACGTCATTTTCAAGCTCGTCAAGGAAGCTGCCTGAGGAGCTTATATAAAGGGTGTCCTTTACCCTGTAGGAGATATTTCCGAAACACGCGTCCACGAGCCGTAAATCAATGATTTTTTTCCCCGCCTCTGTTATTGCACTTTTTGCCTGTTCACCGGTTTCAAACGGCCCGTTCATAAGACCCCCGTTGAATACCGGGGGCAAGGGCAGGTGGCTGCAGGCGGACAAAAACGCTTGTTCCCTGAGATTTTCGATTCCGCCTGTTTTTCCTTCCTGCAGGGTGTCTGAAAAAAACTTTACAAATCCTGAAAAGCAGGCGGCGGAAAAGTGCACGTATGCTTCGGCGGCAGTGCGCCCGCAGGCAACGATTCCCTGCTGCGGCACAATAACGCACTTTCTGCCGCTCAACGCCCGTGCAATGGAAGGGCGGTCAAACCCGTCAGCCACGGCAAGGTCATGCAGAAACATTCGTGTTTCCGAGTCTTCGGGCTTGATTATCCCGTCAGGTGCGGTTTGCGCCAGAAAATAAAGTGCCGGGGCGCAGGGTTGCGCGGGTTTTGCGTAAACAATGGCCCCTGCGTTGACATCCTGCAGAAGGCGGTGCAGAATTTTGCAGTCTTCATGCCTGCGGTTTAAGCAACCATCAGTTCCCGCTGCCGCGAAAAGGGCAGTGCCGTGTTCGGCCAGCCCCTGCCTGTAAAGCCTTGTTTCGTATCCGCAGGCGTCCCGGTCCATTTTCAAGGCCTTTTTTTCACTGCCACCCCGGGAAAAGACCGGGCTGGATATGATCCTGGTATGTCCTGCAGCTCCGGTTTTTGCGGCATCTGCGGCACACATCCAGGTGTTTTCTGGGCCGCCCTTTTTTGCCGGGGCATGTGAGGTAGCGGCTGTTGGAGTTATTGATGCTGGGTTTGGCTGTTTTCATTGTAAAATCAATGTATCATCGCCGCAGCAAGGCTTCAAGGAGAAAAACCCTGAGAAATTTTCTTGATAATGAGCTCGATTGACGTTAACGTAAAACTCGCGTAAATTAACGTTATGTTGATAAGTATATAAAAATCAGCATGTTTGGTGTGAATCCCAGGTTTGTCGGTATAACCGGAAAAGCGGAGTGTTTTCATGGAAATAACCATTAAAAAAGCAGGCGTCCTCAAACCCCTGCCTGATGAATCAGATCTTGCCTTTGGCACGCTTTTTACGGATCACATGTTCAACATGGACTACGATCCTGACAACGGATGGCATAATCCCAGGATAGAGCCCTACGGGCCCTTTCCCATGGACCCTTCGACAATGGTTCTCCACTACGGCCAGTCGATATTCGAGGGGTTAAAAGCCTTTAAGACGCCTGAAAACCGTATTCAGCTTTTCAGGCCCGAGCATAACTTCACCCGTTTCAACCGGTCTGCGGAAAGGATGTGCATCCCTGAGCTGGATGAAAACTTCGCCCTTGAAGCTGCAAAGAAGCTGGTCAGGCTCGAGCGCCGCTGGGTGCCTTCCGCCCCCGGCACGTCTTTGTATATCAGGCCCACCATAATCGCCATGGACCCGTTTCTGGGAGTCCGGGCCTCTTATACCTACAGGTTTTTCATTATTCTTTCGCCAGTGGGCGCCTATTACAAGGAGGGGTTTAACCCGGTAAAGATCTGGGTTACGGAAAAATACGTAAGAGCGGTTCCCGGCGGCGTAGGGGAGGTTAAAACAGCGGGCAATTACGCGGCCAGTCTTTATGCCGGCGAAGAGGCCCACAACAAGGGCTACACCCAGGTGCTGTGGCTGGACGGCGTGGAGCGCAAATATGTCGAGGAAGTCGGCTCCATGAACATATTTTTCGTAATTGACGATGAAATAATAACTCCCGAGCTTTCAGGAAGCATTCTTTCAGGCATTACAAGGGATTCGGTGATCATGCTTGCCCGCAAGTGGGGATATACTGTCAAAGAACGCCGCATATCGATCGACGAGGTGGTCGAGGCCCACGAGCAGGGCAGGCTCCAGGAGTGTTTCGGATCCGGCACGGCGGCTGTTATTTCTCCCGTGGGGGAAATAAAATACAAGGACAAAAGGCTTGAAATCGGTGACGGAAAAGTGGGCTCCTGGGCCAGGAAGTTTTTTGACGCCATTACTGATATCCAGTACGGAAGAAGCCCGGATACTGAGGGCTGGGTACATCCTGTGGATTGATTAAAAAAAATCCGGCGGCCTGTTTTCTGACAAGCCGCCGGATTTTTTCCGGAGGGGTATAATAAAGAGGTTTACTTGATCTCGATTTTCTTGCCCTTGCTCTCCTCGGTCTTGGGTACCTTTACTTCCAGAACGCCGTCTTTGAAGGTTGCCTCTATCTTTTCGGTGTCCACGTTGTCCGGCAGTGTAAAGGCCCGCTGGAACTTGCCGTAGAAACGTTCCCGGCGATAGTAGTTGTTTTCCTCCACATTTTCTTCATCCTTGCGCTCTCCCTTGATTGAAAGCACATTGTTGTTTACGTCAATGGAGACATCGTCTTTTTTCACGCCGGGAAGCTCGGCTTTTACCATTACAGCGCCGTCCTTTTCATAAGTGTCAACACTGGGCCTCCATTCAAAGAAGCCGAAATCTTCGCCACCTTCCCCGGTTGCCGGGAACATATCGTCAAATACCCTGTTTATCCTGTCCTGCAGAGTAGGCAGAGTTGTCCACGGATTCCAACGTACCAGTGCCATAGCTTCTCACCTCCTTTTTATTTTTTTAACACACTGATTATTTTATCGATATTTCGTTTTCATTATTATATTAATCATTGGCCAGGAGCTTTCAAGGGGGTGGGTAAAAATTTTTTTCCGGATTCTTATCCATTAACCTGAATAGAGCGATTAAATGATTTGCGCTCAGGTTCAAACGGGTATAATATGGCACCATCCAAAATCAGACTTTTTGCGGGAGCATCAGGGTTAACCGATCAAGGATCGAGGCGCCATGATGAAATACGTGATTATCGGAAACGGTGTGGCCGGCGTCACTGCAGCAGAGACCATAAGGCAGCATGATGGCTCGGGCGACATCAGCATGATCTCTGATGAAACCTTCCCTCCTTACTGTCGCCCCATGATCAGCAACCTCCTGGAAGGCGCGGTACCCTCTGAAAAACTGCCCATACGGGGAAAAGACTTTTACGATAAAAACAGGATTACGCCTGTGCTCGGCTCCAGGGCGGCTTTCCTGGACCCGGATCGCTGCGTTGTTACCACGAAGGACGGCAGGGAGTGCACATACGACCGTCTTTTGATTGCCTGCGGTGCGGATCCCAGGAGCCTGGATGCCGGAGGCGCTGACCTGGAAAACATATTTTTCATGCGAAATGTCAACCAGGTGCGGCAGATGATAAGCATTCTTCCGCAGGTGAAAAATGCCCTGGTGTTAGGAGGCGGGCTGGTGGGGTTCAAGGCAGCCTATTCGCTTCTCAGGCGCGGGGTTTCAGTCACAATGCTGATTCACTCCGGATACCCCCTTTCCATGCAGGTGGATGAAACCGCGGGCCGGATGATCCGCGAAGTGCTGCAGTCCCACGGCCTGACCGTTCGCACCGGTGTTTCGGTTGAGGCGTTTGAGGGAAACGGCAGGGTTGAAAAAGCCCTTCTGTCAGACGGCAATCGCATCTCCTGCGATATGGCTGTCATAGGCAAGGGAGTTTTTCCGGCCCGGGGGTTTGTGCCTGCAGAAAGGATCAAAACAGACGCGGGCATCCTTGTTGATGAAAACATGAGGACAAGCGTTCCGGGCATTTACGCTGCAGGCGACGTGGCCGAGCATTTCGATCTGTCCAGGCAGAAGCACTGGGTAAACGCCATATGGCCCGAGGCTGTCAGCCAGGGCCGAGTGGCGGGAATGAACATGGCCGGCCACAGGATTTCCTGCAAGGGGAGCCTTTCGCGAAACGTGATCAGGATCTTTGACACGGACGTAATGTGTGCGGGCAGGGTGAGTGAAAGAGACGTTGATGACTCCTGCCGCACGGCTGCGGCCTTTGACCCCCGGAGAAATACTTACCGCAAGCTGGTATTCGAGGGAAACATCCTGGTGGGGTTCGTTATGGTAAACAACGTGGAACAGGGAGGCGTGCTTGCATCCCTTGTCAGAAGCAGTATGCCTGTTGATATCCCTGACAGGTACCTGCTTGACCCGGGATTCAATTTCAGCCGGTTTATGAGGCTTTAATAAACAGGAGGTAGCATGAAACAGGTCATAGTCCATCCGGAACGGTGCGTAGGATGCATGCAGTGCATGACGGCCTGTGCATCCGCGCATTCTAAAACAAAAAGCCTGTTATCGGCAGTATTCGAGTCCCCGCAGCCGAAGCCGCGCGTTCACGTGGGCGCTGGAATGCATAACCACGGATTTCCAAACAGGTGCCGCCACTGCGACCCGGCCCCGTGCCTTATGGCATGCCTTCCCGGCGCGATTTACAGGAATGCTGATACAAATACCGTGATGATAGACCCTGATGTGTGCATCAATTGCGCGTCCTGCGCCATGGCATGCCCGTACGGGGTAATACGATATCATGCAGACCCGCTGGCCCCGGCCGGCAAAACCATAGCTGTCAAGTGCGACAATTGTATAGCCCGGCAGCATAAAGGCCTCATCCCTGCCTGCGCCGAGGCCTGCAAGACAGGGGCGCTTACATTTGAAGAATCAGACCGCGCCATGAAGAAAAAGACCGACCAGGTGGCGAAAAGCGTCACTGCAGAGGCCGCTTTGCCGGAGCAGGCACCGGGTTTTGCGCTGCTTAACACAGTGAAAAAAGCAATAACAGAGATCAACCTGTCAAGATAAAAGGAGGGGCAGGACCATGACGCATCATCACACGAAAAGTATCACAAAGGACGGACAGCTGCTGATAAAAAAAATGGAGACCGACCAGGTGGAAACAGTATGGGACCGACACCAGGCGCAGCAGCCACAGTGCGGTTTTTGTGAAATGGGGCTTAGCTGCCGCATCTGCGTCATGGGTCCCTGCAGGATAGATCCCTTCGGCGAGGGACCTCAGCAGGGGGTGTGCGGAGCTGATGCAGACATCATAGTGGCCCGCAACCTCTGCAGGATGATCGCCGCAGGTGCGGCGTCCCATTCAGACCACGGCCGGGACCTGGTGGAGGTCTTGGAAGGGGTGGCTGAAAACCGGGCGCCCGGATATGAGATAAGAGACGAGGAAAAACTCAAAAAAGTTGCCGGGGAATACGGAGTTCCGACAGAGGGCCGGAAAACAGCCGAGATTGCCGCCGAGCTGGCGGGCGCCATGAAACAGGATTACGGCACGGGTAAAAAAGAAATAACCCTCGCAGCCAGGGCCCCTGAAAAAAGGCAGGACCTTTGGCGCAGGCTCAATATTATGCCCAGGGGGATAGACCGTGAGACCTCGGAGGCCATGCACCGAACGCACATGGGAGTTGACAACGACTGGCAGAGCCTTCTGCTCCATGGCCTGAGAAACGCCCTTTCAGACGGGTGGGGCGGCTCCATGATAGCAACCGAGGTGTCAGACATCCTTTTCGGCACGCCGAAGCCCTCTGCCTCAAAGGTTAATGCCGGCGTGTTGAAAGAAGACCAGGTCAACGTGGTGGTCCACGGCCACAACCCTGTTGTATCAGAGATGGTATTGGCTGCCTGCCGGGACCCTGAAATCTTAAAACTGGCTGAATCGAAGGGCGCAAAAGGCATTAACCTATGCGGGGTCTGCTGTACGGGAAACGAGCTGCTGATGCGCCACGGTATCCCGATGGCGGGAAACCACCTTATGACCGAGCTCATAATCGCCACCGGCGCGGTGGACATGATGATAGTTGATTACCAGTGCATCATGCCGTCGCTTGGAAGGGTTGCGTCCTGCTATCACACAAAGATGGTAAGCACCAGCGACAAGGCCCGTTTTCCGGGAATGGAGCACGTGGAGTTCCATCCCGAAAACGCGCGGGAAAAAGCAGTTGAAGTGGTGAAAAGCGCTGTTGAGAACTACTCAAACCGGGGTTCGGTTTTTATCCCTGTCGAGCCCCTTGACTCGATCGGCGGATTTTCCGTGGAAGCGGTGCTCGGGGCCCTGGGAGGCACGCCTGACCCCCTGATAGACGCGATAAAGGCTGGAAAGATCCGGGGAGCTGCCGGCATTGTCGGATGCAACAATCCGAAAATAAAGCATGACTACGGCCATGTCACCCTTGCAAAAAGGCTCATTGAAAACGATGTCCTGGTCGTGGACACCGGGTGTGCCGCGGTTGCCAATGCAAAGGCCGGCTTTAAGGTAAACGAGGCGATCTCTTATGCGGGCCCGGGATTAAGGGAGGTGTGCGGATCACTCGGCATTCCGCCGGTGCTTCATTTCGGCAGCTGCGTTGACAACGTGCGGATCCTTGTGCTGGCCTCGGCCCTTGCAAACGCACTTGGAACCGATATAAGCGACCTTCCCCTGGCAGGGGCAGCCCCTGAGTGGTATTCAGAAAAAGCAGTTGCCATAGGCGCATACGCTGTAGCATCAGGAATCTACACGGTTCTTGGCCCCATGCCGCCAATTGCAGGCAGCATGAACGTGGTGGAGCTTCTAACCAAGGGCCTCGAACAGGTGGCTGGCGCTGCCTTTGCTGTTGAGCCTGATCCTGAAAAGGCTGCAGTGCTTATCCGCGGGCACATAGAAAACCGGCGCGGCAAACTGGGTCTTGATTCTGCGGGCCTTTAGCAGCAGATGTGCGGAAGCTAAGACATTATTGACCCGGCACAGAAAAAGTTTGACAAATTCAGCCTAACTGGTATGACCTCTTACCATTAGGGAGGAGGATGATTTTGAGGTCTGTTGTAAACAATGAAAAAAGCGCCGGTTTTTCTGTGATGAAAACCGGCAATGAAGACGGCGTGCCGTTTCGCCCTGCAAGGCACGCCAAGCACAGGCTGATAGCAGCCATGCTTGACGGCACTTATCCCCGGGGCGCAGGCCTGCCTTCAGAACGCGTGCTTGCGGAACAACTGGGTGTTACAAGGCCCACCGTAAGAGAGGCCCTGCATCGCCTGGAGGCCGAGGGGTGGATCACGATCCGCCACGGAAGGTCCACCACTGTGAATAATTACTGGGAAACCGGCGGCCTTGCCCTGCTTGGCACGCTGGTCAGCCACAGTGACCTGGTGCCTGGTAGTCTGATAATGCATCTTCTTGATTTCCGGGTGGTAATGCTGCCGCCTGTCGCAAGGGCCGCCGCAGATACCTCCCCGGGGGATCTGCAGGGTTTTCTTGCCCAAAGAAGCCTGCTTTCAGAGGCGGGCCCGGAGTTCGCGGAATATGACTGGGGGCTGCAGGCCCGAATGGCAAGGCTTTCACAAAATCCCGTATATCATATGATTTTAAATGATTTCCATGCCATTTTTGATTACATGGCACGATTTTATTTTTCGCATCAGCAGGCCAGAAACGCATCCATGCGTTTTTATGACGAGCTTGATTCTGCCATAAAAAAAGGAGGAGACAGCGTGGAGCGCGTGGTTAGGAAGGCAATGGAGCAAAGCATTGTCATATGGAAACAGATAATCCCTTCAAACATGGAGAGTTCAGATGAGGCGATGGAACGGCTGGGGAGATGAGGGTATAGAAAAAGAGGTCCCTCCGGCTGCGCTCAAAATGCTGGAGGAATCGGTGGGGCCGCCTGCTCCGGGCAGCAGCTGTCCCAGGGAGAAACTCATTGAAGATGTCCCGCCTGCGCGTGCTCCGGGAGACGAAGAACTCGTGTCAACTGATCCGGGCCGGCGCCTTGATCATTCCCACGGCCAGAGCCTGCCCGACTGGGTGGGTATGCGGTTCGGCACACTGAGCAGGTTTCCTGATGCGGTTGCCCGCCCGGACTCAGAGGAAATGCTCGGGGACGTGCTTTCATTTGCTGATAAAAACGGGATGATTGTGATTCCATACGGCGGCGGCACAAGCGTTGTGGGGCATCTTGACGTTCCTGAAACCGAGGCACCGGTGCTGTCTGTTTCACTGGAGCGCCTGAATCAGCTGACAGTCTTCGAACCGGAAAGCAGGCTTGCTGAATTCGGCGCAGGCGTTGCCGGCCCGGATCTGGAGGCCGCCCTTAAGGCAAGGGGCTATACCCTGGGACATTATCCCCAGTCATTTGACTATTCCACCCTCGGCGGATGGGTTGTCACGCGTTCCAGCGGTCAGCAGTCCCGTTATTACGGTCGCATCGAGGATCTTTTTGCTGGAGCAAGTGTGATTGCTCCGGCAGGAGTGCTTGAATTTCCACCTTTTCCTGCTTCATCCGCAGGCCCGGATCTGCGGCATCTTTTTATGGGCTCAGAAGGCCGAATGGGTGTTATGACACGGGCCAAAGTGCGCGTGCGAAGGGTGCCGGAAATAGACGACATTCACGGGGTGTTTTTCCCGTCATGGAATGCCGCGGTATCAGCGGCGCGCGAGCTTGCAGCATCTGATCTTCCGCTTTCAATGATCAGGCTCAGCAATCCGGAAGAAACCATGACCAACCTGCTTCTGGCAGGACGCGAAAAGGAAATAGGATTTCTTAAAAAATACCTCAGAGTCAGGGGGCTGCATGACAGTGCATGGTGCATGATGCTCATGGGCATTATAGGCCCGCGCACAATCGCGGCAGCAGGCAGGAAGATGGCGGGGCTTATCATCAAAAAACACCGCGGGGTTGCAGTAGGAAAATCCATGGGAAAGGCCTGGAAAAAGACAAGGTTTACGGCACCCTATCTTCGAAACACGCTCTGGGACATGGGATATGCAGTCGACACCCTGGAGACTGCCGTTACATGGGACCGGGTGAATCACACGGTCAATGAAATACAGGAATCCATAAGGCGCGCGCTTTTAGATAAAAATGAAAAAGTTCACGTTTTCACTCATCTTTCCCATGTCTATTCCAGCGGATCGAGTATTTACACCACTTATCTTTTCCGGCTTGCCGAAACTGCAGAAGAAACCCTTGAGCGCTGGCACGCCATCAAGAGCGCAGCCAGTCGGGCCATTGTCGAGGCGGGCGGCACGATCAGCCACCAGCACGGGGTGGGCACGGACCACAAGCAGTATCTGTCAGCCGAGAAGGGGGATCTGGGCATAGACCTGCTGCGCAGTATCAGCGCCCGCATTGATCCGGACCAGCGGATGAATCCCGGAAAACTTGTGGATTAGCCGGAGGGTTATATGAGGCTTGATCATATTTCAGAGTCCTGGGACTTGATTGTTGTGGGAGGCGGCATAACAGGTGCCGGGGTTTTAAGGGAAGCTGTCCGGATGGGCCTCAGGGTGCTGCTGGTGGAAAAAAACGATTTTGCGTGGGGCACTTCAAGCAGGTCTTCAAAACTTGTCCACGGAGGGCTGCGGTATTTAAGGCAGGGCCGCGTGCACCTGACCCGGGAGTCTGTGCGCCACCGCCAGAGGCTTTTAAATGAGGCCCCGGGCCTTGTTGAGCCCATTGGATTCCTGATGCCTGTTTATAAAAACAGGGGGCCGGGCAGGTGGAGTCTCAGGGCCGGGCTGAGCTTATATGACCTTATGGCCCGAAGCAGGTATCATGCCTGCTTCGATGCAGAGGCTTTTTGCGAGATGGTTCCGGGGTTTAACAACCTCGGCCTGGAGTGCGGCTTCAGGTTCATGGACGCCCAGGTGGACGATGCCAGGCTGGTTTTGCGGCTAATAAACGAATCCGTGCAAAAGGGCGCCTCAGCCCTTAATTATACCATGGTAACCGGGATCCGCAGAAACGAGGACGAGTCGGTTTCAGGTGTAAGGCTCCGCGACGAGGAAACCGGTGCGGAAAGAACCGTTTCCGCCCCCGCGGTTATAAACGCCACAGGCTCCTGGGCGGAGACCCTGCATTCCTCGCCAGCAAAGGACCTGCACCTTCGCCCGCTTCGCGGAAGCCATCTCATGCTTCCCGTCTGGCGGCTGCCGGTTTATCAGGCAGTAACCCTCATCCACCCCGACGACGGCAGGCCCCTGTTCATAATCCCGTGGGAGGGGGCGCTTATGCTGGGCACCACCGACATTGATCATCGCAGCGGGCTTGACGGTGAGATAGTAATGGACAGGCATGAGGCACAATACATGATAGAGTGTCTCAGGGCCTACTTTCCGGGCCGGGACTTGAGGCTCAGGGACTGCATATCCTCGTATTCCGGGATACGGCCGGTTTTGAGCAATAAGGACAGGCCTCCCTCGCAGGAATCCAGGGAGCACGTGGTCTGGAAAGACCGGGGGCTGGTCACGGTTACGGGAGGCAAGCTGACCACATTCAGAAGGCTTGCAGAAGATGCACTTAAGGCTGCGTCACCATGGCTGCCGGGAGGCGCGGAGCCTGACATGTCCGAACCGGTATTCGACCCGGTAGCAGCGCCGCCCAAAAACCGCGGGATTCTGGATTCGGGCCTCCGGCGCAGGCTTGCGGGAAGATACGGATCAGCTGCCTCGCGGATAATCAGGAATGCTGATAAAAAGGATCTGTGCTTTATCCCCGGGACCTTCACACTCTGGGCTGAATTGCCGGTACTTGCGGAAAGCGAGCAGATAAGGCACCTGGCTGATCTCATGCTGCGCCGGGTAAGAGTGGGAATACTTTCCCCCCGGGGAGGGCGAAGGTACCTGGACAGGATAGAGGCGCTGTGCAGGCCGGTGCTGGATTGGGACGAGAGCCGCTGGAAGACCGAAAAAAGCATGTACATGGACTACTGGGACCATGCTCACTCGGTTCCGCTTTAATCCCTGAAGGAGGGTGAGCTCATGAACAGCAAGGACCTTGTTCTGGCCATTGACAACGGCACCCAGAGCATAAAGGTTATAGCCTTTGATCTTACCGGGCGGATGCATGCCATAGTCAAGATACCTTTTGAACCCTATTATTCGGAAAAACCGGGTTGGGCCGAGCAGGAACCGGATCTTTACTGGGATACGCTGTGCCGTGCCTGTCAGATGATGTGGTCGGACAGGCGGGTTGACAGGCAAAGGATAGCCGGCCTTTCAATCACCACCCAGCGGGGCACCGTGGTCAACGTAGGCAGGGACGGAAGGCCCCTGCGGCCGGCAATCACGTGGCTGGACCAGAGAAAGACCTCCGGCCTGCCCGGGGTGGGCGGACTCTGGGGACTGGCGTTCAGGCTTTCAGGGCTGAGCAGTACAGTGGCCTACCTTCAGCGCGAGGCAGAGGCGAACTGGATAAGGACTCATCAGCCTGAGATCTGGAACAAGACCCACAAATACCTGCTCCTTTCGGGTTATCTTACCTACAGGCTTACAGGCGAGTTCGCCGATTCAGTGGGCTGCCAGGTGGGATACATACCCTTTGACTACAAGCGGCTGTCCTGGGCAAGGGATTCGGACTGGAAATGGCGTGCAATGCCTGTGGATCCTGATATGCTTCCAAGGCTTGTCACTCCCGGAGGCAGGCTCGGGCTGATAAGCACGGCTGCGGCGCACGAAACGGGTATTCCCGAGGGGCTGCCTGTTATAGCAGCAGCGGCGGACAAGGCCTGCGAGGTAATAGGCTCCGGAAGCCTGGAGCCTTCCACGGGATGCGTAAGCTACGGCACCACCGCCACCTTCAACGTCACCAGCCGCAAGTATATTGAGCCTGTTTTTCTTCTGCCCCCTTACCCTGCTTCCATGCCGGGGCATTATTCCCTGGAAATCCAGATTTTCCGGGGTTATTGGATGGTCAGCTGGTTTAAAAACGAGTTCGGCCACCTGGAAAGGGAAAAGGCAGAGCAGCTTGGAGTGGACGCGGAAGTGCTTTTTGACCGGTTAATAGACGACATACCCGCGGGCTGCATGGGTCTTATGCTGCAGCCCTACTGGTCGCCCGGAGTAAAAAAGCCGGGCCCGGAGGCCAAGGGAAGCATTTTGGGATTCGGGGATATCCACACCCGCGGACACGTGTATCGCTCCATACTCGAGGGCCTGGCTTATGCGCTGCTGGAAGGAAAAGAGCGGGTTGAAAAGCGCACCGGCATTGCCGTAACCCGGCTCCTTGTTTCCGGAGGGGGATCCCGGAGCAGAAACGCCATGCAGGCCACGGCGGATATTTTCAACCTTCCCACGTCAAGGCCCCACGTATACGAGACCTCCGGGCTGGGTGCGGCCATAAACGCCGCGGTCGGTGTAGGGCTTCATCCTGATTACGCATCAGCGGTTGATGCCATGACCCATACCGGTGATGTGTTCGAGCCCGATCCCGCTGCCCACAAGCTCTACGACGACTTATACAGGCGCGTATACAAGAAAATGTACAAGCGCCTTGAGCCGCTTTACAGGGAAATAAGGAAGATAACCGGATATCCTGAATAGAAAAATTCGGGATCCGGGTTTTTTATGCCTGCTGCCTGGCTCTTAGGTACTTGGATATTATTATGCCGCAAAAGGGGCAGTCATCCACCCGGGTGCCGAATTTTGTCAGTCCGCTGCCGCATTTCGGACACTGATGACTTTGCCGGGGCGGGCGGGAATCTGTTAAATCGGCCGGCATTTCCTCTTTTTCGCGGGGCCATACGTGGCAGCACACGCCCAGTTTCGCAAAAATTTTCTGCTGGCCCAGGGCCTTATCCCTGTCCAAACCCTGCCTGACTGTGACCGGTTTGTCCCGGAACAGCGGCCTGAGATTTTCCGGGCTCCTTCCCAGGCGCGCAGCAACCCGGTTTATAACCTCCCGCCGGGAAAAACCGGGGAGTACACGTCCTTCAAATACCAGGGAATAACCCATTTGTTCCACGGCACATCCTTTCTTTTTGTTTTTGATAGACCGGGGCTTGAAAACGGAAATCTTTACATACAGATACAAATTCCGTGCCATGGGAAAAAGAGGGCCCGGGTTTTTCAGGTCAGATGGGCCGGGCTGGTTTTTAGAAGCTGAAGTAGACTCCGAGGCCGTAGGATTCCATGTCATAGTCATAGTAGTGACCAAACGGGATAAACCCGTTGTAGTATTCCGCCATGATCTGGATGGAGCGGCCGGACGTGCCCAGGTTCTGAAAATCGACGCCTGCCTTGAGGCTGTATGCCGGGGTCCAGTTAATATCTTGAAATCCTTTTATATCAATTCCAGCGACAGGGAAGGAGCCCAGGATGATTTCTTTTGTGCCCCGGTATTCCACGCCCGCCTGGTAGCCCCAGCGGTCAATGTCGCTGGGATTCCTTTTTACAAGGAAATGCGGGCCAGCGTATAGCTTGAATTTATCCGGATTCCATGCTGCGAGCAGGTCCACGGCTTCATAGTCAAACCCTGTGGCGGTCTCCAAAAGCTCAGGGTTTTTTTTCGCCTCTTCATCTCCGAGGTGAGAACTCTGGTGGTATGCGCGCAGGCGCAGGGCGAATTGCCTGTAGCGGTAGGTCAAAAGTGCCCCGATGGTGTAGTCTGAATTAAGCAGGTTGTAAGAGCTGGTCTCCATGTCGAACTGTGAAAAAAGGCCTCCCCTGATGCTTAACTGCAAAATGTGATCCGGGGCAATGTTTTTCCTTATCAGGCCGAAGGTCTCGCCGTACCCGACTGAAGCGCCCGTGAAAGAATCCCGGAAATCATTGTCAAAGTAATGTATGCTTGCAAAAAAACGGGGTTCCTTGGGGTCAGCCACAAGCGGGCCGAATATTTCGCACTCGCATTTCGGAAAAAAAGTTATTTCATCTTTGTTTTGTGCGCCGGCGCCGGGTGCAAACATGAGCGCTGCAAAAAAGGTCAGGCAGAATACCATCAACAGAAATACCGTCCGGGGCAATGATGTGGGTTTCATGGGCGCCTCCCTGTTTTTGCGATAAAATGGGATAAAGTTCAAAACTACATTTCTAGCTGGTTCATTGTCAAGTAAAACAAAATTCACGTTTACGTTTACGTTGACTTTGATATAAAAACATCGTTAAAATCAATTCTATCATTGTTCAATGGTGTATCCGTATAAAACCCGGGAGGAAAAGTATTATGGCACAGCAAATTGCAGACAGAAAAGACGTTGATTTTGTTCTTTACGAGCAGTTTGACGCGGTCTCGCTGACTGAAAACCGGCGCTACAGCGACATGAACAAAAAGATGTTCGACATGGTTGTCACAGAGGCGCGCAACTTCGCGATCAAGGAACTGCTGCCGGTAAACGAGGAAGGAGACAGGGTGGGCCTTAGGTTTGAAAAAAACCAGGTAAAGGAGCCTGAATGTTTCCATCGGGCATATAAGCTTATGTGCGACGGCGAGTGGATAGCGCTCACAGAGGATCCGGAAATCGGAGGCCAGGGGCTGCCGCATCTTATTGCCCAGGCGGCACTGGAATACATAGTGGGTGCTGACTTCTCATTCGGAGCATTCGGGTTTGCAACTCACGGGGCTGCAAAAATGATCGAGGTCTTCGGCACCGACAAGCAGAAGGAAATGTTTCTTAAAAAGATGTATTCCGGTCAGTGGAGCGGCACCATGGTGCTAACCGAGCCAGAGGCGGGATCAGACGTGGGAAACCTTTCTACTTCCGCGAAAAAAAACGAAGACGGAACCTACAGCATATCAGGCAACAAAATTTTTATAACCAACGGAGAGCACGATCTTACCGAAAACATAATCCATCCGGTCCTTGCCAGAATCGAGGGGGCGCCTGCCGGCACAAAGGGCATATCCCTTTTTATCGTGCCCAAGATATGGGTAAACGAGGACGGATCACTGGCAGAGCCCAATGACGTGGTGTGCACCGGCATAGAGGAAAAGCTCGGGCTGCATGCAAGCCCCACCTGCCAGCTTTCCTTCGGCAGTAAGGGCAACTGCAGGGGGCTGCTGCTGGGAGAGGAAAACAAGGGCATGCGTGTCATGTTTCACATGATGAACGAAGCCCGCCTTGGCGTGGGTGCACTGGGGCTTTTTAATTCATCCTGCGCCTATCTTTACGCGCTTGACTATGCAAGACAGCGCCTCCAGGGCAGGGACCCGGAGGAAATGATGAACAGGGATGCCCCGCAGGTGCCAATTATCCGCCATCCTGACGTCAGGCGGATGCTGATGTGGATGAAAACATACACCGAGGGCATGCGGAGTTTCGTCTATTACGTGGCCCACCTGTTTGACAGAATTGAATGCGCCGCAGACGAAGAGCAGAGAGCCTGGCTGCAGGACCTGGTGGATCTTTTGACCCCGATTATAAAGTCATACTGCACAGATAGGGGCTTTGAGTCCACGGTGTTTGCAATGCAGTGCTACGGGGGCTACGGATACACCAGGGATTTTCCCGTGGAGCGCCTTATGCGCGATTCCAAGATCAATTCCATTTACGAGGGCACAAACGGCATCCAGGCCATGGATCTGCTGGGCCGCAAGCTGGGCATGAAAAAGGGCGCGGTTTTCATGAATCTGCTGGGCGAGATGATAAAAACCGTACAGGAAGCCAAAAAGCTCCCCCGTCTGGAAAGCCTGGCAGCCGAGGTGGAAAATGCGGTAAATAGCCTGGGGGACGCGGCCATGCATATCGGAAAAACCGCGTCTTCCGAAAGATTCAAGGTTGCATTCTCCAATGCCATGCCGTTTCTCGATGTCACGGGAGATACCATCATGGCATGGATGCTCTTGTGGAGGGCTGCAGTGGCCGAGCCGAAACTCGAAAAGCTGGCGGGCGCCGAAGACAAGGCGCGTGAGGAAAAAATCCGGAAAAACAGGAACGCGGCGTTTTACGAGGGTCAGGTGCAGTCCGCGTTTTATTTCATCGAGTCAATCCTGCCTGTTACCATGGGAAGGATTAAGGCCATCAAGGCTGACTGCGGAGCGGTAGTGGATATTCCCGAGGCTGCTTTCGGCGGGTAAATTTCTGTTGTTTAGCGGGCGGGAAAAATCCCGCCCGCTAAACAGGGCCGCTTTTACTGTTTTTCTGCAAACCTGAACGCAGGTCTTGCAATCGGGCCGTCCGAGTACTTGTCCCCTGCAAAGAGCCTGGAGCCGAACTCAACCTGCCTGCCTATCAAATCCATGTCTGCCTTTTCAGGGTCGGTGTCATAAAGGGTGCCCATGATCCAGGGGCCTTCTTCGAGCTCCACGAGCACGACCGTGTAGGGGGCCTCGCTTTCCCTGCCTTCGGGTGCCACAAAAATCGTTGTATAGGAGGTTATCCTGCCCTTTCCCGAAAGCTGCGTTACTTCCAGGTCATAAGAGCTGCAGTTCCTGCAGCTCATCTGCGGAGGGCAGGTGACCGCTTTGCACTGGCTGCATTTCAAACCCGTGAGCCTGTTTTTCATCAGTGCCTTGTGATATTCTTTGAAAGGAAGCTTGTATTCCATGGCGATTCTCCTGGGGTGCCTGAAAAATCCTGTCTGGTTTTAACGGCTGCTTGCGGCTGCCTGTTTTTTACCATCCTTTTTCAAGTACAAGGTTGGCGATTATGCCGTCTCCTCCGAGGGTGTCCACCAGGCCGGTTTTTGCGCCGTCCACCTGCCTGCCGGTATCAGCCAGGTCGCCCCTGATCTGCCTTACTATCTCGCAGGTCTGGGAGGCTCCGGTGGCGCCGATCGGATGGCCCTTGGCCTTGAGCCCGCCCGAGATATTTACGGGGATTTTCCCGTTGATCTTCGTATCCCCGTTTTCCCAGAGGCGGCCTCCCTGGCCTTCTGCAGCAAAACCAAGGTTTTCCGCGGCTATGATTGAGGCAATGCTGAAGCAGTCGTGCAGTTCGCAGACATCAATATCGTCAGGGCCTTTGCCGGCCATGTCGTATGCCTGCTTTGCCGCGATTTCCCTGGCCCGGATCCTGGGCAGGTAAGGTGCCTGGGCGCTTAAGCGCGGCGAGGATGCCTGGCCCACGCCGGTTATGAAAACAGGTTTCTCCGTCAGCTTGCGCGCCGCGTCTTCGGAGGCAATAATCAGGGCTGCCGCGCCGTCTGAAAACGGGCAGCAGTCAAGAAGCCGCAGCGGTGATGCAACCACGAATCCTTTTGAGACCTGCTCTTCTGTTATTTCCTTGTGTTTGAACTGTGCGTGCGGGTTTTTCGTACCGTAGAAATGGGACTGAACGGAAACAAGCGACATCTGGTGCCTTAACTGTTCCATGGAAATCCCGTGGGTGTGTGCATAAAGATGTGCCAGAAGGGCGAAAAACCCCGGGAATGTAAGCCCGGGTGCAAACTCGTACTTGGCGTCAGTTCCCATGGCAAAGGTCCTGGTGGCAAGGGGGGTGCCCATGGCGGTTGCCTTTTCCGTTCCTCCCGCCAGTACAATGTCGTAGAACCCGGAAGCCACCCACATGAATGCGTCCCTTATTGCAACGGTTGCTGATGCGCATGCACCCTCGAACCTGGTGGCAGGCGCGTGGTGCATTCCCAGTTCGTTTGCGATATAGGACTGGATCATGCCCTGGCCTTCGGCAAAATCGCCGAACACGTTTCCGCAGTAAAGCGCCTGAATGCGGCCCGGGCCCAGCTGACATTCCGCCATTGCCTCTGTGGCAGCCTCGCAGAACATTTCAATCTCGGTTTTAGGGGCCTCGGCTGTAAAGTCAGTGTGCCCGGTGCCTATGACCGCTACTTTTCTCATTGTTTTTCCTCCCGGCAGAATTTTTTTCTTTCCTTACCTGGCCTGCATCCTCATGGCTGAGTCCAGGCGGATGGTTTCGCCGTTTAAAACCGGGTTGCCGAGAATTGAGCCAACCATCATTGCAAATTCCGAGGGCCTGCCGAATCGCGGAGGAAACGGAAGCTGCTTTTCCAGCGATTCGCGGGCTTTTTCAGGCAGAGCTGCAAACATGGGTGTGTCAAACAGGCCGGGTGCGATTGTGACCACGCGTATACCCGAGTCTGCAAATTCCCTTGCCATTGGAAGTGTCATGCCCACAATTCCTGCCTTGGAGGCGGAATATGCGGTCTGGCCGACCTGGCCTTCGTATGCGGCAACAGATGCAGTATTTATAACCACTCCCCGTTCGCCCTCGGTGTTTGGCTCGTTTTCCATCATGCGGGCTGCTGCAAGCCGGGTGACGTTAAATGCGCCTACAAGGTTTACCTGGATTACCTTGGTGAACTTATCAAGGGGCATCGGCCCTTTTTTGCCCACCACCTTTGCAGGAATGCCTATGCCGGCGCAGTTGACAACCGAGTGAATGGCGCCGAAGGCTTCCACTGTTTTTGCAACCCCGTCCTGGACAGAGTTTTCATCCGCAACATCAGTGCTGCAGTAAATGGCTGCATCTCCGAGCTCTTCTGCCAGGGCGCTGCCCCGGTCATCCGAGAGGTCAAATATTGCCGCCCTTCCCCCGTCTTTTACCAGGGCGCGCACTGTGGCCTCCCCCAGCCCTGATGCGCCTCCGGTTACAATGAAAGTGCTGCCCTTGATTTCCATTTTTCAGGCCTCCTTGCGTTTTTTGTTTGAAACCCCGTGCGAAATTATCTCGCACAGGTCTTCCGCGTATTGATCCGCGGGTATATTGTCTCCAAAAATTATACCGGGCAAACACAGGTGCTCAATTCCGCCGAGGACCACCTGGCGTATCCTGTAAGGGGGGATGTCGCCGCGGATATCTCCGGCCTTCACCCCTGTTTCTATGAGCTCCAGGATCATTTTTCCGTAGTCCTGGACGATTCTGTAGGTTTCGCTTTCAAAATAGGCAGGGTAGTTTCTGACTTCGAGCAGCAGTATCTTGGCAAATATCCGGTTTTCAGCGTAATACTGGATATGGCCGCGGATAAGGCTGTGCAGCTTTTCCAGTGCGCCGCTGAAATCTTCCATGCCGGTTTTTATTCTGAGTACGAAAGCCCTCAGGTCGTTAGCCAGGACATGGTGGAGCAGGCCACGTTTGTCCTTGAAGTAACGGTAGATCAGTGCTTCGTTCACACCTGATGTGCGGGCTATCTCCGCGGTTGTAATGGAGTTGAAGTCCTTTTGCTCCAGCAGGGTTCGAAGGGCGTTTTCTATCTTTATCTGTCCCGGGGGAACCTGCCTGGGCAATTGCTGAATATCCATTTAAATCTCGGCCTGAAGGTGCATGATTAAAGCAAAGTAAAACTTACTTACATGATGTAAACAAGTTTTACCCGATACATGAATTTTGTCAAGAAGGGAGTTTGGACAACATGCAATTAAAGGCCGGGTCCGCATGAAAAAATTCTGCAGCAGTGGAGGGAAAATGCCTTGTTGAACTGACGGTCAGGCGGTTTGCTTGGCCGTGTTTTGCTGCCTTCCCGTGTCTATGGGGTAGAGTCTTCCTGACTGACTGACCCGGCCCTCGATGCCGGCTAGCAGGCTTAGTTCTTCATGGGCTGCAATATTGGAAAGGCACAGCGAGATTTTGAGTGCGGCGCCGGCAAGCATCTGGATTTCCGGCGAAGAGGCGAACCTGGAGGGAGACAGGTCCCCGAAATTTAGGGTACCCACGGTTTGTCCGTCGATTCTTACCGGGCATAATGTCATTGACTTAACAGGGTAGATGCCGTGTTCAGGGAAAAAGGAGGAAAACGTCCCTGTTTCTGAAACCCGCACCGGCGCCGCATGGTCGGTTAGATGGCGGCTGTATTCATTTTCTGTTATAAAGCCGGCCCTGGCTTTTAGGGAAAGTGATTGTTCAGCTTGTTTTACAAGATCGGCCAGCCGCGTTTCTTCTATCACAGTCACCCAGATGTAGGGAGTATCGAAAATGCATATCATCTCCGAGATCAGGTGCTCGAAGAAGTCCTTGAAACAGAGAGTTGAAATTATCTGTTCGTCGAGCTGCCTGAATTTTTGTTCGACAGACTCTTTTTCCTTTAGCTTTTCCAGGACTCGTTCGACGTATTTCATTTGCCCTGTTTCCCCCGTTTATGGTTGATTAAGTTTGATGGTGCCGTAAAATGTCCAATATCTGCGTTACGCGCAATTTCCCGGAATTTCGCCTACGGTTAAGTACACTGCATTCTTTGAAATTGCGCAGGCCCTGATCTTGAACTTTTTATTCTTCCCCCGGAATTGATTTTCTATGATTATACAAAGTCTGCAAAAAAGATGCCGGTTTTGGGGCACAGAAAGCCCGGATTCAACAAGTCCTTAAAATTAATAATTATTTTTCAGGGATGTTTTTCCGGGGAAGGGTTTTTGTTCTGGTTTTGATGTATATTTTTGTATTCATATGTATGTAAAAATATAATATCAGGTTTTGCCCTTTGACTTTCGACCGGAAATTTTCCCCTGAACAATATCTTTCTGCTTCTGCCTGCGGAAGGGATTTTTTTCCACGTATAAAGGGCGCTGCTCAGGAAAGCTGTGTTCAGTGTAATACATCAGGGCCGCTGCAGTGGAGGGTGCGGGGGTAAAAACCTGTATCTGTTCGGGGATAAACCCCAGTTCTTTTTTGGCAAACCTTCGCACCTCCTTCATGTCCTCCATGGTTGAACCCGGGTAGGCTGCTATGAAATAACAGGTAAGATGGCATCTGGGATTGAGTTTTTCTGCTGTCTGCCTGAACAGGGAGATAAACTTCCTGGCTGTCTCTGCCCCGGGTTTTCCCATCAGGGAAAGAATCTTGTCGCTTGAGTGTTCAGGGGCGATTTTCAACTGGCCGGACACGTGAGAGGCGATTATTTCCCCGAGATAGGCCCTGCCGTGGTCCTTGTCCGCAAGCACCAGGTCATGCCTGATCCCTGAGCCCACAAATACGTGCCTGACTCCGGCGATGTTTTTTAGCTCCCGCAGAAGCCTGATCTGGGGCTCATGGCTGACCGGGAGTTCTTTGCATACTTTTTCGCCCAGGCACCGCTTGTTTCGGCATGCTCCTTTTGTGAATTTTTTTTCGCACTCTATTTCATACATGTTTGCAGTGGGGCCGCCAACGTCCGTGATGACACCCCTGAATCCAGGGTGCCCGGTCAGCACCTTTGCCTCCCTTATTATGGATTCCCTGCTTCTGCTGATCACGGTTTTTCCCTGGTGGGCTGTTATTGCGCAGAAATGGCACTCACCATAGCAGCCCCTGTGAGAGGGAATGGAAAACCTTATTGTATCCATGGCCCTGACTTCTCCCTCCGGGTCATGCACGGGGTGAGGCATTCTTTT
The DNA here is from genome assembly GCA_046540695.1 of Desulfobacterales bacterium. Lineage (GTDB taxonomy): Bacteria > Desulfobacterota > Desulfobacteria > Desulfobacterales > Desulfosalsimonadaceae > Desulfosalsimonas. The sequence continues at coordinate 30,619 of JBKHES010000011.1, forward strand.
GAAGTCAAGTTCGTGTACCCGGTCAAGCTCCTTGCTGGTCAAGGGCGGCTGGCCCGGGTTGCACACCAGGTACCGGGTGTCCTGGAGCTGGCAGATGCCCCGGCCTTTCAGGGGATCCAGGTTTTTGTAGAAGGTGTGAAACATCCTTGTAAAGGCTGTTTTGTCAGCGGCCGCATCTTCATGGGACGGCAGTTCCGTGAAGCCCTCAGGTCTGGTTTTCGAGATATAGCAGATGCCGCGCAGTCCGGTTATGTCTTTTCCTGATTTTAAATGCCGTGCCAGTTCCGGCAGGGTTTTTTCAGCCATTCCGTAAACGAGCAGGTCCGCCTTTGCGTCAAACAGCACGCTTCTCCGCACCTTGTCCGACCACCAGTCATAGTGCGAGATCCTGCGCAGGCTGGCTTCCATGCCGCCGAGGACCACCGGTTTGGTTTGCTTGAAATACCTGCGGATCAGGTTTGTATACGCGATCACCGCGCGGTCCGGCCTGCGGGTGTTTTGTCCGCCTGCCGTAAGATCGTCGTTTTTGCGCCTTTTTCCTGCTGCTGTGTAGTTTGCCACCATGGAGTCCATGCACCCTGCCGTAACCCCCCAGAACAGTTCAGGCTCTCCAAGGCGGGTGATGTCTGAATCACCTGATATATCAGGCTGGGGGATCACTCCCACGCGCCAGCCCTTGTCCAGCAGAACGTTTGCGATCACCGCGGCTCCTATATGAGGCGAGTCAATCCAGCTGTCTCCGGTGACAAGTATTATGTCGAGAGCGTCCCAGCCCAGGGCCCGGAGTTCTTTTCTGGTTGCGGGCGGAAACATTGGTTCTCCGTGTTGTTTCAGTTTTTTCCCGGCTCTGTCATTTCCGTTCACGGTCAGTTTTTTTCAGCGACCAGGCGTAAAGTGCAATGGATGCGGCCGCGGCCGCATTAAGGGATTCTATTTCCGGGCGGATCGGTATTGATACCGCGTGCGCCCGGAGTTTATCAGGAATTCCCGGACCTTCTATTCCGGGCAGAATGCCGAAGGTCTCAGGAAATTCAAATTCATGGATCGGCTCGCCTTCCACTGAAAGGGCCACCAGGGGCAGGTCTTGCGGCAGGTTCTTGATGGAAGGCCCCTGCATCATGTGCACATGCATCACGGCCCCTCCCGAGGCCCGCGCTGCCCTGGGATGAAACGGGTGGGCCGCTTCCGCGAGCATTATCACGGTGTCCGCGCCGAATGCCGCGGCAGAGCGGATAATCGTGCCCACGTTTTCCGGGTCCTGGAAGGCCACAAGTACGCTGCATCCCCTCGGAAACCCATGCTGAGGGTCCCATTCCGGGATTTCCGGGGTTTTCACCACAAGCAGCGGCGCTTTTGTACCTATTACGTCAAGCTGATCAAAAAGACCTGGTTCCAGCTGGTACCATGCCGCATGCCCTGGGAGCGAGTCCGGCGGCGGCTGTCTGTCTGATTTTGAAATCCAGGCAAGGCAGCGCCCGGCGAAGGCGGACAGGATTTCATTTACCTGCTTTGTTCCAGAGATCAGAGCTTTTTGGTGTTTTTTTGCCCCCCTGCCGGCAAGCAGCTTTTTCATCTCCTTGAAAGCAGGGTTCTGGGCGCTTTCGATAACACGGACAGGATGTCTTTGCATTGCTTTTTCCCTTTGCCTCCGGGGCGGGGCATCCATGCGCCGGAATACGACCAGGCGCCTGCTGTGCGATGTGCCGGGAATCTGATATGCAGTATCTCCTATAAGACTGAATCTTCCTTTTTCCGCCTCTTTTGCGGCGGCTATTTCGCCGTCGCAGTGCGGACCCTTCATGAATATCGCCAGCCCGTTTTTTTCCAGGCATCCCTTTATACGCTCAAGGGTTTTTACTATATCCTCCACCGCCCTTGTAATAACACCCCCTGCGGGCTGTTCATAACCCGGCGTCACTGCATGGCCGTATATGCTTACTCCGTCCAGCCCCAGTTCCCCGACTGCAGTTTTCAAAAAATCAACCCTGTGCCTGCGGCTTTCGGCGAGCACCATCTCTGTTTGCGGGCAGGCTATCTTAAGGGGAATTCCCGGCATTCCAGGGCCGGTGCCTATATCGAGCAGGGGCGAAGGCATTTCCGTGAACCGCATGGGAAGAATAGAGTCTGCATACAGCTTTAAAACCATGTTTTCAAACCTGTGAATCCTGGTAAGATTCAATTCCGGATTGTATCTTCGCAAAAGCTTGTGATACTTCCAGAGCAGGGAAAGCTGGTTTTGTGTCAGCTCTATTCCGCAGCCGCCAAGCAGCCGGTCCATGCTTTCCGGGCCGTATTTCCCGGTTTCATCGAGGTTTTTTGACAGTTTGTAGTTTTTCATTTAATCTCTGATGGAAACTTAAAAAAAATCTGCGCCGCCTCGGCGGTATTTGGGCAGGAAGGAAACCCTGCGGCCGGGATCAGTTTTTTTTCTGAAAAAAAAATAAGTTTTTGATTTTAGTTAAACACTTAACCACTTAACACTTAACACAGCCGGTAAAAATTACTTTTTACCGGCTTGTCAATCCCTGAGCCCTGCAGGCTTGCTGATTCCTGATTATGAACGATTTTTCCAACTATTTTTTAAATCCGAAATGGCCTGTTTTTTACGAAGACAACCATCTCCTTGTTATATATAAACCATCCGGGCTTCTCATACAAGGCGATCGCACGGACGATGCGTCCCTGCTGGATCTTGCAAAGCAGTGGGTCAAAGTCCGTTATCAAAAGCCGGGAAATGTTTTTCTCGCCCCTGTACACCGCCTGGACCGTCCGGTGGCGGGCGTGACCGTGTTAGCCAGAACATCCAAGGCCGCCTCCAGGCTTGCAGGGCAGTTCCGTGAAGGTACGGTGGAAAAAAAGTATCTTGCCGTGGTAGAAGGAGTGGTGCCCGGGGATCGTGGCAGGCTTTCAGACAGCATTCAGCGGCGCGGGCCCACCAGCGTGATAGTCGATCCTGCAGCGGAAAACAGCAGGCGGGCGGTTCTTTTCTACCGCGTGATAGACAGGGGAAACTACAGGAGTTTCCTCGAGATAGACCTGGTGACCGGCCGCCACCACCAGATACGTGCCCAGCTTGCAAACATGGGCTTTCCGGTGGCAGGAGACCTGCGTTACGGAGCCTCGCGACCCATGGCCCAAAGGCAGCTTGCCCTTTTTGCAAAAGAGCTATGTTTTGACCATCCCACGGGCAGGCATCGAATGCGCTTTTCCCCGCCACTGCCTGCAGGCTGGCCCTGGCCGGGCACCGGACGATCCCTTGATGCCCCGCCGTGGAACTACGTGGATCTGGCGGGTGGCGTATAATAAAACGAACGTTCGTTTTATTATTGTTGACATTAAAACCCAACCTCAATATATAAAAATAAAAATAATCACTTCACTGCAAGGAGGGCACATGAGCGATATATACGAACAGCTCCGCCAGCGGCTCGACGACATGTCAACCGGGTTTCCGGCCACGAAAGACGGAGTTGAGATCAGCATATTAAAGCGACTTTTTTCAGAGGCTGACGCCAGGATGTTTCTTATGATGACCCCGATGCTGGAGGCGCCTGAAGACGTTGCTTCCCGCCTTGAACTGCCGCCGGGCGAAACAGCGGAGCACCTGGAAGACATGGCCTCCAGGGGGCTTTTGTTCAGGCAGAAAAAGGGCGAAATGGTCAGGTACGCTGCTGTGCCCTTTGTGGTGGGGATTTACGAATTCCAGCTCAACCGTGTTGACGAAAAACTTGCCCGTGAGCTCGAAACCTATTACATGGAAGCGCTGGGCAGAACCTTTCAGTCCTGGTCCACACCGGTAATGCGCTCCATACCCATCAACAGCGAAATCGTGGCCCAGTGGCCCATTGCCCCGTACGAAGACGCCATGAAAATAATCGATGACCAGAAGAAAATAGCAGTGGCTCCATGCATCTGCAGGACCACGGGAAAAAAGGCGGGCAAGGGATGCGACAGGCCCCTGGAAACCTGCTTTCTTTTCGGTTCGCATGCTGCATATTACGTGGACAACGGCATGGGAAGATACATAGACAGGCAGGAGGCAAAGGAGATAATCCGCAAAAACGACGAGGCAGGCCTGGTGATGCAGCCGTTTAATTCCCAGCATGTCGGGGGTATGTGCAGCTGCTGCGGATGCTGCTGCGGCATGTTAAGATCCTTAAAACTCCAGGACAGCCCGGCTGAAGCTGTAAAGAACAATTATTACGCCACTGTTGACCAGGATCTCTGCTCAGGTTGCGAAACCTGCCTGGAGCGCTGCCAGATGGAGGCAATCGCCATGGTGGATGATACCGCAAGGGTCAACGACAACAGGTGCATCGGCTGCGGCCTCTGCGTGACAACCTGCCCCACTGAGGCAATGTCTCTTGTGAAAAAGCCGGAAGAAAGCCTGTATGTACCCCCTGAATCCGGCATGGAAACCTACCTGCGCATAGCCCGGGAAAGAGGAAAGATCTAGTTCATTTTTCACTGATAACTTGAAAACGGCCGCCTGTTTTGATTGCCAGGCGGCCGTTTTCGTCTTCCCTGATAAGCCAGAACACCGCATGTTCTTTCGGTATTACCACCGTCTTTTTCCGGGGTTTT